>VHBQ01000018.1 GCA_016871855.1 Gemmatimonadota bacterium
CCCATCACTTCGCCATCAATGCGGCCGTCCTTCAGCTTCACATAGCCGCCCGGGAAGCCGCTGGGATCGTTGAGGAACAAGTGGTTGCGGTCCTTGAACACGTGCGTCGTCACGTTCTTGTTGCCGCCGGACTTGAAGGCCTGCTCGAGCGCCGGCGCCTGGTCGGGCGTGACCTGCTGGTCGGTGCCGCCCTGCAGGATGAGCACGGGGGCTTTCACCCTACGCGCGGTCGGGACCGGGTCGTACTGCAGGAAGTAGGTCAGCCACGGCGACTTCGCCGCCGAGGAATCGAACTGCGCCACCACGGCCTTGTGCACGCTGTCCTTCTTGTCGGCGGCGACATCCGGCGAACCCATCACCCCGTTCTTCAGCTGGAAGTCGATGATGCGGCGTCCGGTGTACGCCGGGCCCGCCAGCAGCACGATGCCCGCGAGCTTGGGGTCGGTGCTGGCGACCAGCGGCGCGATCATTCCGCCTTCGCTATGCCCGGCGAGCGCGATGCGCGCGCCGTCAATCTCACCACGCGCGCGCAGGAAGGCGACGCCGGCGCGGATGTCGTCGGCGAAGTCGGCGCTTGTCGCCTTCTGCACGTCGCCGCCGCTGCCGTTGATGGCGCGGTCGTCCAGGCGCAGCACGGCGATGCCGCGGCGTCCCAGCGTGTCAGCGACCTGGCGGAAGAGCCGATAACCGGAGACGAGCGAGATGTACTCGTCGCGATCTTGCTGACCGCTCCCGGTGATCGTCACCACCGCGGGCACCTTCCCCTTGGCGCCCTTCGGCAGGGTGAGCGTCCCAGTGAGCACGTGTCCCGCCGGCGTCTTCACCGTCACCTCCTCGGCGGTGTATGGCGCGCCGGCGGGCGCGCCGTAGTCCGGACGCCCGATGGAGATCTTGTCCACCGCCGCGCCGTCCACGCGCGTGATGACGATGTTCTGCGAGGCCAGAACGCCGCCGGTGATGTAGCCGTACTGGTCAATGCCGAGGCGGGTCACCTGTCCGGCGATGCCGACGATCGCCGAGTCGGCGCCGATGAACTCGACGGTCATATCGAGCTGGACGCCTCCGGAGAGCGAGAAGACAGGCACCGTCGCCTTCGGCGTGCCCGCGGCGCGCGCGCGCTGGATGACCAGTTCAGTGGTCGCGAAATCATTGTTCATGATCGCGATCGGCCGATTCTTGATGGCCCGCGCGATGCGGCGTTCACCGCCGGCGCCAGCGATGGTGATGAGCGCCGAATCGGCGGTCATCGTCTGGATCCCGGTCTGCAATGGCGTCGTGCTGATGTCAGCGCCGGGCCCCCACGCCTTGAACGTGAACGTCGGGACGAATGGCCCCGGCGCGACCTCGGCGGTGAATATCATCCGTGCCTGGCCCTTGATGGTCAGGTCGCCGGTAATGGAAGACCGGCCTCGGGTCAGGCGTTCGACAATGATGGTGTCGGCGCCCCGCGTGAGGATGAACGCCGACTGCGTCACGGGCGCCGGGGCGGCCATCGCCTCCTGGCTGGCCGCGGCGCGCGGCGTGAGCGCAACGAACAACCCCAGCGCGACGAGGCCGGCGACGAGGGCGATGAGGATCAGCAAGACGTGGTGCCGGTTGTCCGACTCGTCCGGCGACGCGGCGGCCGCGCGCTCCTCGCGCTCGGACATAAAGCGGACGAAGACGACGAGGCCGAGCGCAATGACGATGCCGGCCACGGCGATGGCGATCCACGGCGTGCTCGCGCTGAGGCTGCGGTTGGCGTGCAGGCCGGCGCCGAGCATGGCGCCCACGACGGCGAGCACGGCGGCGGCGACGCGCGCGCCGGGCGAGCCGTGATGGCGAGGATTGAAGGGGACGAACATCAGGACTCCCGATCGGAGGTGCTGCCGTCGTCGGGGGACGCGTTACCCTCTCCCTGTTCCTTCATCCAGGAGAAGAACGCGACGAGGCCGAAGATGAGCGCCAGACCGCTGACGGCGTAGCCGACGGCAAGCGGCGGCGGATTGTCGCTGAGCGGGCCGACGATGAAGATGAACAGCGCGATGCACAGCAAGATCACGAAGAACACGAACATGCCGACGGTCGTGTCGTGCTGCGAAGCTGGTTTGCCGCCCTTGTTCTGCAGCATGTGCGGCGGCGGGATGAAGACCATGGCTACTCCAGTTCCGTTTCGGATTCGCGCATCGCCGGGTCGTCGGTCACCGCAGGCGGCGGCAAGCGGCCAGCGCGGCGAAGCGCGTCACGCAAGAGGTACTCGATCTGCCCGTTCAAGCTGCGCATGTCGGTGGCCGCCCAGCGCTGGATGGAAGCCAGCGTTTGGTCGTCGATGCGGAGCAGGAAGGGTTTGCGGGGCACGAGGGAGACGGTGGACGGTTGACGGTGGACGGTAGATACTGGCGCAGACGGCTACGAGTTGCTTGCGGTCGAACAGTTCTCGCCGCGGGCTCGGGCGCGCTCGTGGCGGGCGATGGCGGCGCCGGCGAGCACGGCGCTTATCGCGGCGATCCGCGACGTATGCATCGCGAACCCCGCCAACTCGCTGATCGCCCAAACCGCGAGCAGCGTGCCGGCGACGCAGGCGAGCATCGTGAGCGGGATCTGCCAGAGGAAGGAGCGGGAGTGTGGGGTCATGGCGTGCGTTGAGGCGGTTGACGGTGGACGGTTGACGGTGGACAGTGGAGGTCGACGGTAGTGATCAACCGTCCACCGTCCACCGTCTACCGTCACTCACTCACGTGTACAGACTCCCCGTATTCACCACCGGCTGCGTCGAACGCTCCGAGCAGAGCACCACCAGCAGGTTGCTGACCATCGTCGCTTTCCGTTCGTCGTCGAGCTGGACGATGTTCTTCTTGGCGAGCAGCTCGAGCGCGTTGTCGACCATGCCGACGGCGCCTTCGACGATCTTGTAGCGCGCGGCGATGATCGCGCTGGCCTGCTGGCGCTGGAGCATCGCGGCGGCGATCTCGGGGGCGTAGGCCAGGTGTGAGATGCGCGCCTCCATCACCTCGACGCCGGCGCGGCTGAGCCGATCCTGGATGGCCGTCTGCAGGTGCTTGCTCACCTCGGTGGCGTGCGTGGAGAGCGACTCCTCACCGGCGGTGTGCGCGTCGTAGGCGAACTGCGAGGCCGTGGAGCGCAGCGCCGACTCGGTCTGCACGTTCACATACTTCTCATAGTTGTCCACTTCGAACAGCGCCTCGGCGGTCTCGACGACCTTCCAGACGACGATCGCGCCGATCTCGATCGGGTTGGCGTGATTGTCGTTCACCTTGAGCTTGGCCGTCTCGAAGTTGCGGACGCGCAGCGAGACGCGGCGCTTCACGAGGAACGGATTGGCCCAGTAGAAGCCGTCGCGCTTCACGGTCCCCTTGTACGAACCGAAGAGGACGAGCGCCTTGGCTTCGTTCGGGTTGACGATGAAGAGCCCGCCCAGGCAGAAGAGCGAGACGATGAGGACGAGCACGCCGAGAATGACCATCCCGGGACGCTGCTCCGTCGCGTTGCGGATGATGAAGAGGAAGGACAGGATGGCGACGGTCAGGAGGCCAAGGAGCCAGACGTAGCCATTGGAAGCGTTGATCTGTTTTTCGCGGTACATGGAGGATCACTCGTGGAGGGTGATGGCAATATGATATCACTTTGCAAGCAAGAAGTCAAGTGCGACTGTAAGATATTGTCTAACAATGAGTTATCTGCCGACCGCTCGTGCGCTCGCTTGGCCTATTCATCTTCCCCCCGCGCGAATCGGACCCACACTTCCTTCAGGTCTCGCTTCGCACCGCGACACAGCGTCACCGGCACGTCATGCTCCTCTTCCACGCCCCAGGGATTGTTCACCCGTTCGGCGACGAACACGGTGTCGCAGGCAAGCGTGATCACTTCTCTCGGTTCCACGCCGAGGAGAATGAAGGCCGGACCGGCTCGGTCCCCGGGCCCGAAGTAGTACCAGCTCCCGGCCAAGCTCACGACCGGCGGTAGGCCGAGCCTGCGACCATACAGATCGAGTGCTCCCGCGCGTCCGTAGTTGGATGCGTAGAGACCGGCCGTTCTCTGCTCACCGGGCGGCAAGGTTCGAAAGACGCGCGCCACCGCCTCGGCTTGCTCGCGCCACCCGAGCATATCGGCGTAGTCTTGAGGAAGCGGGAGCCGTGTGTTGGTGTTGGTGGTGGTCGCCGCACCGACTCCCGTCGCGGCCGCGTATCGTGCCATCGGTTCTGGAGGGACGATGGGAAGTCCGAACGGCACGACAGCCAGTCCGAAGGCAAGCGACATCCCGCCGACGCCCCAAACGAGCGTTGCGCGCAGCGCGCGTCGGTCCCACCGCTCGAGCCACACCCCGCCGGCGGCGAAAAGGAGCGGGTAGATGGGGCCGACGTAGTACGGCTTGCCGCGCAGGATCAGGAACTGCACGAACACCATCACGGCGACCCATCCCAGCAGGCGCCACCGCGCCAGCAACACAGACCGCAACAACGCCACCAAGCCAATCGCCGCCAGCGCAATGGCGGGTCCGATCATCAGGACCTGACCCAAGGCGAACGTCGGCAGGGTCACGTACACCAACTGCTCTTCGCGCAACTCGCCCATCTGACGCACCACGGGGAAGTCGAGGGCGATCTGCCCGACGACACTTGGCGCGCCTATCAGCAGCGCCACGCCGAGCGCTAGCCATGGCCGGCCGCCCAGCAAGTCACGTCGCCGTGGCGTCATCAACAGGCCGGCCAGCACCGCAGCGCCGAAGAAGAGAATGGAGAACTTGCTCAGCAGGCCGAGGCCTCCAGCCACTCCGAGCAGCAGCCACCAGCGCACGTTGTCGTCGGCCTGCAGCCGCACGAGCGCGTAGCAGCCGAGTCCCCACCAGACCTGGTCGAACACAACCGGATGGAAGAAGCCGCCTGTGCGCAGAAACAGCGGACCCGTGAGCAGCGCGAGCGCCGCGAGCACCTGTGCTGTCCGACCGCCGCCGAGCCGTCGGGCGATGGCGATGGTGAGCAGCATCAGCGCGACCGCGAAGAACGCTGGGGCGAGCCGATAGCTCGCGACGCTGACGCCGACCGTGCTCCGCAGCAACTCCGAGAGCATGGCGATGAACGGCGGGAAGTCCATCGAGAACAGGCGCAAGTGCGTGCCCATCCCGAAGTACAACAACTCGTCGCGGTGGAACTCGTACGGAGTGAAGAAGGCCGTGAGGACGTGCAGCACGGCCTTCACTCCCACCACCACGATGACGATCCGAGATACGCGCGCGAGCGGCGGGAGGTCGCCGGTCGGCGCGCGGCCGCTGAACAACGCGGTGAGGATGCCAGGCAGCGTGGGCCGGGTCATGGCGGCCTCGTGTGGGGCGTACGCCATCGAACGTGCCGGTCGTCGCCGACAAGCGCAACCGCGGCACACCCGACCCCGTGGGAATTCGCCGACGCAGTTTGGGGTAATTCCACACTTGCCCAACCGCCCGTCGTGAGCGTCAATAAGAGGCATGCCGCACCGCGCCGCTGAGCCCTCGGTTCCAACCGTTCCCGAACGGTTGGTCCGCGTCGGCTGCCCCGCGCACAACTGCGGCGGGCGCTGCCTGCTCATCGCGCACGTGCGCGATGGGCGCATCACACGGCTCGGCACCGATGATCGCCCCGACACGCTCGCCGCGCCGCAGCTGCGCGCCTGCGTGCGCGGGCGCGCGTACCTGCAGCGGCAGTATCATCCGGATCGTCTGACCCAGCCGCTAAAGCGCGTCGGGAAACGCGGCGAAGGGAAGTTCGCACCGATCTCGTGGGACGAGGCGCTCGACCTGGTGGCGCGCGAGATGCAGCGCGTGAAGGACACCTACGGCAACTCGGCGCTCTTCGTCCCCTACGGCACGGGGTCGTACAATCAGCTCAACGGCTCGCACACGGCGCGCCGGCTGATGAACCTCTTCGGCGGCTGCCTGGGGATCTACAACAGCTACAGTTGGGGGGCGATCAACATCGCCACGCCCACGGTCTACGGCACCCTGCAGACGGGGAACCAGCGGCAGGACTGGTTGAACAGCAAGTACATCCTGATGTGGGGATGGAATCCCGCCGAGATGCGGGACGGCACCAACAGCGACTACTTCATCAAGCTCGCGCGCGAGCAGGGCGCGCGCGTCGTCTGCATCGACCCGCGGCACACGCTGAGCGCGGCGAGTCTCGCCGACGAGTGGATCCCGATCCGCCCCGGGACCGACACGGCGATGATGTCGGCGATGGCGTACGTGATGATCACCGAACGCCTGGTGGACGCGGAGTTCATTCGCACGCACTGCGTCGGCTTCGACGGTTCGCAGATGCCGCCGGGATGCGAAGATGCGGAGAGCTACACGGACTACGTGCTCGGGACGCGCGACGGCACGCCGAAGACGCCGGAGTGGGCCGAGTCCATTACGACGGTGCCGCGCGACACGATTGCGCGCATCGCGCGCGAGTACGCGACCACCAAGCCCGCCGTGCTGTATCAGGGCTACGGTATGCAGCGCCGCGCGTACGGCGAACAGGTGGTGCGCGCGGGGTGCGTGCTTGCGGCGATCACGGGGAACGTGGGCATCAGCGGCGGCTGGGCGAGCGGGCTCGCCAATCAGGTGCCGGACGCGCCGTTCTGGACGCTCTTTCCGGTGGGCGACAATCCGGCGAAGGCGGCCATCCCGGTCTTCCTGTGGACCGAGGCGGTGCTGCGCGGCCGGGAGATGACCGCAACCGACGGGATCATCGGCGTGGACCGGCTGACGAACGACATCAAGCTGATCTACTCTGTCGCCAGCAACGTCCTTATCAACCAGCACGCGAACGTGGCGCGCAGCGCGCGCATCCTGCAGGACGAATCGAAGGTGGAGTTCATCGTCGTGCAGGACCAGTTCCTGACGCCGAGTGCAAAGTTCGCCGATGTGATATTGCCGGCGTGCACACAGTTCGAGACGTGGGGGGTGGAGGACGGCTGGAAGTACGGCGACGAAGTGATCCTGATGCCGAAGGTCGTCGAGCCGTTGGGTGAGACGAAGAGCGACTATAGGATCTGCGCCGAAATCGCCGAGCGATTGGGGATAGGCGAGGCGTACACGGAGGGGCGCGACGAGCGCGCGTGGGTCGAGTGGTGCCTCGACCGCTATCGTGCCACGCGATTCCCGGAGATCCCCACGCTGGATGAGTTCGAGCGGTCGAACATCGGCGTGTATGCCAAGCCGGTGACGAAGCCCGGCGTGGCGTTCGAGGCGTTCCGTGCGGATCCTGAAAAGCACCCACTGAGCACGCCGTCGGGGAAGATCGAGATCTTCTCCCGGCAACTGCACGACATGAGGCGGCCGGACGAGATCCCCGCTGTGCCGAAGTACATCGAGGAGTGGGAGAGCCCGTTTGGCGAAGAGGCGGCTCGGTATCCGCTGCAGGTGATGGGGCACCACACGCTGCATCGGGTCCACTCGACGCACGATAACAACGACTGGCTCGAGGAGGCGTTCCCGCAGCGGGTCTTCATCAATCCCATTGACGCCGCGGCGCGCGGAATCGCCGATGGCGATGAGGTGAAGGTCTTCAACGACCGTGGCGCGATGATCCTGCCGTGCCGGGTGACCAATCGCATCCTGCCGGGGGTGATCGACATCCCGCAGGGGGCGTGGTGGACGCCCGATGAACACGGCATTGATCGGCGCGGCAACGTGAACGTGCTGACGTCGGAGCGCTGGACGCCGCTGGCGTTTGGCACGGCGCAGCACACAGCGATGGCCCAGGTGGAGCGGATCGCGTGACGCCGGTCGGCTTCTCGTTCGACGCGTCGGCCTGCTCGGGGTGCAAGGCGTGCCAGGCCGCGTGCAAGGACAAGAACCAGCTCCCGGTGGGGGTGCTGTGGCGGCGCGTGTACGAGGTGACCGGCGGCGGTTGGACGCGCGCGGGAGAGACGTGGACGTCGGACGTCTTCGCCTACCATCTCTCGATCGCGTGCAACCACTGCGAGCGGCCCATCTGCGTGGAGGTCTGTCCGACAGAGGCGATGCATCGCCGCGACGACGGCCTCGTCGCGATTGACCGGGAGAAGTGCATCGGCTGTCAGTATTGTGCGTGGGCCTGTCCGTACGATGCGCCGCAGTACGATCGCGCGAACGGACATATGACCAAGTGCGACCTGTGCGCTGACCATCTGGCCGAAGGCAAGCCGCCGGCCTGCGTGGCGGCCTGTCCGATGCGGGTGCTCGACGCGCGGGAAGGGGAGGGGGGTGCGTCGGAGCTGATCGACGGACGCGAGGGGGTGTCGCATCGGGGCCCTCTCCCCCACGAGTCGCTCACGCGCCCGGCGCTGATGATCCAGCCGCATCAGGCCGCCCAGCGCGCGGGCGTGCTGGGGAACGCCGAGGAAGTGCTGGGCGCGCCGTCCTCGGAGAACTCACTGGTCGCGTTCACTGTCCTCACGCAGATGGCGGTGGGCACGACCTGGTGGCTGACCGCGCGGGGAGCAATGACGCCGCGCGCGACGGCAGTCGTCGCAGTACTCACTCTCCTCGGCCTGCTCGCTTCGTTGCTGCACCTCGGCGCGCCGCGCAATGCGTGGCGGGCGATGAACAACCTGCGCGCGTCGTGGCTGAGTCGCGAGGTGCTGAGCGCGGGGGTCTTCGCGGCGGCGCTGGGGGTGATGCTGGTCACCGACGGAAGCGGCCTGTGGCTCGCCAACCTCGCCGGAGCGGCGCTGCTCGTGAGCATGGTGCAGGTGTATCGCCTGCGGACGGTGCCCGCGTGGAACGGCCAGCGCACGACGATCTCGTTCGTCGCCACGACGCTGCTCTCGGGAATCCTACTCGGCGAGGCGCTGACGCGTACGAGTGCCGCGTGGTGGGTCGCCTTGGCGGCCGCACTGGCCGCCGCGGCGCTGGCGCGCCGCGCGTACTACGCGTCACGCACGCCGCACGGGGCGTGGCGCTGGGGCGAGTAGCGGGATCCGTTCCTGTTGGCCGGAGTGCTTGAGGACGAGGGCGAACCGCCGCTCGCGCGTCTCCTCGCGCTTGGCACTCATCACATAGTCGGCGCAGGTGCGGCGATAGCCGGGGGGCTGCGCCTCAAAGAAGGCCCACGCCTTGGCATTCGCCTTGAAGCGCTTCAGAAAGGCCGGCGCGAACTTCGGCGGCGCCTTTTCAAACGAGTACACACCCGTGCGCTCGGCCTTGCGGCGCTCGAACGCGGCAAGCCCGGCGGGTTGCATACGCCCCGCGGCGATGAGCGCCTGCACCTTCCTCACGTTGACATTGCTCCAGTTGGACGTCGGCTTGCGCGGCGTCCAACGCTGCATGTAGCAGTCGGCGTCGAGGGACCGGATCTGACCGTCGATCCATCCCCAGCAGAGCGCCTCGTCGAGCGCCTCCTTGTAGACGACGCCGCGTTTGCCCGAGGCCTTCTTGTAGTAGCCGATCCAGAGTTCGCGCTCGGAGGAGCCGTGGTTGGTGAACCAGGCGCGGAGGGATTTCAGAGTGCGGAAGAAGCGAGGCTTCATGGGTGCAGGGAGCAGGGAACAGGGTGGGGTGCGGGGGGCAGGGTGCGGGGTGGGGTGCGGGGGGCAGGGTGCGGGGTGGGGTGCAGGGGGCAGGGTGGGGGGTGGGGTGCAGGGGGCAGGGTGGGGGAGACTGGCGGATGCAGAGAGGATGCATCAATTCCTCATTCTGTGCACTCCACTCCGCACCCTGCCCCCTGCACCCCACTCTGTTCCCTGTTCCCTGCACCTAATCGTGAATCGTAGTCTCCGTTTCGGCTGCCAAGGCTGGAACTACGCCGCCTGGGTGGGCCCCTTCTATCCGCCGCGCACGCGCGCGGCCGATTTCCTCGCCGTGTACGCGCGCGCGTTCAACACGGTGGAGGTGGACAGCACGTTCTACGCGACGCCGGCGGTGCAGACGGTGCGGAGTTGGGCGACGCGCGTTCCTGAGGGCTTCCAGTTCGCACTCAAGCTCCCGCAGGAGATCACGCACGAGCATCGCCTGCGGCGCTGCGAGTCCCAAGTGGAGCGTTTCTTCGACGTGGCCCGCGAACTGGGGCCCAAGCTGGGGCCGGTGCTTGTCCAGCTCGGCCCGGACTTCGGGCCGGTCGAGCTTCCAGCGCTGACCGGCTTCCTGCCGCTCCTTCCGAACGACCTGCGCATCGCCGTCGAGTTCCGCCAGCGCGGGTGGATCAACGACGGCGTCATCGCCTTGCTCGGCGAGCACCGCGTGGCGCTGGCGCTCGCCGACGCGCGCTTCATCCCGCGCTCGGTCGTGCTGAAGCTCGCCGAGCGTCCGACGGCCGACTTCGCATATCTCCGGTGGATGGGGCCGGATCGCCAGATCGTGGACTACTCGCGCGTCCAGCACGACCGCACGAAGGAGCTCGACCAGTGGCGCGCGGCGATTCCGGTCATCGCGAAGCGGGTGAAGACCGTGTTCGGTTACGTGAACAACCACTTCAGCGGGCACGCGCCGGAAAACGTGCGCTGGCTCCAACGGCAACTGGGCCAGGTCGCGGTGGACCCGGCCCAGTTGGGAGACCAGCTGCAGTTGTTCTAGCCGCTACGGGGTCCAGTTGATCGAGGCGCCCGCGCTGGCGTAGATCCGCGACGGCACTGCCACGGAGTTGATGGGGGACATGCCGATGAGATTGAGCGTCAGCGATCCGCCGCTGCCGAGGTAGTTGGCGACAACGAACCGGAACGACGTCGTATCGACGGGCATGGGGAACGTGAGGTTGCTGATCGTCGGCGTCACTGGCGTGGCGAGAGCCGATTCGACGGTGAGCGCGTCCTTGCCGACGATGTTGGTGTTCACGAACGTGGCATACGACAGCGACGTTGCATTGGTCGCCTCGTAGATGCGCAGCAGTGTGGCATTCATCGTGAGCAGGGCGCTCGAAACCACCGAAGCCGCGTGGATCACCGGGGCCTGCGTCGGGGCGTATCCGCCGCCACGCATCAGGCCCATGGCGGCCGTGCCGCGCTCAAGCGTGCGTACCGCGTACACGTCGCTGTGCACGGTGATGGTTCGTGAGCCCGAGTCGCCGAGCTGCAGAATGCTGAAGTGCGAGTCGGTCCCCGACGCGCCAGGATTGGTGAACGTCAGCTCGCCGCTGAATGACTCGCCCGTGAGGATGGTGCGATGCGATGCCGTCGCGGCGAACGCCGCCGGGTCTCCGCCCTGTGTGAATGAGCCCCCGAGCCGCAGCGTGCCGTCCGTGAGATGCGTGTACGTCGATGCGCCCTGAAACTCGGCGGTGCCGTCGACCTGCAGGAACCCGCCGGCGCTCACCATCCGCAGGTAGCCGGCGCTGTCGGTGGTGAACGGCCCGTGCACGATGGCCATCTGGCCGTTGACGTTGAACCCGCCCGCGTAGATGGCAATGCTATTGGCGACGGTCAGTCCCTGCACCGTGGCTGGCGCGTGGAACCGCGCGGTGCCGATGCGACCACTGATGTTCGCATTGCCGTAGAAGTCGAGCCCGCCGGACATCGCGCTGAGCGTGGAGAGCGTGTCCGCGGTCCAGTTGCCGAAGACGGAGAGGTTGGTGTAGCCGAGCATGAGCGTGGACGTCGGCGTGAGCGAGACGTTGCGCACGCCATTCGCGTTGTCGGCGCTCATCGAGTGGCCGGCGAGGATGGAGATGTCGTCGTATCGAGACGGCACCCCCGACGGCGACCAGGCCGCTGGGTCATTCCACGTGGAGCTGGCCCCCGTCGTGGCGTACGCGCGTGTGGCCTGCCAGCCCGTCAGCGTGACGCCGGCTCCAATCGAGACGAAGCCGCCGTGGGAGCCGGGAGACGGATTCTGCATGTTGACCGTGGCGGTCCCCGGCGTGGTGGCCGCCAGGTATCGCCCGGTGGAAGGCTGCGTGCCAAACTGGAGGTTTGCGAACGTCTTGTTGAATCCGGTCGGCAGGTTCAGCGTCAGCTGATTGACGGTCCGATCCTGACTGCCAAAGCTCAGCGAGTCAAACCGCGTAATGGCGCCGCTGGCGTCGATCTGCACCGCCAGACTGTCGAAGGACAGCTTGAACAGGTCGGCGTCCTTCACGTAGAGCTTGGTGCCCCGGCCGTACACACCACGCCACGACGTCATGCCCACCGCTTCCGCGCGCTCGGCATACACCGACGATGCGAAGACGAGCGACGCGTCGTTGGTGTGGTCAAGACGCAAGGTATTGAAACGGGACTGGGTGTAGCCCGGGTTAGTGAACAGGACGCTATTGGCGCTTAGCTGGCCGATGCGGCGCATCGGTCGGGCCGATTCGACGAGCGCGCGAGCCGCTCGGGCGGCTCGCAGGCTCCGGCCAGACGCGCGCGCATCGGCGCGGGCATCCTCCTGGAACTTGAGATCGTTGAAGGTCGCCACGCCCGCCACGGCGTTGCGTGTGAGCGTACCCGTGAGCGCCGCGCCCGCTGGCGACGCGTTAGCATCGAGTGCCAACGTCACCTCGCCGGTGAAGCCCGTCACCGCATTGCCTGCCGCATCCTGCACGGCCACCGTCACGGGTTGCGTGACGGTGACACCGGCTTCAGCGACGGAGGGCACGCCCGTGAAGGCGAGCTGATCCGCCGTGCCGGCGACCACATTGAACGCACTTGACGTGGCCGCGGTGAGCGGCGCACTGCTGAAGACGAGCGTGTAGCCCGTCCCCGGACGGTTCACCTTGAGGTCACTGAAGGTCGCCACCCCGGCGACCGCCTTCACCGTCGTCGTCCCGCTGAGCGTCGCGCTCCCCGGGTTCGTGCCGAGGGCGACCGACACGTCGCCCGTGAACGGGGTCACGACGTTGCCGTCGGCATCCTGCGCTGCCACCGTGACTGCCGCGAGCGCCACGCCCGCCGTGCCGTTCGCCGGCTGCGTCCCGATGACGAGCTTCGTCGGCGTTACGGCGCGCGCCAACGCGTCCACCGTGAGCGGCGCGCCGGTGAGCCCGGCCGCCGTGACGGTCAGCGTCTGCGTGCCGACCGTCGGGCCGAGCCGCCACTGCGTGCTCACATTGCCCGACGCGTCCGACACCGCACTTGCCGGCGTCACCGTCCCGCCGCCGCTGGCGGCGAACGTCACTGTCGTCCCCGCGACCCCCACGCCGTCCGCGGCCTGCACGCGCGCGACCACGCTTGCGGGAAGCGTGCTGCCCGCCGGTCCCGACTGGCCGCCGCCGCTGACGAGAATGATCTACGAGGCGGGGAGTGTCACCGTCACCGTGGCCACGTCGCTGGGCCCGGTCAGCAGTGCCGCCAACACCGTCGCGGTCCCGCGCCCGACGAGGCGGGCCGCCCCCGACGCCGGGTCCACCGTCACGACCGCGGCGTTCGAGGACGAATACACGATCGGCGTGCCGGGCATCACCTGCCCGGTGCCGGACAACGCCTGGGCCGTGAACGTGAGCGTCTGGCCGACGAGCCCGCTGAAGGACTTCGGCGCGATCACCACCGCCGTGGCCGTCGCCCCGGGGCCGGTGTATGAGATCGGCACCGACACGGGGGCCGGCGGATTGCCGCTCCCCGTGGTGGGGACCACCGTCACCGGCAGCGGCCCGCCCTTGAAGACGGTGTCGCCGGCGGCGTTCACGTAGCCGAGGTTCAGGCTCAGCGGCACGCCGCTGGCCGGCGCGCTCGCTGGCAGCGGCACCTGCAAGGTCAGCGTCAGCTCGGTCGCCCCTGCGGGGAAGAGCACCACGGTGTCCAGCGCGATCGAGCCGTCCTCGCGCCGCAGCGTGATGCGCACCCGCTCGAAGACCACCTGCTGCAGCGCCGCCGGGCGCAGCTCGGCTGGAATCGCCGTCTCCACCTGCGGCGTGAACAGCAGCGCACCCGTGCGCTTGAAGACGTTCACCACCGGCGTGGCGACCGGAGCAGTCAACTCACGACCGCAGGCGACCAGCACGGCGAAAAGCAGGCTGGCAACGACGGCAACGCGACGCATCGGGGAGGAAGCGGGCATCAGCGGATTCGGAAGGAAGGCCCCGTGAACGGGCGACCAGCAGCGGCACGGCGCAAAACGGCCTCTAACGTATGGCAAATACAGACATCGCGCGAGGGTAAAACACCCCCAGCGGGATGTGACCAGGATCACATTCCACCCGCTCGGCGCGCTCCTGATCGCTGGTCGCGCTATGGGTTTCGGGGACGAGAGCACATGGTGCCGTCTCTCCGATAGAATGCCCAACAGCGCGGGACGGGGGCGGGGCGCGCGCTTAGCTTCCAGTATCCCAACCTGCCCGCCCCGTGCGACGTCCCCTCCTCATTCCGATCATCGCTGTCGCCGTCTTCGCGTTTGTCTGCGCGCGACTCGGCGTCTGGCAGCTCGATCGCCTGCACCAGCGGCAGGCCTTCAACGCGCGGCTGCACGAACGGCTCGCGGCGGCACCGATGCCCGTCACCGAACTGTCACCGGACACGGCGGCCGGGCACTACCATCGCGTCCTCGCGCGCGGACGGTTCGACTACGCGGGCCAGGTCACACTCGCGACGCGCACGTCCCAGGGCTCGCCGGGCGTGCACCTGCTCACCCCGCTGCGCCTCGACGATGGCCGCACGGTGATGGTGAATCGCGGATGGGTCTACTCTCCGGACGGCAAGACGGTGGACGGCGCCAAGTGGCGTGACCGTGAGGGCGACACCGTGACGGTCACGGGATATGCGGAGACGTGGGTGGGGCGCGAAGTGGCGCCGCTCCCGCCAGCGCAGCGCGTCGTGCGCACGCTCGACTCCGCTGCCGTTGCGCGGCTGCTCGGCGGGCCCGTATTGCCGTACTACGTCGCCCAAACGAGCGACAGCGCGCGCGGGAAAGACCGCCCAGTGCGACTCGGCGAGCCGATCCTCGACGACGGCTCGCACCTGAGCTACGCGGTGCAGTGGTTCTCGTTCGCGCTCATCGCGCTGATCGGCGGCGCCCTGCTCGTGCGCGAGGAACTCGCTAGGCGACGCGCGTCCGCTTGACCTGAAGCACGATCACCGCCGCGACGATCGCCGCGCCGCCGGCGAGGGTGCGCGCGGTCAGCGGCTGAGAGAGCACGAAGACGCCCAGCAGCGCGGTGAGGAACGGCTCCACCGTCGAGACGATTGCCGTGCGCACCGGCCCGAGCCGCAGCAGCCCCATCAGGAAGAAGACGGACGGCAGCACCGTGCTCCACACCGTGAGCGCGATCACAGCGCCCCACGCGACGCCGGACATCGCGTACGTGAAGCTCTGGTCACCGACCGAGGCCAGCAGGAAGCAGACGGCCGCGCCGATCTTGGACCACGCGGACGTCACGAGCACCGGCCAGTCCTTCTGCATCCACTGCATCGCCGGAATGAGCAGGCCGTAGAGCACCGCAGCCGAGAGCGCGAGCGCCACACCGCGCCACGCGTCGCCGCCCATGTCGGGCGCGCCGACCATGATGGCCGTTCCGCCGAATGAGAGCGCGAGCGCGCCGGCGCGGCGCGCATCGAGCCGCTCCGCGCCGCGAATGGCCTGCACCAGCGTGACCCAAACCGGATACGTGTAGAACAGGAAGGCGAGCGTTCCCGCGCTGATGTACGCCAGCGCGGAGAGCGCGAGGTACACCATCAACGCCTGCCCGCCGCCGCCAACGCCCATCCACAGCAACGCGTCGCGCGTGGGCATCCGACGCGTCTGGCCTTGCACGCCCACCCAGACAACGAGCGCGACCGCCGACAGCACGTAGCGCCAAGTCAGCACGGTGTTGAGCGTCACGCCTGCCTGCATGGCGACGCTGGTCAGGATGGAGACGGCGGCGAAGCCGCTCGCCGCCAGGAGCGTGAACCCGACGCCGGCACGGGCGTGGCGATCGAAGACGGTCGGCGACGGGGCGGTCATGGCGAGGTCGGCTCTCGTTGCAGGAGGAGCACGGCGGATCCGATGAGCACGCCGCCGACCGCGGTGCCGGGGCCGACGTGCTGGTCGAGCACGATGGCGCCGAGGACCGCGGTGTAGAACGGTTCGATGGTCGAGATGATCGCCGTGCGCACGGGGCCAAGCACGGCGAGGCCGTTAAGAAAGGCGATGAAGGTCATCACCGTCGACGCCAGCGCCAGCGCGCCGATCACCGCCCATGCGCCGGGGGAGAGACCGACGTGGAACTCGCCGCGCCAGATCGCGCCGATTGTGTAGAAGATGCCGGCGCCGGCGATGACCAGCGCCGACGCCGCGGAAGCGGAGAGCGGGCCGCGCATGGCGTGCAGCAGCGGGATGTACGCCGCGTAGATGACCGCCGCGCCGAGCGCGCAGACCACACCGGCGAGCGGCAGGGCGTCAGCGCGCGGCGCGCCGATGATCACGGCCAATCCGCCGAGCGCGAGCGCCAGCGCGATGATCTTGCGCTTCTCCACGCGCTCGAGCCCGCGGATCGCCGAGATCACGACGACCCAGGCCGGAAACGTGTAGAAGAGGAACCCGAGCGTCGCGACGTCGAGCCAGCGCAGGGAGTACAGCGAGATGCCGCTGATCGCCACTTGACCCAGTCCGCCGGCGACAAGGAGCACGAGACCGCGCGGCCACGTGAGTTCGCGCAAGCCGCGGCCGGCGATGGCGAGCAGAAACGGCGTGGCGAGCAGGTAGCGCCAGGCCATCGTCCCGGCGAGGGTGAGATCCTCGCGGTAGCCCAGCACCATCAGGACGGAAATAGAGCCGAAGCCGCAAGCGGCGAGCGCGACGAGCAGCGTCGCGCGCCAGGTGGACGCCGGCACCGCCGCGCTCGTGGGAGGCCGCGTCACCGCGTTACAGCAGCGTGCCGCTGAGGACGAGCAGGGCGACGGTGAAGTAGATCACCAGTCCCGTGACGTCCACGAGCGTCGCGACGAACGGCGCCGACGCCGACGCGGGATCGAAGCCCAGGCGGCGCAGCAGGAACGGGAGCATCGAGCCCGTCAGCGTGCCAAACGTCACCACGCCGACCAGCGTGAGGCCGACGGTCATCGCGACCAGCACGTAGTGCTCGCCGTAGTCGTTGCCGATCTGCATCGGGCCGATGTGATAACCCTTGCCGGCCATGGCCTGCCAGATCAGGACTCGCAGGGCGCCGAGCACGCCGAGAATGCTGCCGAGCGAAAGCCCCGAGGAGAGCTCCCGGATCGCCACGCGCCACCAGTCGCCGAGCCGTGCCTCCCCCAGCGCCAACGACCGGATGATCAGCGAGGTGGCCTGCGATCCGGAGTTGCCGCCCGAGCCGATGATCAGCGGGACGAAGAGCATGAGCACGGCGGCGCGGCGCAGCTCGCTGTCGAAGTAGCTCATCGCGCTCTCCGTGAGCATGGCGCCGACGAAGAGCACACTGAGCCACCCGGCGCGCTTCTTGAGCAGCGCGAGGAAGCCGGTCTGCATGTACGGGTCCTCGAGGGCCTCCATACCGCCGAGCTTCTGCACGTCCTCGGTCTGCTCTTCCTGGATGGCATCGATGACGTCGTCGACGGTGACGGCGCCGAGCAGCCGGCCGCGTTCGTCCACCACGGGGACAGCGACGAGGTCGTACTCGGACGTGACGCGCGCCACCTCTTCACGATCGGCGGTACCGACGACGCGTTGCACCTCGGTCCACGCGACATCCTGGATGCGCGCCCCCTCGGCGGCGGCGAGCAGTTCGCGCAGCGAGAGAACGCCGGTGAGGGAGCCAGACGCGCTCACCGCGTAAATGGTGTTCATCGCCTCCCGGCGCCCGCCGCGCGCGATGGCGCGCACCTGCGTGAGGGCCGACTCGACCGTGTCGGTCTCCAGCACCGAGACGACCTCCGTCGTCATCAGGCCGCCGGCGCTGTCCGCCGGGTACTCGAGCAGGCGTTCCGTCTCGAGGCGGGTCTCTTCCGGGATGGCGTCGAGGATGTCCTCGGCGGTCTCCTCGTCCACGTCGTCGAGCACGTCGGCGCGCTCGTCGGGGGTCATCTCCGCGACGAGCGGCGCGGCCTGCTCGGTGCTCATCTGCTCGAGCAACTCGGCGCGCAGGTCGTCGTCGAGGTACTCCAGCACGTCGGCCGCGCGGTCGGACGGGAGCGCGGCAAGGAACGCGGGGAGCGCCGCGCGCGGCAGCTCTTCCGCGACGTCGGCGAGGTCCGCCGGATGCAGCTCCGCCGTCTCGACGGCGATGGATCCGGGCGCCGAATCGAGCAGTTCAAGGATGTCGGGCGCCAGCAGCGCGGCAACGTCCTTGTGGTCGGGTTTCTGCTTGGGCGTCATGGGACCCGTCCGGGCTCGAGGTCGCTAATGATTGCGCGACGTGGCGGCAAAGTACCGGCCGGAGATACCACCTGCAACCCTTTGCCGATCCGCGCTGTCGAAACTCCATCAGCCCGCGTGCGTACGGCTTCCGCGTCCCCCTGGTCCCGAGGCTCCTCCGATGGTCAGCACCCTCCTCCTGGCGTTGCAGGTGGTAGTTGCCGCGAACACCGCGCCCACCGTCCGGTCCGCCACCGATCCAGTCGCGCGTCGGGCGTCACCGACCATCGCCGAGGCGACGCGCGCGGCGCGCGCCGTGGTCGTGGACGGGCGAGACGACGACGAAGTGTGGCGCGGCGCGCAAATCATCGACTCGTTCCGGCAGTTCGATCCCGTCGAGAACGGCGAGCCTGGCGCGTTTCGCACCGAGGCGCGCGTGACGTATGACGACCGCTATCTGTACGTGTTCGTGCGCGCCTTCGACCCGCGTCCCGACTCCCTGCGCGCGCTGCTCTCGCGTCGTGACGTGCGCACGCAGAGCGACTGGCTGCACCTGATGGTCGACTCGTACCACGACCGCCGCACGGGCTACCGGTTCACGGTGAATCCCGCCGGCGTGCAGCGCGACGTGTACATGAGCAACGATGGCAACGAGGATCTCTCGTGGGACGCCGTCTGGTCCGTCGCCACGCGCATCGAGAAGGACGCGTGGACCGCCGAGTACCGGATTCCGTTCAGCCAGATGCGCTTCGCCAATGCTGACGCGCACACGTTCGGGTTCGCGATCTGGCGCGATGTCGGGCGCACCAGCGAGCGGCTGTCGTGGCCGCTGTATCGCCGCAACCAACCGGGCATGGTGTCGCAATTCGGCGAGCTGCGCGGGCTCAACCGCATCACGCCGCCGCGCCGGCTCGAGGCGACGCCGTACTCCGTGGCCAAGGACGTGTCGCATCAGCGGGCGAGCGGCGGCTTCGGGCGGCAGCAGGCGGCGACGGCCGGCGCCGACGTCAAGTACGGGCTCACCTCGAACCTGACGCTCGATGCGACGATCAATCCGGACTTCGGCCAGGTCGAGGCCGACCCGTCGGTGCTGAACCTCACCGCCTTCGAGCAGTTCTACGAGGAGCGCCGGCCGTTCTTCCTCGAGGGGCAGGGGATTTTCAGCTACGACCTCAATTGCAACGACGGGTCGTGCAGTGGGCTGTTCTACTCGCGGCGCATCGGGCGGTCACCGCAGTTCGGCGGCGTCTACCACGACGCCAGCAACCCGCTGCAGACCACGATCCTCGGCGCCGCCAAGGTCACCGGCCGGCTGTCGAACGGCCTCTCCATCGGCGCGATGAACGCGATGACGCAGCGGGAAGTGGGGACGTTGGACCGCACCATCGAGCCCGCGGCCAACTACGCGGTGCTGCGCCTGCAGCAAGACCTGCGGCGCGGCAACTCCGGCTTCGGCTTGATGCTGACGTCCACCGACCGACAGCTCAACGACTGGTCGCGCGCCTACCTGCGCGGGAGCGCACGGACGGTCGGCGCCGACTTCCGGCACCGGTTCTGGAAGAACAACTACCAGGTCAGCGGCTACGTCGCCGGCAGCCGCGTGCAAGGGAGCGCCACGTCCATCGACGCGCTGCAGCGCAACGGCGTGCACAACTTCCAGCGCCCGGACGCGGACCTTGGCTACGATCCCACCGCGACATCCATGAGCGGCGCCACGATGCAACTCGCCCTGCAGAAGCAGGGGGGCGGCAAGACGCGCTTCTTCACCGGGTACCAGCGGACGACGCCCGGCTTCTAGATCAACGACCTCGGGTTCCTGTCGCGGGCCGACCAGCAGTCGTACTCGAATTGGTTCCAGGTGGCGTACCTGAAGCCCACGTCGTGGTATCGGAGCACGCGGGTGAACTTCAACCAGTGGACGCTGTGGAACACCGGCGGCCAGCTGCTGGAACTGGGCGGCAACATCAATGCGCACGTCGAGTTCACCAACCAGTGGTGGGGGCACATCGGCGCCAACCTCAACAGCGTCGGTGCGTCATTTGACGACCGCGTCTCGCGCGGCGGGCCGGCGGTGCGCCAGGTCTTCAACCGCTCTGGGTGGTTTGGGCTCGAGGGCGACCGGCGCTGGAAGGTACAGCCGGTGCTGTTCGCCCGCGGCCAGATGAAGGACGCGTCGGGGAGCTGGATGGCCGGTGTGGACCCGCAGGTGGCCATCCGGGTGGCGAGCCGGCTGCAGGCAAGCCTTGGCCTGTCGTATCAGCGCATCGTGAACGACGCGCAGTGGTACGGCAACGTCAGGGACGGGGCGGGCACCACGCACTACACGTTCGCGCGCCTCGACCAGAACGTGGCCGCCTTCACCTCACGGCTCGACATCACCGCCACGCGCACGCTAAGCCTCCAGATGTACGCGTCGCCCTTTGTGGCGACGGGCGCGTACAGCAACCTGCGTGAGTTCGACGATCCCGCCGCGCGGCGCTATTCCGGACGCTACAAGCCGTACGGGTCGGGGGCGCCGCTCAGCAGCTTCAACTTCAAGGAATTCCGCTCGAACACCGTGGTGCGCTGGGAGTACCGCCCGGGCTCGACGCTGTTCTTTGTCTGGTCGCAGGGGCGGCAGCAGAACGGGATGAACCCTGGCTCGTTCGAGGCCGGGCGCGATTTGCGCGACCTGTTCCGGGCGCGGCCGGACAATACGCTGCTGGTGAAAGCGCAGTACTGGTTCGCGATGTAAAGAGAGACAACAGAGAGACAACAGACAAACAACAGAGAGACAACAGTGAAAACCGATGGGCTTCGGACTCCCTCGCAGTAACTGTTGTCTCTCTGTTGTCTCTCTGTTGTCTCTCTGTTGTTTCTCTGCACCTGCAACCTTCTCCGCGATCAAGGGTACTAACAACGATCGAGCGCCGTCGGGTGTGGATCGCCGGCGCTGGTGGGGGGCCGGCACCCCCCGTCGGTTGCTCGAGTTCTCCTGGGAACGGAAGCGCCGCCCTTCGGGGCGGCGTTTTCGTTTCTTCCGGGCGTGCGCGATATTCAGGGCACGCGGTTTCGTGCCCGTTCCCCTGCACCTTGGTGTTGCATGCCCACCTCGATTGCCTTCCTAGGCCTCGGCGCCATCGGGACCCCGATGGCTCGCCACCTTGCCATTCCTGAGTTCGCGCTCGCCGTGTGGAACCGCACGGCGTACAAGGCGCAGGCGTTCGCAGCGGCGCACTCTGTGCGCGCCGCATCGTCGCCCGCCGACGCGGCGCGCGGCGCCGCGTTCGTCGTCACCTGCCTGCCGACGTCACGCGACGTCGAGTCGCTGCTGGACGGTCCGGACGGCCTGCTCGCTGGGCTCGAGAAGGGGACGCTCGTCATCGACTGCACGTCCGGTGATCCGGCCACCTCGCAGCGCATCGCCGCGCGGCTCGCCGAGCGGGGGATCGGGTTCATCGACGCCCCGGTGTCGGGCGGCACCATCGGCGCGGAGAAGGGGACGCTGACCATCATGGTCGGCGGCGACCCCAAGCTGATGGAGCGCGCGATGCCGGTGCTGAAGGCGATGGGCGAGAAGACCGTGCACTGCGGCCCGATCGGCGCCGGCGACGCGCTGAAGGCGGTGAACAACGCGCTGCTCGCCGTCCACATCTGGAGCGCTGGCGAGGGGCTGCTCGCGCTGTCGCGCGCCGGCGTCAGGCCGGAGATCGCGCTGGACGTGATCAACGCATCGAGCGGGCGCTCCAACTCCTCGATGAACCTGTTCCCGGAGCGCGTGCTCACGCGCGCGTTCCCGCGGACATTTCGCCTGGCGCTCCTCGACAAGGACGTCAAGATTGCCGCGCAGGTGGCACGCGACGAGCGCGTGCCGTCGCCTCTCATTCAGCTCACCTCGGAGCTCTTCCGCGCGGCGCACACGGCGCTCGGCGAGGAGGCCGACCACGTGGAAGCGGTGAAATACCTCGAACAGATGGCGGGGGGGACAATCTCATGACTCCGGTTCAGGCTGGCAGGGAGCAGAGTGGAGTGCAGGGGAAGGGAACGGCCTCCGTTGAGGCGATTCGGGCACAGTTCCCGGCGCTCGAGCGCGTGCACGGTGGCGCCCCGATCGCGTACTTCGACGGACCCGGCGGCACGCAGGTGCCACGGCGGGTCGCGGAGGCGATGAACGACTACCTCTATCACCACAACGCCAACACGCACTGGGCCTACCCGACGAGCGAGGAGAGCGACGCCCTCATCGCCGCTGCACGCGTGTCGCTCGCCGCGCTGCTGAACGCCTCGCCCCGCGAGGTGGCGTTCGGCGCGAACATGACGACGCTCACGTTCCACCTCGCGCGCGCCCTCGGACGCGGGTGGGGGCCGGGCGATGAGGTGATCATCACAGAGCTCGATCACCACGCGAATCAGGCGCCGTGGCGCGCCATCGAGCGCGAGCGCGGTATCACCATCCGCGTGGTGCCGATCGATCTCGATACGTACGAACTCGACTGGGCCGCGCTGGAGCGCGCTTTCACGCCGCGCACGCGGCTGGTTGCCCTCACCGCCGGCTCGAACGCGCTGGGCACGATTCCCGACGTGACGGCGGCGACGCGCCTGGCGCGCGCGGCGGGTGCGCTCTGCTTCGTGGACGCGGTGCACTACACGCCGCACGGCGTCGTGGATGTCCGCGCCATCGACTGCGACTTCCTCGCCTGCTCGGCGTACAAGTTCTACGGGCCGCACATCGGCGTGCTGTACGGCAAGGCCGACCGTCTGGCCGCCCTCGACGTGCCGAAGCTGCAGCCGGCGCCCGACACGGTGCCCGAGCGACTGGAGACAGGAACGATGAACCACGAGGGCATCATCGGCGCCGGCGCGGCCGTGGAGTTCCTCGCCTCGATTGGCACCGGCGCGACGCCGCGCGCGCGGATCGTGAGCGCGATGACCGAACTGCACGCGCGTGGCGAGCAGCTCTTCGCGCGCCTCTGGGACGGCCTCGGCGCCATCCCGGGCGTCACGTGCCACGGCCCAAATCCGGGGCGGCCGCGCACGCCGACGGGGTCCTTCACCATTCGCGGTATGGCCCCGGAGGCTGCCGCGCGCCGGCTGTCCGCGAAGGGCGTGTTCGTCTCGCACGGCGACTACTACGCGTCCACCGTCGTCGAGCGCCTCGGCCTCCAGCCCGACGGCATGATTCGCGCGGGCTGCTTGTGCTACACGAACGACGACGAGGTTAACCGGCTGCTGGAAGGCGTTGCGGCGATTGCACGGGCGTAGGTGCGAGGAGCCGGCCAACGCAACTGCTAACCACGAAGGATGAAGGGCACGAAGGTCCACAAAGGAACTCTAGGGGAACGACAGCGCGCCACGCAGGCAATTGCGTGGCGCGCTGTCGTTCCCCCCAAGGCGTTCTTCGTGGTCCTTCGTGTTCTTCGAGCCTTCATGGTGAGAAGTGACGGAGCCTTAGTCCTTCGCTGCCGGTGCGGTGCTCAGCGCCTTCTTCCGCGATACAAGCTCCCGCTCGAGCGCCGGGACGAACGCCTCGTACTTCGAGCCCGGGTGCCAGAGCACCCAGCCATCATAGCCGGCGTCGTACACCGCGCGCTTCTGCGCACGGACCTCCTCGGCCCCGTACGGCGGCTGGCCCAGCGAGAACGCCTGCAGCCACGCGCGCACGTGCTCCGGCGAACGGATGCCGAGCTTCTCGTCGCGCTCGCGCGCGCGATTGATCGCCGCGAAGATGATCTTGTACGGCTCCGCGTTCGGCCGCGCGACGCCGAACGCCCCGCGCGGATAGTGCGACGGATAGACCATCGGCAGCATCACGTCCACGCGTGGCGAGAGCACCTCCCACTGCTGGCCGATCTCCAGTGGGGCAGCGAGCGTCGTCACGAGCCCGAAGACATCGGCCGTGGTGCGCACGCCCAGTTTGCCGATGCGTGCCTTGGCGTACGACAAGAACTCGGCGAGCGCAACCGGCTTGTCCACTCCGTTCGAACCGGGGAAGACCTGTGTGGGAAGTGACTTGTAGGGCTCCGGGAAGCGAATGTAGTCGAACTGGATCTCCCCAAAACCCAGCCGCACCGCCTCCTCGGCGATGCGCACGTTGTAGTCCCACAGTTCCCGCGAATACGGGTTCACCCACGTGAGCCCCTGCTTGTCGCGCCACGCATCGCCGCTCGCCGTGCGGATCGTCCACTGCGGGTGCACGCGCGCGGTCACGGAGTCCTTGAACACCACGATGCGCGCGATCGCGAGGATCTTGTGCGCCTTCAGGGTGTCGAGGAGCGCCCGCAGATTGGGAATGCTCCCCGCGTTCCCGGCGTTGCGCTGAACGACGGGATCCGCCGAGGCATAGTTCAGCCCAAACTCGTCCTTGACGTCGATGACGAAGGCATTGATTTCGGTGCTATCGGCGAGCGCGATGAGCTGACGCATGCGCCGCTGGCTCTGCGCCGCGAAGCGGTTCACGTAGAGACCGCGAACGATTGGAGACGCGAGGATTGGAGCCGGCGCCGGGAGCGTTGCCGCGGACGACTTGGCGGCGGCTGGCGCCGCGCCGGTGGCCGGCGCGGCCGACGGCGCGCGCCCGCCCGCGGGCGGCCCCTGCGCATGTAGCGGCGCCACGCCGGTGTTCGCCACGCTGAGGCTTGCCATCCCCAGCGCGAGCGCGACCAGACGAAGACGGTTGTTCATGGCGTGCAAGCTAACCGCGCGCGTCGGCGCCGAGGCACCCCCGGCTCTTATATTGCGGCGTGCGCCATCGGGCCGTCCTCCTCGCGCTGGTCATCGCCGGTTGCTCCCGGACCTCCGGGGGGCCGGCGCCGCGCACCGAGTTCCTCGTCGCCAATAACGACTCGACGTTCTGGGTCACCTCGGACGCGCGTGGCATCCGCATGCGCGGCGCGCCGATCATCCTGGCGCGGAACGCCGGCCGCTTCCACGAGCTGTACGTGGCCGATGACGATCGCTCGTTCTACGACGCGATCTTCGTCGGGCAGCGTCTCTACCGCCGTGACCTGATCACCGGCGACTCCGTGCAGCTGCTCTCCGACGGCGAAGTGGCGGGCATGGCCGAGCGTTTCGCGCGCGAGCATCCGAACGAACGCCCGCTCGGTCCCGACGAGGAAGGCGCGGCGAACCCACGCACCTCGGCGATCGCCGAGCTGCGCTTGCTTGACCTGCACGGCCCGTATGCCTCGTATGAGCACCTCACCGACGTGCACTCGCGCGGTGGAGCGAACCGGCACGCCGCCCACGGGGGCGTGGTGGACATGCGCACGGCGCAGGAGCGCTCGGTGCGCGACCTGTTCGGCGAGACGGAGGAAGCACGCATTGTGCCGGCCGCCGAGTCGGCGTGGCGCAACGCGCGTGACTCGCTGCTCGCGGCGGCGGGCTCGCGCGGGGAGCAGGCGCGCCAGGCGATCGAGTACTTCGAGTTCAGCCCGTGGAGCTTCACGCTGAACGCGAAGGATCGGGTGCCGCAGGTGCAGTTCTCCGTCCCAGGTTCCGGCGGCGGCGCCGGCGGCGTGACGATTCCCCTCCCGCCGCTGGCAGTGACGGAGCCCAGTTGGTGGCGCGACGTCGCCGAAGAGCTCCCGCTGGGGAGCGCGCCGATGCACCGGTGGCCGCGCAAGGCGTTCGAGCTGGTCGCGCGCAGCGATACGGGCACCGGCGATCGCGCCACGCTCTCGATCCGCGATGGCGAACGCGAGTGGCCGGTGGGCGTCGTGCAGGGGCCCGTGCGCCGCGTCTTCTGGCTCGACATGCCGGCGCTGGGCCGCGAAGCGCGCCAGGCGCTGATGCGCGCGTTCGACGAGGCCTCGCTCTACTCGGAGCAGTCGCGGGTGGTCCTTGCGCCGCGCACGCGAGGGCGGCCGACGGTGGCGACGCTGCGGCCGGTCGCTTGGGAGTTCGCTCGATGAGCGCGCGACGCCGGGCGCCGGTGCTGAAGGTCGAACTGCCGTACACGCCGGCGGCGGCGAACCGCGCGCTCCCGCTGGTGCGCCACATCGTCGGCGACCTCGTGCAGCAGGTGGACCGGTGGGAGGCGGCGGTGCGCCAGGTGGAACTCGCCAGCCACGACAACGTGCTTGAGAACGCCGAGAGCGAGCGCTGGCAGCGCGAAGCGCAGCGGCTGGCCGCGGCGATCGAGGGATGTGTGCACGAACTAATGGAACTGGGCGTCGAAGTGCGTGCGCTCAACACCGGGCTCGTGGACTTCCCCGGCACGCTCGACGGACGCGAGGTCTACTTCTGCTGGATGCTCGGCGAGGCGGCGGTGACCCACTATCACGAGCGCGACGCCGGCTTCACCGGCCGTCAGCCGCTTCCGGTTGAGGCGCTCACGCCGCTGGGCTGAGCGCGCGGATTCGTGCCCTCCGTGTCTCCGTGGTGAAGCAGTTCCCATGCCCGAGCACCCACGAAGCGTCCGCCCACCCGCACGCTAGTCGGCGCCGGGTTCCTCCTCGAACGGCAGCGCGATCTCCATTCCGTCGCGCGCGATGGTGACGTTCGGGAAAACCTGCTTCGCCTCACGATCCAAGTCCGACGGATCGCGCGAATAGCGCGCGGAGAAATGCGTCAGCGCGAGCCGCTTCACCCCGGCGGCGAGCGCCACCTGCGCGGCCTCGCGGGCGGTGCTGTGCCCGGTCTCCACGGCGCGCGCTGCCTCTTCATCGCCGAACGTGCTCTCGTGCACGAGCAGGTCCGCCCCCTGCGCCGCGTCGATCGTCGCCGCGCACGGCCGCGTGTCGCCGGTGATCACCAGCCTGCGGCCTGGACGCGTGGGGCCGACCAGCGCGGCCGGTTCAATCACACGACCGTCCTCGAGGGTCACGCTCTCGCCCTTGTGGATACGCCCCCAGAGTGGCCCCTCGGGAATCCCAAGCGCGCGCGCCGTCTCAGGGTCGAAGCGGCCCCGGCGCAGGTCCTCGACGAGCGAATAGCCGAACGCCAGCAGGCCGCCATGGTCGGCGGCGTACGGGATGATCGCGTAGTCCTTACGCTTCACCTCCTCGCCAGGCGCGAGCTCCCTCACCTCCACGGGATACGTCAGGCGCTCACCCCCGAACGCATCCGCCCGCTTCATCAGCGCCGCCAGGCCGCGGGGCCCCCACAGGCGCAGCGGCTCCGTGCGCCCCTGCAGCGACATCGTGCGCATCAGCCCGATGGTGCCGAGGATGTGATCGCTGTGGAAATGCGTGAAGAACAGGTCGGCGAAGGTGAAGCCAACGCCGTACCGCATCATCTGCCGCTGCGTCCCCTCGCCACAATCGAAGAGCATCGTGTCGCCTTCGCGCACCACCGCCAGCGACGACACCCCGCGCTCCACAGTGGGGCGCGAGGCGGAGGTGCCGAGGAAAAGGACACTAAGGCTCAAGGGATGGTGACGGTGGACGGTGGACGGTAGACGGTGGACGGTCGACGCGGTTACCGAAAAGCTAATCGAACCGGCCTCGTCTCGGGCGAAAAACCTGCGACGCATTCGCGGTCCCGCGTATGGTCCGGCGCGGCATTTCCGGGTGGCGGCGCGCGGCCGCTTGCTACCCCGCCGACTGCAGGATGCCCTGCAGGCGCGCCTCGTCGATGTTTGCGCCGCTCACGATCGCGGCGATCGGCGGCACCAGGTGCCGCAGTCGGCCCGTGCGCAGGGCCGCCACGCACACGGCCCCCGATCCCTCGGCGCGGATTCCCTCGGCGAGCCAGAGCCAAGCGATCGCGCTGGCGATCTCCTCTTCCGTCACGGTCACGATCGACTCAAGCGTCGCCTGGCCGATGGCGAGGGCATCGTCGTCGATCTGGCCGGCGAGACCGTCGGCGAGCGTCGGGCGACTCTCAATCTCGATCACCTTGCCCGCGTCGATAGCGCGCGCCATCGCGTCGGTGCGTTCGCTCTGCACGCCGACCACTCGCACGTGCGGCGCCTCGCTCAGGAGATAGGCGCCGACGCCGCCCAGCAGCCCACCGCCGCCGACGCAGACGAGCATCGTCTGCACGTCGGGCAGTTCCTCGAGCACCTCGCTTCCCACCGTGCCCTGGCCGGCGAGCAGCGGCACGCCGAGACACGGATGCACGAACGTGGCGCCGGTCTCCTGCGCGTACGCACGCGCGCGGACCATCGCGTCGTCGTAGTCGCTGGCCTCGTCGAGTACGCGCGCGCCACGGCGCGCGATGCCCTCCTTCTTCACGGCGGGCGCGTTCGCCGGCACAAAGACCGTCGCCGCGATGCCGAGCCGCTGGGCCGCCTCGGCGACGCCGAGCCCGTGGTTGCCGGCGCTCGATGCGACGATGCCGCGGGCGCGCTCCTCAGGGGAGAGCAGCGACAGCGCGTTGAACGCGCCGCGCACCTTGAACGACCCGGTGAGCTGCGCCGACTCCAGCTTCAGGTAGACGTCGCCGCCGACGAGCGCGGACAGCGCTTCGGAGCGCCGGAGCGGCGTGCGCACCGTGACGCCGCGCAACCGCTCGGCGGCTTCGCGGATTTCAGAGGCGGAGGGGAGGAGGCGGAGGGGCAATGCTGGACGGTCGACGGTCGACGGTGGACGGTGGACGGTGGAAGATGCGCACCGCGGCCGGGCTCGTCTACGTCCCACCGCGGTCTCAACCGTCCACCGTCCACCGTCCACCGTCACTCGCCCGGGGTAAACAGCTCCAGCTCCCCTCCATTCCACCGCCCCTCGTACGACTTCGCGTCGAACTTCTTATACGCCCTCTCCAGCGACATCGAGCGAATGGTCCCCCACACCGGGCGCTCGCCCCACGGCCGGTCGAACTTCCCAAAGCACCATTGAATGCCGCCGTAGCTGGACGGATCGCGGCCATCGAGCGCCCACTTGTCATTGAGGTGGATCAGGTGGCGCAGGGCGTCGGCGTACGTGGCCGACCAGGTGAGCACCGACTTCCCCCAGTACATCCGCATCACGTTGTGAATCACGCCCGTCGCGACGAGCTCGCGCTGGGCGGCGTTCCACAGCGGGTGATGCGACTGCGCGCGCTCGAGCTGTTCGAGCGAGTACTCCGCCTCGCGAGGGTCGCGCGCATGGTCGCGCATCGTGCGGTGCACCCAGTCGGGGAGCGCGGCCAGCGAGCGGAAGTTGGAATTGCGAAGGCAGAAGTTGAGCGCGAGTTCGCGCCACGTGACGAGTTCATCAAGGAAACGCTCGGCCTTCGCCCGCCCCACGGACGCGATCGCCGCGCGCGCCACCTCCGCAGCGCTCACCTGCCCGAAGTGCAGGTAGGGCGACAGGCGCGACGACCCGTCGGGATCGGCGGGCTCGCTTCGGCGTTCGTCGTAGTCGGGCAGGGCGTCGCGACAGAACGCGCGCAGCCGCGCAAGCGCGGCCGTACGGCCACTCACCAAGGGCGCCGGCGGCACGGTGTGGTCGATCTCGCAGCCCGCGATGGCTGCGCCGAGGTCGCCGTTGAGATCCAGGCGATCTACCTCGAACGAGCGCCACACCGACTCGTCCAGCGCGGCGCGCGCGACCGGATCGGCCACCGACTCGAGCGCGTGCGCGAGATGCGCCATCACCTTGGGGCGCAGGGTGCGCGCGGCGTACTCCTCCTTCACGAAGAGCGCGGAGGGAACAATCGCGTGCGACTCGACGGCCACCACGCGGCACTCACATCGCGCCGCGAAGCGCTGCGTGCGCTCGGCGATCCCCGCGGTTGGGAAGTCGTCGGTGACGACCAGCGCCGCGCGGGCGGCCATCCGGTCCACGACGCGACGGTCATCGGCGCGCCGCCGCCGCAGCACGAACTGGTACCGGTGCCCTAGACGCTCCGCCCGGCGCGCCAGTTCACGCGCGTTGCGCAGGATGAACGCGTGGATGCGGTCGTTGGCGTGCTCGTACGTGGGATCGAGTCCCTGATGGATGACCACCGGGAGGCCCAGCCGGTCGGCCTCGCGCACGGCGAAGCGCAGCGCCCAGTTGTCCTCGAGCCGATGCGTAGACTGCATCCAGTACAGCACATACTCGCCCCCCGGCCACTCTCGGCCAGCATTCATTGAGCGCGACCGAAGTGCGAGCTGGTCGTGCACGAAAGCCGAGGTCAGGGCGTGCGACTTGGGCATAGGTAGTACAACGATGCACGGGCCCAAGACGTTCCGCGAACGGCGCGGCCCATCGCTTTATGGCATAGGCAGTTAGACGCCGTTTGCCGGCCGAAAGGGTTGACTTTGCCCCGAATCGGACTACAATTCACTTGTCTGTGGGGCCCCGCCTCTGGTGGGGCCGTTTGTTTCAGACCCGGGTGCGACCGGACGGAGTGACGAGCGTCGCCCTGGAGCGTCTTGGGGCTGTAGCTCAGCTGGGAGAGCGCTGCAATCGCACTGCAGAGGTCAGGGGTTCGATCCCCCTCAGCTCCATTCGAAGTTCGACAATCGATGTGCCCGCCGCCGTTCGGTAGGACGTAGAGTTCCAATGACGGCGTGCGTGGCCACTTCATACGAAGGCCGCTCCGAAGGGAGCGGCCTTTTGCGTTGGTGTCTGGCCCTACCAGCGCGGCTCGAGGTACGGTTTGCCGAGCACGACCGAGTGAATGACCAGCTCGATAGCCACCGCGATCAGCGCGAGCACTGAAAGCCGATGGACGAGGCGCATTCGGCTACTGACTTCGCCGGTCAAACCCGCATGGTGGGAGCCGGCCTCGGTCGGCGCCTCCGCTCCCATGCCCGCGTGGCGACGGCGCGTGCGCCGAAGGACATACAAGTTCGCCAACGCGCCACCGACGGCGAACACCTGCATGGGCACCCTGAACTCGGCGGCATCGAGCTTGTCGGCGCCCGCCCCCAGGGCGCTGCCGAGCGAGCCGAGACCCAGCAGGATGGCGATTGGGCTGACCGTCGCCGAGAGGGCACAGGGAGCGCCCAGGATGGTGAAAAGGGCAGCGCCGATTCCGTTGCGCTCGTTCGTTCGGACTGGCTCCGTCGCGGCTGCCGGTGCCGCGCTCGCCTCCTGCGTGGTGGCGCCGAGGCGGAACGCAGAGACCGGCTCAGCGAGGCCTTTGACGTTCAGGACTTCGGGCGTGAGGCTCGGGTAGTCCGACGCGACCTGCGCGAAGGCGCGCTCGTCGACCAACACCTCACCGGGGCGCGCTGCCGACTCCAGTCGCGCGGCGAGATTCACGACATCGCCGATGGCCGTGTAGTCCTTGCGCTCGGTCGAGCCGAGTCGTCCGACGCGCGCGTAACCGGTGGCGACACCGACGCGCGCCTTGAGCTCGTCGCCCATCGCCTCGGACAGCTGCTTCATGCCCGCCTGGATCCCCAGCGCCGCCGACACCGCGCTGCGGGCGTGGTTCGGATTGCGAATCGGCACGTTGAACAGCGCCATGACCGCGTCGCCGATGTACTTGTCGATGAACGCGTCGTTCCGGAGCAGCTCCGCGTTCGCCATGCGGAAGAACGCGTCGACGATCTCGTACGTCCGTTCGGCGCCCAGGCGCTGGGTCATGCTCGTGAAGCCGGTCAGGTCGGCAAACAGCACCGACATCTCCACGATGCTGCCGTCCTGCATATGCGCGTCACAGCGCGTGCAGACATTTGGGTTGCGCCCGCTTCTCCGGATGCCGAAGAGGTGGAAGAGAGCCGCCAACGGCCCGGCGAGCGCCGTTCCGCAGACGCGGCACTCCTTATCGACCGGCGGGGCGCGGTGCGGTGAACTCACCACCCCTCGCGTTCGCGCAGTGCGGTGATGTGCCGCACGTGATGGCGCGAGTGCCAGCCGTAGAGCGAAGTGATCAGATCGACGGACATCTTCCGGCCTTGCTCCGGATGCACGACCGTGCGCGCGAACTCGGCGGCGTCGAGCGACCGCAGCATCGCGACAAGCCGCGCGTGGACGCCGTCGAGAATCTGCAGCGACGGCTCAATGGCGAGCGTCCGTGAGTCGGACAGCTCAGCCCACCGCTTCTCCAGGTACGGCTTGATGGTGGGGTTGTCCTCGGTAAGGGCGAGCCGCACGCGCGTGAACGCGTTGAGGTGCGAGTCGGCGAGGTGATGCACCAACTGGCGCACCGTCCAGCCGTCGGGACGATAGGGGGTGTCGAGTTGGGCGTCGTTCAGTCCGTTGACCGCCGTGCGCAGTTTCTCGGGGAGCTGGGCGAGATCCCAGATCGCGTTCGCGCGCGACTGCTCGGTGATGGGCGCGGAGGAGTCGAACTTGCCGATGGGGCAGCTGAGATTCGACATGGAACGGGGAGGAGGTAGAGACTCAGGGACGGGGAATGAGAGACGGGACGAGGGACGAGTGGCCGCCTACAACGAGAACCACTCCTGCACGCGCGCCTTCAGCGCCGTGTCGCCATCCTTGTGGGCGTACTCGTTGGTGATGTTCGAGTATAGGTAATCCTGCTTCCACCTGTCGACGTTCGCCACGCATTCGGCGACGGCGTTGATGGAGTGATCGATGTCGGCCATGGTCGTGCTGGGATGGAACGACAGGCGCACCCAGCCGGGCTTCTGGGACAGGTCGCCGAAATCAATGAGATCGGTGATCGCTTTCGAGCGCGACGGATCCACGTTCAGCAGGTAGTGGCCGTAGGTGCCGGCGCACGAGCAGCCACCGCGCGCCTGCACGCCAAAGCGGTCATTGAGAAGGCGCACCATCAGGTTGTAGTGCACGCTCTCCACCCAGAACGAGAGCATCGCCAGCCGGTGGCGCACCCCCTGCGCGAGCACGTGCACGCCGGGGATCGCGGCGAGCCGGTCCATCGCATACGGGACGATCTCGGCTTCTCGCGCCTGCATCGCCTCCACCGTCATTTCGTCCTTGAGCTGCACGGCCAGCGCGGCCTTGATGGTCTGCAGGAAGCCCGGCGTGCCGGCGTCTTCGCGCGCCTCGATGTTGTCGAGGAAGGCGTACCCGCCCCAGGGATTGGTCCACGCCACCGTGCCGCCGCCGGATTCGTCGGGCACGGTGTTGTTATACAGCGCGCGGTTGAAGATGATGACGCCCGCCGAGCCGGGGCCGCCGAGGAACTTGTGCGGGGAGAAGAGCACAGCGTCGAGATAGCCGTCGGGATCGTCGGCCGGATGCATATCGATGGCGACGTACGGCGCCGAAGCGGCGAAGTCGATGATCGCCACGCCGCCGGCGCGGTGCATCAGCCGCGCCATCGCGTGGTGGGGCGTGAAGATGCCGGTGACATTCGAGCAGGCGCTGAACGCGCCGATCTTCACGGGGCGGTCGCGGTGCTGGTGCAGCTGCGCCTCAAGCGCCTCGAGCGAGACGACGCCGTGTTCGTCGGGCGGAACGACTACCACGTCGGCGATGGTCTCGTACCACGAGGTGTGGTTCGAGTGGTGTTCGAGGTGGGTGACGAAGATGACCGGCCGCTCCGCCGGGTCGAGCGTGACGAAGCGGCGCAGCCCTTCGGGGGCTTTGAGGCCGAGGAGGCGTTGGAGCTTGTTGACGGCGGCGGTCATGCCGGCGCCGACGGTGAGGATCAGGTCATCGGGGCCGGCGTTCACGTGGCGCTTGAGGATGGCGTGCGCCTCGTGGTAGGCGAGGGTCATCGCCGAGCCAGTGACCGACGATTCGCTGTGGGTGTTGCCTACAAAGGGGCCGAAGCGGTCGCGGAGGCGTTCCTCGATGGGGCGGTAGAGGCGGCCGCTGGCGGTCCAGTCGGCGTAGACGATGCGGTGCTCGCCGTAGGGCGAGGTGAACCGCTGGTCGTGGCCGATGGTGTTGCGGCGGAAGGGCTCGAAGTAGGGTTCGAGGGAGGGCATGGCGTAAAATAGTGGAACGGGGAGGGGGTAGAGGCGAAGGTACGGAGACTGCGGAACGGGGAGGGGGTAGAGGCGAAGGGACGGGGGCTGAGAGAAGGAACGAGGGACGTGTTCCTCGTTCCACCCCTCAGTCCCCGTCCCTTCGCCTCTACCTCCTCCCCGTTCCGCTTCGGCAGGGGTTGATCGCCCCCCTCTGTCGGCTATAATTCGAATCCCCGAAGGCTGGGGGAAAGCACTGCCCCTTGGTGTAACTGGCAACACGTCTGACTCTGGATCAGAAGAGTCCAGGTTCGAGCCCTGGAGGGGCAACTCAAAGCGGGTCAACCAGTTCGGTTGGCCCGCTTTGCATTTGGCGTTGTCGCGCCGCGTTGTGGTGCTCGCGATGGATCGCCCCGACCGGGCGATGCGTCAGGAGGCTCAGGTGAAGCCGGAGCCACCGCCGCAGCGGGACGAAGAGGCGCCAGACCCAGACCGGCCGCCGGTGAGGACGCTCACGGCCGTGAACTGTCGCTCCACGTTCGTCGAGTTGCAGGCCGGGCAGCGGCGCCCCTCGCCGGCCGCGTAGGCCGACATCGAGAGGCGCGCCTCATACGGGGCGCCGCAATCGTGGCAGGTGAACTCGTAACTCGGCATGCAGGTGGCGGGGCAGGGGCGAGAAAAACTGTGAATCGCTACATAGTAATATAGCGCGTGCCGAGGACAACTCAAGGCGAAGCGCGTTTCTTCGTCGGGACGGTTGCCGGGCCCGCTAAGACGCGTGATTCGTGACGCAGCGCCGCAGCTCGAGGTCCACGCGCCCGATGTGGCTGCGCAGCCAGTGTTGCAGCGTGGTCACGAGGAGCTGCGCGTCCCGCTGGTCATAGCCGTTGGCGGCGAAGTAGCGTTGATGCTCCCCGAGCATCTCGATGAGCCCGGCATGCTGTGCCTTGTTGGTTGCCGCTGTCGGGCACCGGTGCTGGGCCATGCAGCGTTCTTCGATCGAGAAGTGGTCCTTGCAGTAATGCACGAGGAACACGAGCAGACGCGCGTACTCAGCGGCGCCATCAGGCGAGTCCACCGCATCGGCCAGCGCCGCCACGGCCTTGAAGAGCGTCTGGTGCTGCTGGTCTAGCTGCGGGACGCCCGTGGCGTAGGATTCATTCCACTCCATAGGACCCGAAGTCTAAGCTCCCAGCAACGACCTTCCAACCTGAACGGTGCGTACTCGATTCCCTGACCCGGTCCAATGACCCGCCGCGAACTCCTCCTCTACATTGCCGCCGGCATCGGGATGTTCACGACGTACTTCATGACCACCCGGCTGGTGTCGGCACCCGTCGAGGTCGCGATGCCACCCTGGGTGCCGTTTCTCCCCATCCTCACGCTGCCCTACCTGCTGCAAGTGGTCGTGAGCTACGTGCTGATGATGTGCCTGCGTACCGCGCCGCTGCGCCAGGCCGTCTTCAAGGCGTACCTCCTCACCATGACGGCGACGTTTCTCATCTGGGTGACCCTGCCGACGACGATGCCGCGTCCAAGCGCGCCTGACGGCTGGTGGAACTGGCCATACGCGGTGATGGCTGGAGCGGATCTCCCGGTGCACGTCTTCCCCGCCGGGCACGTCCAAATGCCGGTGCTCATCTGCTGGGCGTTCTGGTTCGACCGCCCGCAGTCGCTCCGGTGGCTGCTGCCCGCGCAGCTGGTGGCGACGGTGGGCATCGCGACGACATGGCAGCACCGGCCGGTGGACATCCTAGTCGGTGCGCTGATGGCGCTCGCAGCCGGCGCAGTGTTCGGCGTGTCTCGCCACGGCCTGAACGCGACGCGGGCCGCGCGCTAGCGCGGCCCGCGGGCACATTACGCTCCGGTCATTACGGCACCGCCTTCTCCCTCCCAAACGTCGGCGTGACGCCGAGGTTGAACCACGAGAAGGCGTACTGATCGGCGGTAGACTCCAGCGCCTTGGTGAGCGATGAGCTCCCGTGGCCGCTGGTTGTTTCGATGCGAATGAGCACTGGATTCGCGCCGCGGTGCGCCTGCTGCAGCCGCGCGGCGAACTTGAACGAATGCGCCGGCACGACGCGGTCGTCGTGGTCGGCGGTGGTGACCATCGTCGCTGGATAGGCCACGCCGTCCTTGAGGTTGTGCAGGGGCGAGTACTTCACGAGGTACTTGAACCCGTCGGGGCTGTCGCTCGAGCCGTAGTCGGCAACCCAGTTCCAGCCGATGGTGAACTTCTGGAACCGCAGCATGTCCATCACGCCCACGCCGGGGAGCGCCACTTTGAACAGCTCCGGACGCTGGGTCATGATTGCGCCGACGAGCAGACCGCCGTTGGAGCCGCCCTGCATCGCCATCCGGTCTGAAGACGTGTACTTGTTGGCGATGAGCCACTCGCCGGCGGCGATGAAGTCGTCGAAGACGTTCTGCTTGTTCCCCTTCATTCCGGCCTGGTGCCACTCCTCGCCGTACTCGCCGCCGCCGCGCATGTTGACCGAGGCGTACACGCCGCCCTGCTCAAGCCAGGCGATGCGCGTGGCGCTGAAGCCGGGGAGCGTGGAGATGTTGAAGCCGCCGTAGCCGTAGACGAGCGTCGGGTTGCGGCCGTCGAGCTTGAGTCCCTTCTTGGCGACGAGGAACATCGGGACCTTTGTGCCGTCCTTCGACGTCGCGAAGACCTGCTTCGTCTCGAACTGCGACGGATCGAACGGGAGCTTCGTCTCGCGGTACACCGTGCTCTTCCCACTCGCCAGGTCGTAGCGGTACGTCGTCGGCGGCGCGGTGAAGCTGGTGAACGAGAAGAACGTGTCCTTGTCGCCGCGTTCGCCGCTGCTGAAGCCGGCGGTGCCGACGCCCGGCAGGGGCACGTCGCGGACGCGCGTGCCGTCGTACTTGTACTGGATGATGCGACTGGTGACGTCGCGCAGGTACGACGCGAACAGGTAGCCGCCGACATTCGACACGCCCCCAAGCGCTTCCTTCTGCTCGGGGATGATGACCTTCCAGTTGGACTCGCCCGGTGCGTTCGGGTCCACGCGCACCACGCGGCGGTTGGGGGCGCCGGCGTTGGTGAGCAGGAGCAGCGCGCCGCCGTCGTTGTCGATGACGTTGAACTCCTTCTCGAAACCGGTGACCACCTTCTTCCACGCGGTGTCCGCCGAGGTCAGGTCACGCACCCAGATGGCGTTGCCATCGGCGCCCTTGCCGCGGTCGGAGATGTTGAGAATGAGGAAGCGCTCGTCGTCCGTGACGCCCACCGTGTGGAAGCGCTGCGGATTGGCCGGATCGGCAAAGATGAGCCGGTCCTGCGCCTGATCGGTGCCGAGCGTGTGATAGAAGACCTGATGGTTCTCGTTGACGCTGGAGAGCTTCTTCGACGTGTCCGACGGCGCCGGGTAGCGCGAGTAGAAGAAGCCGTTCTTGTGCCAGGAGATGCCGGAGACCTTGACCCAACGCACCTGGTCGGCGAGGTCCTTCTTGGTCACCGGATCCATCACGCGGATTTCCTGCCAATCCGAGCCGGCGCGAGACAGCGTGTAGGCGAGGTGCTTGCCGGTGTCGTCGAACTGGAATCCGCCCACGCGCGTCGTGCCGTCGGCGGTCAGCGTGTTGGGATCGATGAGCACCTCTTCCTTGCCGTCGAGTCCGCGTGCGATGAAGTAGACCGACTGGTTCTGGAGCCCGCTGTTCTTGGTGTACCAGACCCATCCCTTGCGGCGCACGGGCGACGAGATGCGCGGGTAGTTGGAGAGTTCCTTGAGACGCTCGAGCAGCGCGCCGCGGTAGGGGATCTTGGCGAGGTAGGCAAACGTTACCTCGTTCTGCGCTCCCACCCACAGCTTCACGGTGCTCGCCGTGTCGTCCTCGAGCCAGCGGAACGGGTCGGCGACCTTGGCGCCGTGGTAGTCATCCACGTGCGGCACAGTGGCGGTGACGGGGTACTTGAGCGGCGCGGGCTGCTGGGCAGCGACGGCGGAGACAGTCAGGGCGACCAGCGCGGCGGCCGCGGCGAAGCGCGCGGACAGGGAACTGCGAAGGGCCTTCATGCGGTGCTCCCAGGAAAGCGGGGGTTGGGCGGTTCAAGCCGGCAATTGATTCTCTTCGATCTACGGGGCGCGAGCCAGTCCCGCTGGCGCACCGGGGGGTGGCGAGGGCAGCTTTCGCGCTACGCGCGCTGTGGTCGACCGGCGGTTCCGGCGCTCTGGCGGCGCGATCACCCCGGGAGTCCGACATGTTCCTCCGCCACTCGGTTCGTGACGCCGCCCTCGCCGCGGCGGTTCTGCTCGCCACCCTGCCGGCCGCCGCGCAGGTGCACGCGCCCGCCGCGGCCGCGCCCACCGACACGGTGCGCGCCATCCTCCCGCCCAAGAACCCACTGCCCGCCGAGGCGGCGAGCGCGGGCGTCACGCGCTTTTCGTTCATTGCGTATGGCGACACGCGTGGGCGGCGCGACGGGACGGAGCTGCAGTACGAGCATTCGCTCATCGTGGATGCGATGCTCCGGCAGATCGCGCAACGCGCAAGCTCGCCATCGCCCGTTCGCTTCGTGCTCCAGAGCGGCGACGCGGTGGTGAACGGGCGCGATCCGAAACAGTGGAACAAGAGCTTCACGGGGCTCATCAACCGGCTGACCACTGAGGGGGGCGTGCCGTACTTCCTCGCCCCCGGCAACCACGACGTGACGAGTGCCGCCGACCTGGAGAACCCGGGGCGCAAGGAAGGGTTGGCCAACTACCTGCGCGCAGTGGCCCAGCTCATTCCACCCGACGGCGCCACGCGTCGGCTGACGGGGTACCCGACCTACGCGTTCGGCTACGGCAACACCTTCGTGCTGGCCTTCGACTCGAACATCTCGGCGGACTCCACGCAGTTCGCGTGGGCGCGCGCCCAGCTCGAGGGGCTCGACCGGAAGCGATACGTGAACATCGTGGCGTTCTTCCACCACCCGGCCTATTCGTCCGGGCCGCATGGCGGGGCGATCCTAGAGCGTCCGTCAGTCGCGGTGCGGGACCAGTGGATGCCGATGTTCCGGAAGCATGGCGTGCAGCTGCTCGTCACCGGGCACGAGCACCTGTTCGAGCATTGGGTGGAGCGCTATCGCGATGCATCCGGCGTCCGGCAGCGCATGGACCAGCTCGTCACAGGGGGCGGCGGAGCGCCGCTGTACGGGTATCGCGGGTCGCCCGACCTGCGTCCCTACATCGCGGCGACCGGCGCCGACTCGGCGCGCGTCGAGCACTTGGTGAAGCCGGGGATGGATCCCGGCGACAACCCGTACCACTTCGTCATAGTGAACGTGGACGGCGACAAGATGTCGCTTGAGATCTTCAGCGTGGACTGGGGGACGGGCTACGCGCCGTATCGGAGCAACCGGGCGGTGCTGAAGGACAACGCGCCGTAAGAGGTCGCCGCAGCCCCTAGAACTTCAGCACCTGCTCGGCGAGGTCCCCGGCCTGGAAGTAGAGGCCGCGCCGCTCGTCACCCGGATTGCGGGCGACGAGCACGGTGTTCTGCTGGTCGCGGAACGTCTCGAACATCAGGTGCACGCGCACGCCGAGTGTCCGCACCGGCGCGGGCGCCTTCCATTGAACCAGCACCCACCAGACGGGCTGGTCGCCGTCCATCTCGCCGCCGCTGTCGAGCAGTTCGGCGGCGAGCGGCTTGCCGCCAACGGTCAACACGAAATGACGGGTGAGATAGGCGCGCACGGTCTCGCGCGACGCGGGGGTGTCCCCGATCGGCTGGCCGAGCGCCTTCTCGAGATCGTCGCGGAACATCCGCGTGCGGGCGACGATGGTGTTCCCCTCGATCACCATCCGCGTGTGCGAGAGGTGCAGATCGTGCGGCGCGGCGCTCGGCGATGCGGCGCCGAGGGCCAGGCAGGCGGAGGCGAGGAGGGAGAGCATGGAGGAAACGCCTAGGAGACGAGGCGGTCAAACAGCAGGGTCAGTCCGATTCCAGTCGCCGCCCCTGCCAAGATGAGTACCCAGTCCCTGCGCCGAACGTTCAACCAGCGGTCGGCAGCCAGGCCGAGCGCGAAGAAGATGCTCACAATCAGGACCTGCCCCACTTCGAGCCCGACGTTGAACGCGAACAGCGGAAGGGCAATCGATACTTCCGCCCCGAGCAGCGCGTGGAGCGCGCTGGCAAAGCCGAGGCCGTGGATGAGCCCGAACACACCGGCCGTGGCATAGCGGCGGCGCATCGCCATACGGCGCGCCTCGTCGGACGCCGGGACGAGCTGATCGCGGATCGCCGCAACGCCCATGAAGACGATGGTGGCCGCGATCAGTGGTTCGACGACTGCCGGGCTGGCGCGCACGAGATCGTACGTGGCCAGGGCGAGCGTGATGGAGTGGCCGATGGTGAACGCGGTCACGAGCACGGCGATGCGCTTCCACTCGTGCACACCATACGCCGCGGTGAGCGCGGCGACGAAGAGGATGTGGTCCCACGCGCCAAGGGCGGCGATGTGGTGGTACCCCATCCGCAGGTAGAGCGCGAACTCGGACATGGGAGAGAAAGGTAAAGCGCGACGGCTCTCGCCGCCGCGCTTCCCGTACGTCGCCCGTGGCGGCGGGGCCTACCGCGCCGGGGGCTGCTCCTCCGGCGTCTCGTACTCACCGGTCGTCGTGTGCCGCAAGCCCGACGCCTGCTGCTCCGCGGTAATCTCCATCTCCCGTTCCTCGCTGACGAACCGGCGCTTGAACCACGCACCGACGTCGTCCACGTACGTGTAGGCGACCGGAATGACAACGAGCGTGAGCATCGTCGACGTGATAAGCCCGCCGATCACCGCGTGGGCCATCGGGGCGCGGAACTCGCCGCCCTCGCCCAGCGCCAGCGCGATGGGGGTCATACCCGCGATCATCGCCAGCGTGGTCATCATGATCGGGCGCAACCGCACGGCCCCGGCCTCGACGAGCGCCGTGAAGCGGTGCGCGCCGGCGCGCCGGCGCTCGTTGGCGTTGTCCACGAGCAGGATGGCGTTCTTCGTCACCAGGCCCATGAGCATGATGACGCCGATCATGGACATGATGTTTAGCGTGGAGCCGGCCAGCAGCAGCGCGAGCAGGACGCCCACCAGCGACAGCGGCAGTGAGAGCATGATCGCGACGGGCTGGGTGAACGACTCGAACTGCGACGCAAGAATGAGGAAGATGAGGATGATCGCGAGCGTCAGCGTCTCGCCCACGTAGCCGAGCGTCTCGACGAACATCTCCGTCTCGCCGCCAAGCGAGATGGAGTATCCCGGCGGCAGGTTGAGCTTCGCCGCCTCGGCCTCAATGGCCGCCGACGCCTCGGAGAGCGTAATGCTCGGCGCCGTGCTGCCCGAGATGATGACGACGCGGGCGAGCCGCGAGCGGTCGATCTGCGCGGGGGCGGTGGCCATCGTGACCGACGCGACGTCGCCCAGCCGCGCGTACGTCACGCCGTTGGGGCCGCCGTGCGCGGTGGGGACGGGCATCGCCTTGACGTCGTTGATGGAGCGGCGCAGTTCGGGCGCGACCTGCACGCGCACGTCGCGCTCCTCGCCGGACGGATCCTCCCAGCGCGTGGCGACCTCGCCCGCGAACAGCGGGCGGAGGGTGGCGGAGATGGCGCCGATGTCGAGGCCCAGCTGGTTGGCGGCGTCGCGATCCACCTCGATGCGAAGCTCGGGCTTCGGATCGCCAAGCGACGATTTCACGTCGACGACGCCAGGAATGGCGGCGACGGCGGTGCGCAGCCGCGACGAGATGCGCTGGAGCTCCTCGATGTCGGGGCCGCGCAGTTCCACCTGCAGCGGCGCCTGCGCGCCTCCCGGGCCGGACTGCGCGAGCACGAACGACCGCACGCCGTAGAGCTGCCCGAGCGTGGCGCGGGCGTCCATCATCATCTCGTTGGCGCTGCGCGGGCGCTCGTGCGGCTTGACGAGCTTCACGTAGATCTCGCCATTGCGCACGGTGCCGGTGGCGCCGGCGCCGATGGTCGTGTACGTGTACGCCACGCCCTCCATCCCCCGCAGGGTGGCGACGATCTGTGCGGCCTTGGCCCGCGTCTGCGAGAGGCTCGACCCCTCGGGCGTTTCGAATGTGACCGTAAACTCGCTCTCGTCGCTCTGCGGCGAGAATTCGCCGCCGATGAGTGGCGTGAGGGCGAACGCGGCGATCAGGCTCAGCGTGGCGATGCCGATCGTCTGCCAGCGGTGCATCAGCGCCCACTCAATGACGCCGCGGTACCGATGGGCCATCCGGTCGAACCAAACGTTGAACCGCGCGATGGTGCGGGTGACCACGTTGCCGGTCTGCGCGCCATGCACGTGCGGATCCACGCCCCACCAGGCGCTGAGCATCGGGGTGAGCGTGAACGACACGAACAGCGAGATGAGCACGGCCCACGCGACGGTCAGGCCGAAGGCATAGAAGAAGCGGCCAATGATGCCGCCCATGAACGCCACCGGCACGAAGACCGCGACGATCGAGAACGTCGTGGCCATCACCGCGAGGATGATCTCCCGCGTTCCCTGACCGGCGGCGGTGAAGTGGTCCTGCTTCATCTCGCGATGCCGCACGATGTTCTCGATGACGACAATGGCGTCGTCAATCAGGATGCCGATGGACAGCGACAGCGCCATCAGTGTGAGCACGTTCACCGTGAAGCCGAGCGCCTGCATGATGATGAACGCCGAGATCACCGACACGGGGAGCGACAGCGACGTGATGGCCGTGGCCTTCCAGTCGTTCAGGAAGAGCATCACGATGATCACCGTGAGCAGGGCGCCCAGGAACAGCTCGTCGAGCACGTCAGCCACGGAGTTGCGGATGAGCACCGAGTTGTCGCGCACGACGCGCAGCTCGGTCCCCGCCGGCAGGTCGCGGCGCAGGCGCTCGACCTGCGCGTTGATGCCGTCGGCGACCTCCACCGTGTTGGAGCCGGAGCTCTTGATGAGATCGATGCCGATGGCGCGCTCGGCGTCGACGAGGGCCAGTGAACGCTCCTCCTCGGTGCCGTCCTCGATGCGGGCGAGGTCGCCGAGGCGGATCGTCTGGCCGTTGCGGGTGGCGACGATGAGGTCGGCAAACTGGCGCGTCTCCTTGATGCGCCCGCTCACGCGCACGAGCTGCTCGCTGGCGCCACGCTGCACGCGGCCGGCGGGGACGTCGAGGTTCTGCATGCGCAGGGCCATCGAGACCTGCGGCACCGTGATGCCGAGCGCCTCCATCCGCGCCGGCTGCAGGTAGACGCGCACCTCGCGCTTGAGCCCGCCGGAGATGCGCACCTCGCCCACGCCGCCCACCGACTCGAGGCGTCGCCGGATGGTCTCGTCGGCCAGCGCCGTAAGGCGGGCCATCGGCATGTCCGGGTTGGACAAGGCGATGGAGATGATGGGCATCGCGCCGAAGTCGAACTTCTGCACCAGCGGCTGTTCCACACCCTCGGGAAGCTCGCGGCGGATGGCGTCGATCTTCGATCGTAGGTCCTGGGCCGCGGCGTCCACGTCGCGACCGAGCTGGAACTCGACGATCACCTGCGACACGCCCTCGAGGGAGACCGAGGTGATCTTCTTGACGTCCTGCACCGGGTTAAACGCTTCCTCGAGCCGGCGCGAGACTTCTCGCTCCATCGTGCCGGCGCTGGCGCCGGGGTAGACCGTCTGCACTGCGACGATCGGGAAGTCGACCTCGGGGAACTGGTCGATGGGCAGGCGCCGGTAGCTGAAGAAGCCCAGCACGATCAGCGCCAGCATCACCATCGAGGTGAAGACAGGGCGCCGGATGGCGAGGGCGCTGAGACCGCCGCCCGCTTGATCCGAGGCTCGGCGGCCTCGGGCGCTTCGGGATTGCATCCTACTTCTCCTTCGCCGTCGACACCTTGGTGCCGTCGGCCAACTCGACGCCCGCGCTCACGACGACGCGCTCGCCGGCCTTGAGTCCACTGGTGAGGGTCACGATGCCCGCGTCGTCGTCGCGCGCGCCGGTGACCACGGGGCGGCGGCGCGCCACGCCGCCGTCAATCACGAGCACGAACGGCGCGCCGGCGTCGCCGCGCACTGCGGCCACCGGCACGGCGATCGCCCTCGTCGACGCCGCCACCCGGATGCGCCCGTGTGCGAACTGGCCGGCGACCACCTTGCCGTCGCCGTTGGGGAGGCGCACGTACACGCCCACCTGCCGTGTCGCCGCGTTGGCCATGGGGTCGACGCGCGCGACCGTGCCACGGAACTCGCGGTCCGGCGCGGCGTCGATCGTGAGCACAACGGGCTGACCAACGCGCACCCGCGCGGCATCCACGGCGCCCACCTGGCCCTTGAGCTCGAGCGTGCGCGGATCCACCACCGTGAAGACGGGGTCATCACCGCGGATGGACTCGCCGGCCTCCGCCACGCGCTCGCTCACCCAACCGTCGAACGGCGCGCGCAGCAGCGTGCGCTCCGCGGCCTCGCTGGCGCCAGCCAGCCCAGCCTTGGCGGCGGCGAGTTGGGCGACGGCGGCGTCATACCCGGCCTGCGCGGCCTTCAGGTCGACGGCGGCCATCGCGCCGGCGGCAAAGAGCTTCTTCGCGCCATCGAGCCGCTGCTGGGCGACGGCGAGCCCGGCATCGGCGGCGGCGACGCCGGCCCTGGCGCTTTCGGCGCCGCTGGTCACGCCCTGTGCCTCGACGCGGGCGAGCACCTGGCCCTTGGTCACGTGGGCGCCGCGG
>VHBQ01000019.1 GCA_016871855.1 Gemmatimonadota bacterium
GCGCCTCGTCGCGCGCGGCGGGGCCGTTCGCCCGGGGGCGCGCGTCGCCGTCCGCGTTGTTCTGGACGCGCCGCTCGCCGCGCGTGGAGGCGATCGATTCGTGCTGCGCACGGCGTCGCCCGTCGCGACGGTGGGCGGCGGCATCATCACCGATCCGGCGCCGCCGCGCCGTCGCGTGTCGCCCTTTCCGGAAGCCGGCGCATCGGCCAGACAGCGACTGCGATGGATGGTCGAGGAAGTCTCTGCAACCGGAGTCGACATCCAGACGCTGCCGATCCGACTTGGGTTCCCCGCCGCCGAGTGCGCCGACGTAGTGGCGACCCTTGCAAGCGAGGTCGTGCAAGTGGGCGGCGTGCTGTGCCAGCGCGCCCGCCTGGAGGCGGCCCACGACGCGCTGCTTTCCGCGCTCGATGAAGGACACGCGGCGCGTCCGTTGGACCGCGGCCTGCCGTTGGCGCCGCTGCGCGCGCGGCTTGGACTCGGCGCCGCATTGACGGAGCGGGTGGTCCAGCGGGCCGTCGAGGCTGGCGCGGTGGTGGTCGCCGGCGGCGTCGCCGCGCGTGCCGGGTGGGAGCCGAAGCTCACCCCGGCGGATCAGTCGGCCATTCAGTCCATCGAGCAGCACCTCGCCAAGGTGGGGCGCGAGGCGCCGACCGCGGACGAACTCTCCGCCATCGCCGGGCCGCGGACACCTGCGCTGCTTCGACTGCTTGAGCGCGAGGGGCGCGTCGTGCCGATCGGCGAGCAGCGGTTCATCGCCCCAGACGCCTGGCGCGCCGCGCTCATCGCCCTGCGGGAGGGCACGCAGGAAGACCGGCTCTACTCGGCTGGCGAGCTTCGGGAAATTATCGGGGTGAGCCGAAAGTTCTCGATCCCGCTCATTGAGGGGTGTGACCGTTTGGGGGTCAGCTCCCGTCAAGGAGATGGGCGGCGGTTCCACTGGCGTGCGTTGCCTCAAGCCGCTGCCGCTTTCCTTGACAGTACCGCAGAGCGCCCGTAACTTGACTGTTGGCCAATCACATCCACACCCATCCTAGAGGAGAGAAACCAACAGACCCTGCATTGTCAGAAAAGGAGTTCCAATGAGGTTTCGCTGGGCAGCACTCCTAGCGGTGCTGGCCCTCGCCCTCACGCCACAGTTTGGTTCGGCTCAAGGTACGGCCTCTGGCCAAGCCAAGAAGCCAGTAGTGACGCTGAAGCAGAACTACCCCAACCCGTTCAATCCTGAGACCTGGATCCCGTTCGAGATTGGTTGTTCGGACAATCCAAGTCAGCAGTACAAGGTCTCGGTCCGCGTCTACAACCTGCTTGCGCAGTTTGTCGCGGTGCCGGTCCTGCAGGGCGGAGCGGGCAATGTGGCAGGGGGCCAACCGCTGGAGAACGTATTGCTGACGTGCGGCCAGTACACTGCGTACTGGAATGGCAACTACCGCAATACGAACAATGAAGTGGCCTCGGGCATCTACATGTATGTCGTCGAGGTCGACGGTCTCCGAACCGTCAAGAAGATGTTGATCACCAAGTAGTGATTTGCACCGCCCGGGAGACCATCCACCTCCCGGGCGGTTGCTTTTTCAGCAAGGGCTCAACCCGCGAGTCTTTGGCCGCATCGCGCGGAACGAGGCGCTCAGTTCGTGCAGTAGCCCCTGCCGACCCGGCGCATCCGGGCTTCGCTAGAGCGCGGGAGCGTGCCGGAACGGCGGGGGGGATGCGGCACTGGAGTTGCACATGTGTCGAGACTAATGGTGGAGGGTTGACGGTGGACCGTTGATGGTGGACCGCCGATCGCTGTCTCTCCTCCCCCTCGCCCATCTCAAACCCCGTCCCTAAGTCTCTACCTCCTCCTCGTTCCACTCCTCGTCCCCCCGTTTCCTCCTCCTCGTTCCCCATGTTGAACCCCGATCGCCTCACCGTAAAGAGCGCCGACGCCTTCAACGACGCGCTGGCCCTCGCGCGCCGCCACGGCAATCCGCTCGTGTACGACGCGCACCTGCTCGCCGCGATGCTGGAGCAGGATGAGAGCATTGTCGTGCCGGTTCTCCAGAAGCTCGGCGTCACCGTCCCGACCCTGCAGGAGGCGATGGAGCGCGAGATCGCGCGTTATCCCAAGCAGACGGGGGCCGCGCCGTCGCTGTCGCGCGAACTCACCGCCGTGCTCGACCGCGCGGAGGAGGAGGCCAAGGCGTTGGGCGACGAGTATGTCTCGACGGAGCACCTCCTGCTGGCGCTCAGCGACGTGAAGGGGACCGAGACGAAGGCCGCGCTTGCCGCGGTCGGTGCGACGCGCGAGGAACTGCGCGAGGCCATTCAGGCGGTGCGCGGCGCGCACCGTGTCACCGACCAGAGTCCCGAGAACCAGTACCAGGCGCTGCAGCGATTCACGCGCGACCTCACCGAAGCGGCGCGCAAGGGGAAGCTCGACCCGGTCATTGGCCGAGACGAGGAGATCCGCCGCGTCATGCAGGTGTTGTCGCGGCGCACCAAGAACAACCCCGTGGTCATCGGCGAGCCCGGCGTTGGCAAGACGGCCATCGCCGAGGGGCTCGCCCAGCGCATCGTGAATGGCGATGTCCCCGAGTCGCTGCGCAACAAGCGGCTCGTCGCGCTCGACCTGGGCGCGCTGATCGCCGGCGCCAAGTTCCGCGGCGAGTTCGAAGAGCGCCTCAAGGCCGTGCTCAAGGAGATCACCGCCGCCGAGGGGCAGTTCGTGGTGTTCATCGACGAGATGCACACGCTCGTCGGCGCGGGGAAGGCCGAGGGGGCGATGGACGCCGGCAACATGCTCAAGCCGATGCTCGCCCGCGGCGAACTGCGCGTCGTCGGCGCCACCACGCTCGACGAGTACCGCAAGCACGTCGAGAAGGACCCCGCGCTCGAGCGACGGTTCCAGCCCGTCTACGTCGGCGAACCGACGGTCGAGAGCACGATCGCCATCCTGCGCGGCCTCAAGGAGCGCTACGAGAGTCACCACGGCGTGCGCATCACCGACGGCGCGGTCGTCGCGGCGGCGACGCTCAGCCACCGGTACATCGGCGACCGCTTCCTCCCGGACAAGGCGATCGACCTGGTGGACGAGGCGGCCTCGCGCCTGCGCATCGAGATCGACTCGCTGCCGCAGGAAATCGACGAGGTGGAGCGCCGCATCGTCCAGCTCGAGATCGAGCGGCAGGCGCTGGCCAAGGAGACGGACAAGGCGTCGCTCGAGCGACGCGCGGCGCTCGAGAAGGAGCTGGCTGAACGCAAGGAACGCAGCGCGGCGATGAAGGGGAAGTGGCAGCTCGAGAAGGAGGCGCTCGGCGGCGTCGGCAGAATCAAGCAGCAGATCGAGGAGGCGCGCGGCGAGGCCGATCGCGCCACACGCGCTGGCGACCTGGGGAAGGCCGCCGAGATCACGTACGGCCGCATTCCGCAGCTCGACCGGCGGTTGAAGGAACTGGAAGCCCAACTTGCCGGTCAGGCGCAGGGCGGCACCCGCTTCCTCAAGGAGGAGGTCGGCGCCGACGACATCGCCGAAATCGTCGCGGCGTGGACCGGCATCCCTGTCGCGCGGATGCTCGAGAGCGAGCGCGAACGGCTCACGAAACTCGACCAGGAACTGGCCCGGCGGGTCATCGGCCAGCCCGAAGCGGTGCGTGCGGTGGCCGACGCGGTCCGGCGCTCGCGGGCGGGCCTGCAGGATCCCAACCGTCCGATCGGCTCGTTCATCTTCCTCGGCCCCACCGGCGTCGGCAAGACCGAGACGGCGCGCGCGCTCGCCGAGTTCCTGTTCGATGATGAGGCGGCGATGGTGCGCATCGACATGTCGGAGTACATGGAGAAGCACGCCGTCGCGCGCCTGATCGGCGCGCCGCCGGGGTATGTCGGGTACGAGGAAGGGGGGCAGCTCACCGAGGCCGTGCGCCGCCGGCCGTACGCCGTGATCCTCTTCGACGAGATCGAGAAGGCGCACGCCGATGTCTTCAACATCCTCCTGCAGATTCTCGACGACGGGCGGCTCACCGACGCGCAGGGGCGCACGGTGGACTTTCGCAACACCGTCGTGATCATGACCTCGAACATCGGGTCGTCGTACCTGGTGGAGCAGGGAACAGGGAGCAGCGAATTGGTGGAGGAGCAGGTTACGCAGGCCCTGCGCGCGCATTTCAAGCCCGAGTTCCTCAATCGCGTTGATGACATCATCATCTTCCGCCCGCTCGGCGAGGCGGAGATCGGGCGCATCGTGGACATCCAGCTCGCGCGCTTTGAGCGCCTGCTTGCCGACAAGAAACTGCGGCTTGACGTGACGCCGGCGGCGCGCGCCGTGCTCGCCCACGAGGGATACGACCCCGCCTATGGCGCGCGCCCACTCAAGCGGGCCATCCAGCGGTTGCTGCAGAACCCGCTGGCGCTGGCGCTGCTGCGCGGCGAGTACGCCGAAGGCGAGACGGTGAAGGTGGACGCGGCAGGCGAGGAGCTGGCGTTCGGGAAAGCGTAATTGTCGATGACGACGTAGGTTTACGGCATGGTCGCTTTCGCCCGCCGCTCCTTCCCGCGCGTCGCGTGGCTCGTTGCGCTTGCCGCGCTCGCGTGCGGCGGCGGTTCCGACTCCGTCGGCACCGCGCCGTCGGCGCCGACCACGCCGACAACCCCGACGACGCCGGCGCTCGACACGACGGGGTTCTTGGAGTTCGTGGCGGGCACCGCGCCGCTGGTCATCGTCGCGCCACACGGTGGGGCACTGCGCCCGACGAACATTCCCGACCGCACGTGCACGGGATGCGAGGTGCTCGCCGACGCCAACACGGCGGACTTGGCGCGCAAGGTCGCCGATGCCGTGGCCCTGAAGCTCGGGCAGCGCCCGTTCCTCGCCATCAACCATCTGCACCGCGTGAAGTTCGACGGCAATCGGGACCAGACGGAAGCGACGGGCGGCAACGCGATCCTCAACGGGGTGTGGGACACGTGGCAGACGTCGCTGGACAGCGCGCGCGTGCGCGCGGCGCGCATCGGCGGACGCTCGCTGTACATCGAGTTGCACGGCCATGCCCACGCCATCGCGCGCATTGAACTGGGCTACCTGCTTAGCGGGTCACAGCTGCGCATGACGGACTCGGCGCTGGCCATCGGCCAGTTCTTGCGGCAGACGAGCATCGCCAAGCTCGCGACCGACGCCCGAAGCGGCGCCAGCGGCACGGCGCTCTTGCGTGGCGCGCCCAGCCTGGGCGGCCTCCTCGTCGCGGCGGGCTATCCCACCGTGCCGTCGCCGGCCGATGTCGCGCCCAAGGATGGCGAGTCGTACTTCACCGGCGGGTACAACACCGTGCGCCATGGCTCGCTCAACGGCGGCGTGACCGACGCGATACAGATTGAGTGCTATAGCACCGGCATCCGCGACACGGACGCGAATCGCGCCGCGTTCGCCACCGTATTGGCCAACGCGCTCGCCGAGTTCTTGAAGAAGCAGTACGGCTGGCCGACGGCGGCGCGCTGAGTGAGCCTGCCATGACCCACCCCGGCCCGGCGACCTTCGCGTCGCGCGACGCGGAAGACGACTACTGGATGGGCGTCGCGCTCGAAGAGGCCCGGCGCGCGGCCGCCGACGGCGAGGTGCCCGTCGGCGCCGTGCTGCTCGTCGCTGGCGCGCCTGTCGCCAAGGGGCGCAATGCGATGGTGGCCACCCGCGACGCGACGATGCACGCGGAGCTGCGCGTGCTCAAGGCCGGCGCATACGCGGCCGGCGATTCGCGCATGCCCTCGGCTACCCTCTACGTGACGCTCGAACCCTGCGCGATGTGCGCGGGGGCCATCGTGCTGTCAAAGGTGGGGCGTGTCGTCTTCGGCGCGTGGGACGACAAGGCGGGCATGGCCGGGTCGGTGCACGATCTCCTGCGCCACCCCAAGCTCAATCATCGCCCGGAGGTGAAGGGCGGTGTGCGGGCGGGGGAGTGCGCGGGAGTGCTGAGGGAGTTCTTCGAGGGGCGACGATAGACGATGGACGGTTGACGGTGGACGGTGGACACGGAGTATCACCCCCAACTGCGCCAAGAGCCCGCGGACACCCGCGGGCTCTCGTGCTTGGTGGCCTGGGTGTTTCGTATCCACCGTCCACCGTCCACCGTCCACCGTCCACCGTCCACCGTCTACTTATAGATCCAATACTTCCTCGACTCTGCCAGAAACTTCTCCGCCTCGGCCTTGAAGACCGGCAGCAGCGCTTCGATGCCGCCGTCCTTCTCCACGGCTTCGCGCAGGCGCGAGCTGCCGGAGAGGCGATCGATGGATCCCTTGCGCCACTCCCACTTGTCCTTGTGGCGCACGTAGATCTCGCGCAACAGGTGCGCGCCGACGTTCACCGGCACCACGGCGTCGCGGTTCGTGACGGTCACGCGGATCATCGGGATGGTCTGCCCGCCGAACTCGTACCCCGCTTCGACGGGGCGTGAGATGGAATCGAACCAGACGCCCGGGATCTTCTTCGCGTTCAGCGCCTTCACGATCGCGCCCGCGTCGTTCAGCCAGCTGGCGCCGACCTGCGCGAACGGGTTGTTCGTGCCGCGCCCCTCGCTGACGTTCACGCCCTCAAAGAAGACCGTGCCGGTGTAGAGCACGTTGGCGTCGTTGTTGCGCAGGTTGGGCGACGGGTTCTCCCACGGCAGGCCCGTGTCCTCGTAGTACATCGCGCGCGTGTAGCCTTGCATCGGCACGACCTTCACGACGGCCTTCACGCGCCCGCTGCCCACCAGCCACTTGCCGAGTTCACCCGCGGTGAAGCCGTAGCGCAGCGCCACCGGGTGGAGCCCGACGAGCGAGGAGAAGGCGGTGTCGAGCATCCCGCCATCCACCTTGTCGGCGCGAATCGGGTTGGGACGGTCGAGGATGATGAACGGCACGCCCGCCTTGCCGGCGGCTTCGAGGGCGAGGGCCATCGTCCACTGGTATGTATAGACGCGGGCGCCGACGTCCTGGATGTCATACAGCAAGACGTCCACAGTCTTGAGCATCTCCGGCGTCGGGGCGCGTACGTCGCCGTAGAGCGAGTAGACGGTCACGCCGGTCGCGGAATCCACGGCCGTCGCGATCTTCTCGCCGGCCTTGGCCGTGCCGCGGATGCCGTGCTCCGGTCCGAACAGCGCGGTCAGCTTGACGCCCGGCGCCTTGAACAGCGCGTCCACGGTGCTGGTGCCGTCGGGCAGGCGCCCGCTGTGGTTCGTCAGCAGGCCCACGCGCTTGCCGGCGATGAGATGGAGGGAGTCCTTGAGGAGCACCTCGACGCCAGTGCGGACCTTCGGCTGGGCGAGGGCAGGGGCGGCGGCCACGGCGAGCGCGGTAGCGGCGAGTGCGAGGCGGCGGAGTCTGGTCATGGCAATGAAGTTGGCACGAAACGATTCTGGGTGGCAATGCGAGCCCCGGAGGGGCGCGCCCGGCGTGGAGTTCGCGCACGGCGTGGCCGTCGCGGGCGTCGAGGCCGTCGAGGCCGTCGCGCGGCTGGTGGCTGAACGCACGCGGCGCCGGAATCGCTGGCCCGTCTTTTCACTCGCCAACCGTTGACCCACCAGCGCGACGCGGATAATTTTCAAGACTCGTTTGGACAGGTGGCCGAGTGGCTGAAGGCACCGGTCTCGAAAACCGGCATACCGGCAACGGTATCGTGAGTTCGAATCTCACCCTGTCCGCTTCTGCGTGACCCCGAACGCGTCGGTGCCCGCACCGGCGCGTTCTGTAGTATTCTGTCGTTCTCTGTCTCTCTCTGTCGTTTGGACAGGTGGCCGAGTGGCTTAAGGCGCAGGCCTGGAAAGCTTGTGTACGTCAAAAGCGTACCGTGGGTTCGAATCCCACCCTGTCCGCTGCATGCGAAGGCCCCGGCACTGCTGCCGGGGCCTTCGCCCACTTCATGGCGCGACCGACGACTCGTCGGGCCGCCTACGCGGCGCCGAGCGGCGCCACGCACCCCGCGTCGTCATTCGCCACCGCGTTGACCCGCAGGCTGACGCGGTAGGCGGTCCACGCCGTCGGCTCCCAGGGCGCCACCAGCGCCCGCACGCGCGACGCCGGCGTCTCGGGATCGAGCCACTCGGCGTAGTCACCCGGCGCAATGATCAGCGGCATCCGCGAGTGAATCGGCGCCATCAGCGCGTTCGGCTCCATCGTGAGCAACGCGCACGTCTCGAGCGGCCCCGCCGAGGGTTCTGTGCCCGTTCGGGTGCCCGCAGTGCCTCTCGTGCCCGCGCTGCCCTTTGTGCCCGTTCCCGTGCCCGCTTTTGGCATCCATCGCTCCCACATTCCCGCCAGCGCGAAGACCCCGTCGTCCTTGCGGTGAATGAACCACGGCTGCTTGCGGGCGCTCCCCGGCACGATCTGCCATTCGTAGAACCCGTCGGCTGGCACCAGGCACCGTCGCCGGCGGAAGGCCTCGCGGAAGGCGGGCTTCTCGGCGACCGATTCGGCCCGGGCGTTGGCCAGCCGGTTGCCGATCGTCGCGTCCTTGGCCCAAAACGGCACCAGTCCCCAACGGAGCATCACCGCGTCCGCTCCCTCCGAACCCGCCCGCACCGCCGCGATGGGGCGCCCGGGGCCTAGGTTCCAGTGCGGCGGCAGCATCGGGCCGCGCCGCACGCCGAACTGGGCCCAGTCAATACGGTCGCTTTTCGACAGCGCAAACCGGCCGCACATCGAGGGAACCTCGGAGTCGGGGAGGGCGTTTAGTGACCGTTGCCCGCACGTTACCGCGGTGTGACACGCGCCGCAAACCTTTTGGGGGGCTCGCGTGTCATAGATAGTGAATCTCCGATGGCACAGCGGCCCTCGGACGAATCACGGAGGACCCCCCAAAGTGAATACCAGAATGCTCATGACCACCAACGGCTCCATGCTCTGCCTCTGCGACGATCGTGGCACGATCATCGGGTGGATTCCGTATCCGCGGAACCGCGAAGTGCTGGGGCCCGGACGCGAGAAGGTCTATCTGGCCCGCGCCACGGCGAACACCGTCCCGTCCACGCCGCGCCGCGCCGCGTGACGCTGAACCCTTCGTGGCGCGCGGCGCCACGGGACCTGCGGCAGCGCGGCGGCGCGCGCCGCGTCCGAATTCCCCCCGACGCCAGCCCTCGGCCGTTTGCCGGGGGCTTTTTTTCGCCCTCCGGTTGTCCAACCCCCGCCCACGGCGACATATTGCACGGCGCATGCCCACCGCTCCGACCGTCGTCCTGAACGCGCGTGCGCTCGAGCGCACCGTGGCGCGCATGGCAGACGAAGTTGTCGAGCGGGCCGATGGCACCGAGAACCTCGTGCTCGTCGGCATCCAGCGCCGCGGCGTGCAACTCGCCGAGCGGCTGGGGCGCATGATCGCCCAGCACGAGGGCGCCACTGTCCCGCGTGGCGCGCTGGACATCACGCTCTACCGCGACGACCTGCAGACCGTCGGGCCGCGCCCGATCGTCGGCAAGACGGTCATCCCGGGCGCCATCGACGGCCGCACGGTCTGCATCGTGGACGACGTGCTCTACACAGGGCGCACGATCCGCGCCGCCCTCGACGAGCTGGCCGATTTCGGCCGCCCGGCGCGCATCATGCTCGCCGTCCTCGTGGACCGCGGCGGACGCGAGCTTCCCATCCACGCCGACGTTGTCGGCCGCAGCGTGGATGTCCCCCCCGGCGGGCGCGTGGACGTGCTCGTCAGCGAACTCGACGGCCGCGACGAAGTCACCATGGTCATCGCCGGGGAGGAAACGTGAGCGCGCCGCTCGGCAAGGACCTGCTCGGGCTCGAGCACCTGTCCACCGAGCAGATCTCACTTATTCTCGACACCGCGGAGCCGCTGCGCGAAATCAGCGAGCGGGCCATCAAGAAGGTGCCCACCCTCCGCGGCGCCACGGTGGTGAACCTCTTCTTCGAGGCGTCCACCCGCACGCGCATCTCCTTTGAGTTCGCCGAGAAGCGCCTCTCCGCCGACACGGTCAACGTCGCGACAGCCGCGAGCTCGGTGACCAAGGGCGAGACCCTCGTGGATACGGCGAAGAATCTCGAGGCGATGAAGATCGACATGGTCGTCATCCGCCACGCGTCCTCGGGGGCCGCGCAGTTCCTCGCCGAGCGCATCGAAAGCAACGTGATCAACGCGGGCGATGGCACGCACGAGCATCCCACGCAGGGCCTGCTCGACCTGCTGACCCTGCGCCGCAAGTTCGGCACCCTCGCCGGCAAGCGCGTCTGCATCGTCGGCGACGTGCTCCACTCGCGCGTCGCGCGCTCCAACATCTGGGGGCTGACCAAGCTGGGCGCGGAGGTGGCCGTGTGCGGGCCGCGCTCGCTCCTCCCCAACGCGATCGCCGACTTCGGCGTGCAGGTCTTCGACCACATCGAGGACGCCATCCAGTGGGCCGACGCGCTGAACGTGCTGCGCCTCCAGCTGGAGCGCATGACGGCCGGCTACATCCCGTCGCAGCGCGAGTACAACCGGGTCTTCGGTGTCTCGCGCGAGCGGCTCGACCGCGCGCCGCGCGACCTGGTGATCATGCACCCGGGACCGATCAACCGCGGCGTCGAGCTGGACAGCGACGTCGCCGATGGACCGCACTCCGTCATTCTCGACCAGGTGACCAACGGCGTGGCCGTGCGCATGGCCGTGCTCTACCTCCTCGCCGGCCACGCGCCGGCGCTAGCCGAGGCCGCCAAGGGCGGCGACCGCTGATGACCGAACATCGTGACGTGCTCCTCAAGGGCGGGCGACTCCTCGACCCATCCTCCCAGCTCGACGGCGTGGGCGACCTGCTCGTCCGCGACGGCAAGGTCGAGGCCTTCGGCGGTTCCATCGCCGCCCCGGACGGCGCGCTGGTCATCGACTGCAAGGGACAGGTGGTGTCGCCCGGCTTCATCGACGTGCACTGCCACCTGCGCGAGCCGGGCAGGGAGGACGTCGAGACCATCCTGACCGGAGCACGCGCCGCGGCGGCGGGGGGATTCACCGCCGTCTGCGCGATGCCCAACACCGATCCGGTGACCGACAACCAGGCGGCGGTCGGCTTCGTTCTCAAGCAGGGGCGCGCCGCCGAGGCCGCGCGCGTCTATCCGATCGGCGCGATCTCCATCGGGCAGAAGGGCGAGCGGCTCGCCGAGTTCGGTGAGATGGTGCACGCTGGCGCGGTCGCCGTGAGCGATGATGGCAAGCCGGTGGTCAGCGCGCAGCTGATGCGCACCGCGCTCGAATATGCCCGCACCTTCGGCATCCCCGTCGCCGACCATTGCGAAGAGCCGACGCTCGCCGCCGGCGGCGCGATGCACGAGGGCTTCGTGTCGGCGCGCCTCGGGCTCAAGGGCATTCCCGCGGAGGCCGAGGAGATCATGGCCATCCGCGACATTCTCCTCGCGCGGCTCACGGGCGGCCACGTGCATCTCTGCCACATGAGCACCAAGGGATCGGTGGAGCTCATTCGCTGGGGCAAGGAGCGCGGCATCTCGGTGACCGCCGAGGCGTGCCCGCACCATCTCTCGCTCACGCACGAGATGGTGGAAGGGTACAACACGAACGCCAAGATGAATCCGCCGCTGCGCACGGCGGCCGACGTGGAGGCGGTGCAGCAGGCGGTGAAGGACGGCACGATCGACGTGATCGCCACCGACCACGCCCCGCATCACAACGACGAGAAGCAGCGCGAGTTCAGCGACGCGCCCAATGGCATCGTCGGGCTTGAGACGGCGCTTCCCGTGAACGTCACCTGGCTGGTGAAGTCGGGGATCGTCTCCCTCTCGACGCTGATCGAGCGGATGTCCTGCGCGCCGGCGCGCCTGTTCAACCTGCCGGGCGGCTCGCTGCGCCGCGGTTCGGCCGCCGACATCACCGTCTTCGACCCCGATCAGGCCTGGACGGTCGACCCCTCGGCGTTCCTCTCCAAGGGGCGAAACACCCCGTACGGCGGCCGCATCCTGCATGGCCGCGTCGGATGTACCCTCGTGGACGGTCGGATCGTCTATCAGAGGATGGGGTAACCGACTCGCACCGGACCGACGACGTCCGGCAGATGGTGTGCACCATCTGCCGACGTCTCTATGAACGCGGACTCATCGCAGGGCAGGACGGGAACGTCTCCGTCCGGCTGGGCGAGGACGCGGTCTTGGTCACGCCGGCCGGTCTCTCCAAGGTGGACCTTTGCCCGGAGGATCTCGTGGAACTCGGCCTCGACGGCACCGTGCGCCACGGCACGCGGCGACCGACGTCCGAGGTGGCCGTGCACCTGCGCGCCTACCAGCGGCGCGCGGACGTGCGCGCGGTCGTCCACGCGCATCCGCCCATCGCGACCGCCTTCTCGCTCGTGGGCGAGACGGTGGACAGTGCGGCGCTTGCTGAGGTGCGCTACGGGGTGGGCCCCGTCGCGCTTGTCCCGTACGGAACGCCCAGCACCGACGCCGCGGCGGACGTCTTCGATCCCTTCTGGACCTCCCACGATGCGTTCCTGATGGCGCACCACGGCGCGCTGACGGTGGGCGCGACGCTCACCAAGGCGCACCAGCGCATGGAAAGCCTGGAGAACGGCGCCCGCATCATGTGGATCGCCCGCTCGCTGGGCCATCCGCGCGCCCTGCCCAATGAAGCCCTCGCCGCGCTCGACTTGCTGCGCGCGACGTCTCGCAACAGCGAAGAGGAATCCCCCCGATGAGCACGACTGACCGCGACACGGTGGAGACGGTAGAGAAGCTGCTGGCTGAGCGGCAGAAGGTGGCCGGCTGGCTCTCCGCGCTCTCCGCGCGACGCGACGCCACGCCGCCCGCCGTCTTCGAGAAAGTCCACGACGACTACTCCGCGAAGCTCGCCAAGGTGCAGGCGAAGCTGACCGCGGCCGCCGACGGCGTGCAGGCGGCGGCGGCCGACTTGGCCGCGCGACTGACCGACAGGGAGGAGGCGCTCGCGAAGAAGCAGGACGAGCGGTCCGAGGCCGAGTTGCGCTACGCGGTTGGTGAGTACTCCGAGCGCGAGTGGGAGAAGCGCCGCGGCCGGCTCGACGAGGAGCTCGTGGCGGCGACCGGCGAACGGAACAGCTTGCTCGACGACCTGCATCGGCTGCGCGACGTGCTGAATGACGTAGCCGGTCGCGCGGCGGCACCCGACGCGGACGCGCCGGCCGCGTACGACGTGATCGCGGCAATCGCGCCCTCCGGCGCGGAGTCGGCGCCGTCCTTCCCCTATGAGGGTGAGGTGGCGTCGATGATGGAGGCAGAGCCGACGCCGATCGAGGCGGAGCCGATAGCGGCCGAGCCCGCGGTTTCGGCGGACGAGACGGCGCCGGTGGTCTCGGTCAAGCCGGTCATTCCCATCCATGAGCAGTCGGTCATCGCGCCGGTGGAACCCGCCCAGTCGCTGGCGCCGAGTTTCGACGAACTCGAGTTCCTCAAGTCGGTCGTCGGCCGGAGCACGCCGGCAGGGGCGCGTCACCCGGCGGAACCAGCGCTCGTCCCCAAGCGGGGCGATTCGAAGCGCGCGACCCCAGCGGCGAAGCGCGCGAGCGAGCCGACACCTCCGCCGATGGCCAGCGTTCCGCCCGCGCCGCCGGCCGCGCCGCCCGTCGAAGAGAACCCATACGCGGTCCCCGAGCCGCCCATGCCGTTCCCGGATCCCGTGCCTGAGCCGCGCGTGAGCCAGGAGATGACGCCGCCGCGAGAGAGCTTCTTCGGCCGGCCGACGCCGCGGACGAGCGAGGCGGTGAAGTCGCTCCGCTGCCAGGAATGCGGCACGCTGAACTTCCCGACCGAGTGGTACTGCGAGCGGTGCGGAGGGGAACTCGCGGCGTTGTGAGGGACAGAGAACGACAGAGAAGGACAGAGAAAGACAGAGAAAGACAGAGAAAGACAGAGAACGACAGAGAACGACAGAGAACGACAGAAGACGACAGAGGGGCGCCAGCCGTGCCGGGCGCCCCTCTGTCGTTCTCTGTCTTTCTCTGTCGTTCTCTGTCGTTATTTCTTCGCCATTTGGCTCTTGTGTCGCGCCGCGGCGTTCTTGTGAACCAGGCCCTTGCGGGCGGCGCGGTCGACGAGCTTCACAGCGGCCTTCTTGTCGGCGGGCGACGCGCCCGCGGTCTTGGCCTTCTTTAGGGCAGTCCGCAGGGCGGCACGCTGCGCACGGTTGCGCACGGTTGCCGCGCGGGCCTTGCGCATGTTCTTCTTTGCGGACGCGATTCTGGGCACTCTTGAGGCTCTCCGAAATGGTTCGTGGGCCGCCGATCGGCGACAGACTAAGAAAAATGCCCGGACTGAGGTGCCAAGTCAAGGTGGAACAGGCAGTTGAAGGCGATAGAGGATTGGGAATCCGGAATGCGAATAAGGACCACGATCGAGGACTTCGACACGCGATTCGCCCGGGCGCCCGCCCGAATCGCGAATCGCCGTCCTGTGTCGAGTTCCTCCATCCGAATCCGGACTCCTAGTCCTCAATCATCTACCGTCGCTTGCTCCGCCCCAATACTTTAGAGCCGACTGCCCGCGATGGGCCTCTTCCTCCCCCGGCGACGACCGCGTGACCCCCAAGGCCATACAGCTGCTCCTCGGTGCGCCGGTGCTCCTCTTCGCGATGGTCGCGCATGAGTACGCGCACGGCTACGCCGCGCACAAGCAGGGAGATGACACCGCCAAGCAGTTGGGGCGCCTCAGCTGGAATCCGCTGCGGCACATCGATCCCTGGATGACCATCATCCTCCCCACGGTGATGTTCTACACGACCGGCATGGCCCTCGGTGGCGCCAAGCCCGTCCCCGTGGATCCGAGCAGTTATCGCAACTACCGCCGCGGCGACATCATCGTCTCGCTCGCCGGAATCGCCACCAATCTCGCGATCGCGGCCCTGCTCGTGCCCGCCATCATCGCCCTCGGCTATCTCGGCCGCGTGATGCCCGCCGCCAGCGAGACGATTTCCCTGGTGCAGCTGATGTTCCGGCTGGGCATCTTCATCAACCTGCTGCTCGCCGTCTTCAACCTGATGCCGCTGCCGCCGCTCGACGGCTCGCACGTCGTCAAGCACTTTCTGCCGCCGCGCTGGGCGTGGAAGTACCAGCAGATCGCCCGGTTCGGCGTGCTCATCCTGATCCTCCTGCTCATGTTCGGCGGGCCAGTGCTGCGCACCTGGATGGCGCCCGCGGTCTGGCTCGACCGCCTCGCGATGGACCTTGTGACGCCCTACATCCTGCTCACCCCATGGACGACCTGAGTCCGCCTGCCTCCGTCCCCGAAACGCCGGCCGTCGCCGGTCACGCGCCGGTTAGTGCGTCGGGTGAGGCGGCGTTGGCGCCGCCCGAGACGGGCTTCGTCATTGACCTGCCGCACTACAGCGGACCGCTCGATCTCCTGCTCGCGCTCATCCGCGACGAGAAGGTGGACATCTACGACATTCCCGTGGCGCGCATCTGCCAGCAGTTCATCGCGCGGATGCACTCGCTGAAGCTCGACGAGGCGGCGGACTACCTCGAGATGGCGGCGCGCCTGCTGCGCATCAAGGCGCAGATGCTGCTGCCGCGCCCCGACGGCGAAGAGGCCTGGGAAGATCCGCGGGCCGAGCTCGTGCGCCGCCTGCTGGAGTACCAGCAGATGCGCGAGGTCGTGGATGTGCTGGAGCGGCTCGGTGAAGACCGGCGCAATCGCTTCGCGCGCACGTGGGTGCCCGGACCGCTCGCTCCCGCCGTCCAGGCGCCGCTCGCGCTCTCGCTGGGCGAGCTGCTCGCCGCGGTCGACCGCGTGCTCCGCCACGCGCAGCAGCCGCAGGTGCACGACGTCATCTCGCGCCCCATCGACGTGGATGGCTTCATCGAGGTCGTTCGCGCCGTCATCGCGCTGCGCGCGGTGGCGCGCTTCCGCGATGTCGTGCCGCCGGGCGCGGAGCCGTGGGAAGTGCTCTCCGGCCTGCTCGCGCTCCTGGAGCTGGCCCGCCGCGGCGAACTCCGCCTCGCCCAACCCCGACCCTTTGCCTCTGTGGAGATCCGCCGTGAACTCGCTGGCGAAGCTGCTTGAAGCCGCGCTCTTCGCGAGCCCGCGTCCCATTACCACCGAGGAGCTGGCCACGCTCGACGCCGAAGCCTCGCCGGCGGCGGTGCAGGCGGCGCTCGATGAACTGCGTGAGCACTACGACGTCGACGGCCATGCCGTCGAACTCGTCGACGCGGGCGGAGGATGGCAGATCCTGACGCGCCCCGAGTACACCGAGGCCATCGAGCGCGCGCAGCTGGCCCTGCGCCCGCGTCGCCTCTCGCCGGCGGCGCTGGAGACGTTGGCCATCGTCGCGTACCGCCAGCCCATCGGACGCGCCGAGATCGAGGAGATCCGAGGCGTGGACGTCGGCAGCGTGCTGAAGTCGCTGCACGAGCGCGGCCTGATTGACGTCGTCGGCCGCTCCGAGGCGCTGGGGCGCCCGCTGCTCTACGGCACGACGGATGCGTTCCTCGAGCAGTTCGCCCTGCGCCACCTGGAGGAGCTGCCGCGCGCCGACGAACTGGCCGTGGCGCTGCGCGAGCACGAGCCGGAGACGCTCGACCAGGTGATCCATCACGACGAGGCCTCGTGACCGGCGGCGCGATGCGCATTCACCGCGCGCTGGCGCGCGCCGGGGTCGCGTCGCGGCGCAAGGCGGAGGAACTCGTCGCCGCGGGACGCGTGCGGGTCAACGGCGCGGTGGCGCGCACGGGCCAGAGCGTTGATCCGGCGCGCGACGAGATCACGGTCGATGGTCAGCGGCTCGCCGCGCCGCAGGGCGCGTCGTGGCTCGTCCTCCACAAGCCGGCGGGTGTCCTCACGTCGCGCCCCGACGGGAGCGGACGGCGCACCGTCTTCGATCTGGTGCCCGACGTCCCCGGTCTCACGTACGTGGGGCGCCTCGACTATCTCACCGAGGGCGTGCTGCTCCTCACGACTGACGGGGACGCCGCGCACCGGCTCACGCATCCGTCGTCGGAGATCGAGCGCACTTACGTCGTTACCGTGCGCGGTGACGTGCCCACCGCGGTGCGGCAGGCGCGTGCTGGCGTCGAACTCGAAGATGGTCTCGTACGTCCGGTCGGCGTGGAGGCAGTGCAGGGCCCCGACCGGCAATGGCAGCTGTCCATCACGATCCGCGAGGGGCGCAACCGCGAGGTGCGCCGCCTGTGCGAGGCGCTCGACCTCGAGGTGAACCGCCTCGTGCGCACGCAGTTCGGCCCCGTGCGACTCGGCAACCTCCCGTCGGCGGCGTCGCGTCCGCTGACCGCGAAGGAACTGTCCCTGATCAACGCCCTCGGCCGCACCGACGGCGCTCCATCGGGGTAGAACGCCCAACTCGGCGGTGACGATCCACCGTCCACCGTCCTCCGTCCACCGTCTGCGTTTTTCCTCCCACCGTCTACCGTCCGCCTCCGTGCCCACCACCCTCGCCGGCCGCATCTCCTCCGAAGTCGCCAAACGTGTCGTCGGCCAGGACGCCATGATCGACCGGCTCCTGATCGCCATTCTCACTGGCGGCCACGTCCTGCTCGAGGGCGTGCCGGGACTGGCCAAGACGCTGACCGTCCGCACGCTGGCCGAGACGATCAACACGACGTTCAGCCGCATCCAGTTCACGCCCGACCTGCTCCCCGCCGACGTGGTCGGCACGCAGGTGTTCGACCAGGCCACGGCGCAGTTCTCGGTGAAGGCGGGGCCCATCTTCGCCAACATCGTCCTGGCCGACGAGATCAACCGCGCGCCCGCCAAGGTGCAGGCGGCCCTGCTCGAGGCGATGCAGGAGCACCAGGTGACCATCGGCGGGCAGTCGTTCGTGCTCGAGGAGCCGTTCCTCGTGCTCGCCACGCAGAATCCGATTGAGCAGGAGGGGACGTACCCGCTGCCCGAGGCGCAGGTCGACCGCTTCATGCTCAAGCTTCGGGTCGGGTACCCGACGCGCGACGAGGAGAAGGAGATCATGCGGCGCATGGCGTCAGGCGACGCCATCCCGGTGGATCGCGTGGCGAATCCGGCGGACATCCTCCGGACGCGGCACGACATCGCCGGCATCCGCCTCGACGAGCGTCTCGTGGACTACATCGTGGATCTCGTGCACGCCACGCGCGCGCCCGTCGACGCCGGTCTCCCCGCGTTGCAGCCGCTCATCGAGTTCGGGGCTTCGCCGCGCGCCACCATCGCGCTCGCCCAAGCCTCGAGGGCGCACGCCTTCCTGCGCGGGCGCGACTACGTGTCGCCCGACGACGTGAAGGCGCTCGCCCCGGACGTCCTGCGTCATCGCGTCCTGCTGACGTACGAGGCTGAGGCGGAGAGCGTAGTGCCCGACGACGTGATCGCCCGCATTCTCGACAAAGTCCCCGCGCCGTGACCGCGCCCGCAGCGCCCGCCGCGGCGTTCGCGCGCCGCGCCGACGAGGGCGGCGGCGTGCCCCCGGAGATTCTGCGCCAGGTCAAGCGCATCGAGCTGCGCACGCGCGGACTGGTGAACTCGCACTTCGCCGGCGAATACCACTCGGTGTTCAAGGGGCAGGGGATGGAGTTCGCCGAGGTGCGCGAGTACCAGCCGGGCGACGAGGTGCGCACGATCGACTGGAATGTCTCGGCCCGGATGCGCCGGCTGTTCGTGAAGCGCTACGTCGAGGAGCGCGAACTCACCGTCATGCTCCTCGTGGACTGCTCGGGATCGGCGCGCTTCGGCACGGCCGAGCGCGACAAGCGCGCGCTCTCCGCGGAACTCGCCGCCGTGCTCGCGCTCACCGCCACGCGCAACAACGATCGTGTGGGGCTCGTGCTCTTCTCTGACGGCATCGAGCATGTCGTGCCGCCGCGGAAGGGGCGCCGGCACGCCCTGCGGCTGGTGCGCGACGTGCTGGCCTGGCCCGCGCGTCAGCGCGCCACCGATCTAGCTGGCGCGCTCGACCACGCGGCGCGTGTGCTGTCGCATCACGCCATCGTCTTCGTCATCTCGGATTGGGTGGCGCCCAACCCCGAACGCGCGCTCCGCCGCCTGCGTCAGCGGCACGATGTGGTCGGCGTCGTGCTCGACGATCCCGGGGAGCGCGACCTGCCGTCGTTGGGCGTTGCGCGCTTGGTGGACCCGGAGACCGGCGGCTACCTCGAGGTGGACACGAGCGACGGCGCGGTGCGGCGCGCCTACACCGAGGCGGTGCAGGCGGAGCGCGCTGAGCGCACCTCGCGCTTCCGGCGGCTGGCCATCGACGAGGTGCGCGTGCGCACAGAGACGGGCTATGTGGACGCGCTGATGCGCTTCTTTGCGACGCGCGAAACGCGCGCGCGCCGGCGGGCGCGCCACTAGTGCTCGGCGTCGCGGCGCTCGCGTGGCTGCTCGCCGCTCCACAGGGGGACGGCGCGCGTCCCATCGTCGGTGTGGACGTGCGCCCCGCGACCGTGGCCGTGGGCGAGCCGTTCACGGTGCGCGTGCGCGTGCGGGCGAGCGCCGGCGCGACGGTGCGTTTTCCGGAAGTGCCCGACTCCGCGGGCGCGATCGAGGCGCTCGATCCGCGCGCCATCGAGAACCGGTCCACCAGCGAGTGGCTCGACCAGACCGCAGTCTACCGCTTCATCGCCTGGGAGCCCGGGCGCCGCGCCGCGCCGCTCGGGCCGGTGCTCTGGTCGCACGCGCGCGCCACCGAGCCCATCGCCTTCACGGTGCCCGCCGTTGAAGTCACGACGATGCTTCCCGCCGACACCGCGCTGCTCCAGCCGCGGGCGGCGCGCGCGCCCTTTGAGGCGCCGCCGCAGTGGTGGCGCTGGGGGCTGATTGCCGCGTCGCTGCTTGCGATCGCATGGATGCTGCGCCGCGCCTGGCGTCGGCGCGGCGAGACGGCCAGCGCGCCCGATGCCTTCGCCGACGCGCAGGCGTCGTTCGCTGCGGTGGACGCGCTCGCGCTTGCCGATGCGGGCGAACCGGGCCGCGCGGTGCTCCTGAACGCCGAGGTGATGCGGGCGTACCTCGCGCGACGATTCCCGCAGGCGGCCGACGGGCTCACGACGCCGGAGTTCGTGCGGGCGCTCGCCGAGCACCAACTGCCGATCCTGCCCGAGGAGGTCGCCGAAGTGCTCGACGCGGCCGACGCCGTCAAGTTTGCCGGGGCGCCGGTGGACGACGCGCGTCTGGCGCGCATCGCCCGCGCGGCGCGCGGCGTGGTGCGTGACGTGCAGGCGGCGTATGAGGCGCGGCTCGCCGTCGCCGACAAGGGGAAGGGCGCGCGCGGCCGGCGGAGGAGTGCATGATCGCGTGGCTGCGCGGATGGGAATTGGCTTCGCCCTGGTGGCTGCTGCTCCTGCCGCTCATTGCGGGATGGCTGGCATGGCGCCGCCGCCGTCGGCCCGACGCGATCCTCTTCTCGCGAGTGGACGTGCTCTCGAAGGGCCCTGGACGCGGGCGCTGGGCGGCCCGCGCACTCCTGGTCCTTCGCGCCATCGCGCTCGTGGCGGGCACCGTCGCGCTCGCCCGCCCGCGCACTGGGGCGCGCACCGAGCAGGTGACGGGCGAGGGCATCAGCATCATGCTCGTCGTGGATCTGTCGAGCTCGATGCTCGCCGAGGACTTCCAGCCCCAGAACCGGCTGGAAGTCGCCAAGGGTAAGATCAAGCAGTTCGTCCTAGCGCGCTCCACGGACGCGATCGGCCTCGTGTCGTTCTCCGGCGAGGCGCTTACGCAGGTGCCGCTCACTGTGGACTACCCGGTGGTGCTCGCCGCGGTGGACAACCTGCAGTCTGGCCAGCTCGAGGACGGCACGGCCATCGGCACGGCCATCGCCACCGCGTCGAACCGGCTACGTGACGCGCCGGGGCGTTCCAAGGTGATGGTCCTCCTGACCGACGGCGTGAACAACCGTGGATCCATCGATCCGCGCACCGCGGCACAGGCCGCCGCATCACTCGGCATTCGCATCTACACCATCGGCGTGGGGAGCGAGGGGATGGCGCCGGTGCCGGTGGGTCGCGGCGTCTTCGGCTTGCGCTATGAGAACCGCAAGGTCGAGATCGACGAGCCGTTGCTCACCGACATCGCGCAGGGGACCGCGGGGCGCTACTTCCGCGCGCGCGACGGCGCCGCGTTGCAGCGCATCTACGAGCAGATCGACCAGCTCGAGCGCGTGCCGGTGCGGGCGTCGCGCTATGTGCGTTACAACGAGCTGTACGTCTACCCGCTGGGCCTCGCGCTTACTGCGCTCGTGCTCGAACTCGCGCTCCTCGCGTGGCGGGGGCCGCTGCCGTGACGTTCATCGCCTGGGAGCGCCCCCTCTTGCTTGTGGCGGCCCTGCTCGTCGCCGCACTCGGCGTGGTTTCGGCCTGGCTGTGGCATCGGCGCCGCGCTGAGCGGTTGGCCACGCTGGGATCGGAGGCGGCGCTGCGTCGGCTCGCCCCGGCGGCGCGCTCCGCCGCGGGACTGCGCCGCGCGGCGCGGCTGGGCGTCGCGAGTGTCCTCGCCGCGGTGGCCTTCGCCGGACCGCGGTTCGGCGCATCGCGTGAGATCATTCGCACCCGCGGCGGCGACGTGGTGCTCGCGATGGACGCGTCGCTGTCCATGCTCGCCGACGATGAACGTCCCTCGCGGCTCGAGCGGATGAAGCAAGAAGTGCGGCGTTTCCGCGCGGCCTCGCCGGGGGATCGCGTGGCGCTCATCGCCTTCGCGGGGCGCGCCTACGTGCTGTCGCCCCTCACGTCCGACGACGGCGCGCTCGAGCTGTTCCTCGACAACCTCGACCCCTCCATCGTCGGCCAGCCGGGAACGGCGCTCGCGCCGGCGATCACCGGCGCGCTCGACCTGTTGGCCGCGGCGCAGGGCGGGGCGGGGAAGGCGATCGTCCTGCTCACCGACGGCGAGGGCTTCGACGATCGCGAGGCGGCGATCCGCGCGGCGCAGCGCGCGCGGCGCGACAACGTGCGTTTGGTGACGGTGGGCTTCGGCACCGCGGGTGGGTCAACCATCCCGCTGCGTACGCGCACCGGCGTGGAGGCGAAGCGCGACGAGAACGGCGAGATCGTCGTGTCGCGCTACGCCCCGGAGACGCTCGCCGAGGTGGCCCGCGTGGCCGACGGCGAGTTCATCGCCGCAGATGCGTCGGACAAGGGGACGCGCATCGCGCGCGCTCTCTCGTCGCTGGAGGCGCGCCGCCGCGCCGCCGAGGCAGGGCTGGCCATGCCCGCGCGGTACCAATGGCTGCTCGGCGTCGCCGTGCTGCTGCTGCTCTTCGACGCGTGGCACGCCGACGGCGGCCGCATCTCCGCGCGCTGGGTGCCGCGCGCGCTCCGGCGCCGCGCGGTCGTTGCGCCGGTGGTGCTGCTCGCGCTCGGCGCGGCGCTCGCGCCGCGCGTCGCGGAAGCGCAGGGCATGGCGGCTCGCGGGCTCGAGGAGTTCAAGGCCGGACGCACCCTCGAGGCCGTGCGGAGTTATCGCAACGCGGTCAACGGCGGCGATCGCACACCGCGCACGCTCTACAACTTTGGCACCGTGCTTCTCGCCGCCGATTCGCTCGACTCGGCGATCGACGCGCTGGAGCGGGCGGCGTTCGGGTCGGCGCCGGCGCTGCGCGAGCGGGCGCTGTACAACCTTGGGCTCGCGCAACTGCGGCGCGCGCGGCGCGCCGAGGGTGAGGATCGCCTGCACTCGGTGCGCGGCGCGATGGGCGCGTTCCGCTCGTTGCTCCTCGCGCACCCGGACGACGCCGACACGCGTTGGAACTACGAACTGGCACTGCGCCTGCGCCGCCAGCCGCCGCCGATGTCGAACAGCGGCGGGGCGCGCGAGGACGAGCTGGCGCTCCCGCAGTCGCGCGATCCGCAGGGCATGTCGGAGCAGCAGGCGCAGCAACTCCTCGACGCCGCCGCGCGCGACGAGCGCGACACGCAGGCCCGCCGTCGCCGCGCGCCGCAACGCGACCGCCCCCCCGGAGGGAAGGACTGGTGAGTATCCTCCTCCGCACCCTGCACCCCACTCTGTTCCGCGCTCCCTGCACCTGGGGAGTCGCACTGCTGCTCGTGCTGGCATCCGAGCTGTTTGCTCAGTACCCTCCGGTTGTCACCCGCTCGCGCCTCGATCCGTCGCGCGGCGTCAGCTTCCACGCGCTCCTGCTCCCCGACACGGTGTATGTCGGCCAACAGGCGACGTACCAGATCGGGGTCTTTCTCAACCAGACGGTGCGGCAGCGCCTGCGTCGCAACCCGGAGTTCGTGCCGCCGGAGACGCGCTCTCTTCTTGTGTACGATTTGCCCGATGCGAAGACTCCGCTCGTCGGAAACATCGACGGTCGGCCGTACGAGGTGCACGTCTTTCAGCGGGCGTTCTTCGCCCTGACGCCGGGGCGATATCAGGTTCCGCCGAGCAAGCTCTCGTACGCGCTGCCGCAGTCCGCATCGTTCTTCAGCCGCGAAGAGACGTACTCCTTGCGCAGCGAACCGGTCTCGCTGGTCGTGCTTCCCGTGCCGACGGCCGGTCGACCCGACGACTGGGCGGGCGCGGTCGGCGAGTGGCGCACGCGCCTGCGCGTGGACTCGATGTCGGGGCGCGTCGGCGATCCGCTCGTTGTGACGATGCGCATCGAGGGGCGCGGCAATGTGACGCTGCTCCCGCGGCCGCGGCTCGAAGTCTCGTGGGCCTCCGTCGTGCCCGCAGATGAGCGCGTGGAGTTCGATTCCACGGCGTCATCGCTGCGCGGCGCGAAGGAGTTCGACTGGCTTGTCACACCGCGCCAGCCGGGACGGCGAGTGGTGCCCTCCCAGCGCTTCGCGTACTTCGACCCCGCGGCGCGCCGCTACGAAGTCGCGTCGAGTGGCGCGTTGGCCATCATGGTTCGCGACGGAGACGTTGCCGCGATCGATTCGACTGACGCCTCGTGGAGCGTCGCGCCCGCCGACACCGCGTCGCCTGCCGTCCTCTCGGTGCGCGCGCAGCTGGGAGCGCCCGCCGGCTTCGGCGTGCAGCGTTCGTGGTGGTTCCTTGCGCTCCTCGCGGCGGCGCCGCTGCCCGCGCTCGCTGGCCTCTTTCACCATCGCCGGCGGCGCGCGCGTCCGGCGCCGACGCCGGCGCGCCAGCTGCGAGACGCGGTGCGCCGTCCGGACGCAACCGCGGCCGAACTGCGTCGGCTTGCCCACGGTGCGCTGCGCGAACGGCTTGGCCTCGACGTCGGCTTGGCGCTCGCCGACGACTCGCTCGCCGCCGCCCTGCGGCACGAGGGAGTGACTGCGGCGACGGCGCAGGTCCTGGTCGCGCAGCTGCGCGCGCTCGACGAGGCCGTCTTCCGCGGGGCATCGGCCGCGCAGGCGCCGTCGGCGGCCGCGCTCGCCGCGTGCATCGTGGACGTGGACGCCGAGGCGCGGCGCGGAGGGCGGCGCGCGGCCGCGTCTGAAGCCGGCGATGCGAACGGCGCCCGCGTCGCCGGCGTGGCGCTGCTCATCCTGCTTGGCGCGGCGGCCCCGCTGCTCGCGCGCCAGGATGCCGTGGCGGAGCGTTCGTGGGCGCTCGCGCAGACCGCGTACGCGGGGGGCGATTTCCGCCTCGCCGAGCGGCACTTCTTCGACGTGGCCCGACGAAACGCCGACCACTCCAACGCGTGGGCCAACCTCGGCACCGCCGCGTGGATGGCCAGCGACACGGCGCGCGCAGTGCAAGGGTGGCAGCGCGCGCTGCGTCTCCGGCCGATGGATCGCGAAATGCGCGACCGCCTCGCCACCGTGCGCGCGGTGCAGGATCGTGGCGCGGCGCGCGTGCCGCCCGTTCCCGTGCACGTGCCTGCCGCGCTGCTCGCTCTCGTCTGGTGCCTTGGCTGGTGGCGCCTCACGCGGCGCGCTTGGCGTGCCCAGCCCATCCGCGCGCGCGCCGCGGCGCTTCTCGCCGCTGGCGCCCTGCTGGCTGTCGGCGGGTTCTCGATGGACCGCATACAGCGCGGGCGCGATGCGGCGGTGGCCTCACGCAGCGAGCCGCTGCGCGCGCTCCCGGTGCTTGGCGCCGAGATGGGCCCCGCGCCGCTTGCCGGGGAAGTGGCGGAGGTCCTCGCGCGTCAGGGGGCGTGGGCGCAGGTGCGTTTTGACGGCGGCCGCCAGGGATGGATGGCCGCGGAGTTCCTGCTTCCCCTTGGCGATGATTGACCCAATGCCGGCCCGCCGGGAGATTTCGACGTGCCCGTGATCGCCATTCTCCCAAGCACCGTCGCCGACCAGATCGCCGCCGGGGAAGTCGTCGAACGTCCCGCGTCGGTCGTGAAGGAACTGGTCGAGAACGCGCTCGATGCCGGCGCCTCAAGCATCGAGGTCGCGGTGCAGGAGGGCGGGCGCGCGCTGGTCCGGGTGAGCGACGACGGCTCAGGGATGTCGCGCGATGACGCCGCGCTCTCCGTCGAACGGCACGCAACGTCGAAGATCCGCAGCGCCTCCGACCTCGTCGGCGTTGCGTCGTTCGGGTTCCGCGGCGAAGCCCTGCCGTCCATTGGATCGGTGGCGCGCCTCGAGATACACACCGCCCTCGACGACGGCGCGGGGACGCGCGTGCGCGTCGAGGGCGGCCGGCTCGTCGCGGTGGCTGACGTGGCGCGGCGGCGCGGCACGACAGTCTCGGTCAGCGATTTGTTCTTCAACGTCCCCGCGCGGCTCAAGTTCCTGCGCGGCGCGCGCAGCGAATGGCGCGCGGTAATGGAAGCGCTCACGGCGATGGCGCTCACGCGGCGCGATGTGCGGTTCGCGGTGAGCCACGACGGCAAGGCCCTGCTCACGCTCCCCGCCGCGACGGGGTTGCGCGATCGCGTGGCCGCCCTCTGGAGCGTGGAGCTCGCCGATGCGCTCGTCGCGGTGGACGACGTCAGCGGGCCCGTGCGCGTCACCGGTCTGGTCGAGCGCCCCGCCGACGTGGGCACGGCAGCGCGGCGCGTCTTCGTTTCAGTGAACGGCCGCGCGGTGCGCGATCCCGGGATCATCCGCGCGGCCGAGGCGGCGTACCGCTCGACGATCCCCGCCGGCGTCCGTCCCACCGTCCTGCTCGAACTCGAGGTCCCCGGCGGCGACGTGGACGTCAACGTGCATCCCGCGAAAGCCGAGGTCCGCTTTCGCGACCGCTGGACGATCGAGCGCGCCGTCGAGCGCGCGGTGCGTCGCGCGCTCGGCACCGGGGACGCCGCCGCCTGGTTTGGCGCGGCGCCCGCTGCGTCGGGTGTTCAGTTCTTCCCGCGGGATGTAGACGTGGAGGTGCTGCGCACAACCAGCGGGGGGGCGGAGGGACTGTTTGAAGGCACGGGAACGGGCACGGTGGAGGGCACGGGAACGGGATTGCCCCTCGCCTCCTCCCCCCCAAGCACCCTGCACCCCACCGTGCCCGTTCCCGTGCCCAACGAGCCATCGGTCCCCCCGCTGGTTCAACTTCGCCGCACGTTCATTGCCTTTGAACGCGCGGACGGTCTCGTGCTCATCGACCAGCACAGCGCGCACGAGCGCGTGCTGTACGAACGGTTCCTCGGCGCAATGGAGCGCGGCGACGCGCCGGCGCAACGGCTGCTCTTTCCCATCACGCTGCACTTGTCGCCCGCCGAGGCCGAGGCCTTTGATGCGCACCGAGACCTCTTTGTCCGCTTGGGCTACGAGGCGGAGTCGTTCGGCGGCACGTCGGTGATCGTCCAGGCCACGCCGCATCCGCATCCGCGCTTCGACGCCGAGCGCTGCCTGCGCGAGACCCTGCAGGCGCTCACCGGTGATCGCGAGGCGGGCGCGCACGCGCGCCACGAACGGCTGGCCGCGACCGTGGCGTGCAAGGCGGCGATCAAGGCCGGTGACGTGCTTGCCGCGGGTGAGATGCGCGCGCTGTACCTCGCGCTCGCCGCGACGACGCTCCCGGCGCACGACGTGCACGGCCGCGCCACCATCGTCCATCTCGCCTGGGATGAACTCGAGCGCCGCTTCGGACGCCGCTGAGCTGCGCATCGTCTGCGGGCCGACGGGCGCTGGCAAGTCGGCGCTCGCCCTCGCGCTCGCTGAAGCGCATGGACTGACCATCCTGTCCGCCGACTCGCGGCAGGTCTATCGCGGCTTCGACATCGGCACGGCGAAGCCTACCGCCGCCGAGCGTGCGCGCGTGCCGCACGAGGGGCTGGACCTCGCCGAGCCCACGCGACGCTTCAGCGCCGCGGCGTGGGCGGAACACGCCGATGCCGTGCTGCGCCGGCTCGGCGCGTCCCGCGTGCTGATCGTCGGGGGCACCGGGCTGTACCTGCGCGCGCTCATCCAACCGCTGTTTGCTGAGCCCGCGCTGGACCCCGCGCGCCGCGCCGCGCTCGCCGCCGAGCTCGAGGCGCACGACACCGCGACGCTGCGGCGCTGGGTGACACAAGTTGACGCGCCCCGCGCGCGGCTTGGACGCACGCAGCTAATGCGTGCGCTCGAGGTGGCGCTGCTCACCGGGCGCCGCATCTCCGACTTGCACCGCGAGGCGGCGCGCGGTTCGTCGTGGCGCGCGCGCTGGCTGGTCGTGGACCCGGGCGACGCGTTGCACGGGCAAATCGAGGGGCGCATCACCGCGATGCTCGACGCCGGCTGGCTCGACGAGGTGCGCGCGCTCAACGCGCGCGTTCGGGCCGACGCGCCGGCGTGGAATGCGTGCGGGTACGGCGCGCTGCGCGCCCTGCTTGATGGCGCCGGGAGTCTCGACACGGCGCGCCACGCTATACTTGTTGCCACGCGCCAGTATGCCAAGCGGCAGCGCACGTGGTTCCGGCATCAGCTCGCGGGGGAGGCCGTGACCCGACTAGATCCGCGCGCGGGCGACGCAGCCGCGTCGGCTGAACGCTGGTGGCGCGAGGGAGAATCGTCGTGAAGATCGGCATCACCTGTTATCCCACGTACGGCGGCTCGGGGGCGGTGGCCACCGAACTCGGCATCGCGCTCGCCGCGCGCGGGCACGAAGTGCACTTCATTACCTACGCGCACCCGTTCAGGCTACCCGCGTTCTCTCCGCGCATCTTCTTCCACGAAGTCGCCATCGGGTCGTACCCGCTCTTCCAGTATCCGCCCTACGACCTGGCCCTCGCCGTGCGCATGCACGAGGTCGCGAGCCAGCAGAAGCTCGACCTGCTGCACGTGCACTACGCTATCCCGCACGCGACCAGCGCCTGGCTGGCCAAGCAGATGCTGCGCGAAGCCGGACTCGACCTGCCGGTCGTCACCACGCTGCACGGCACAGACATCACCATCGTGGGGCAGGATCACTCGTATCACGCGATCACCAAGTTCTCGATCGAGAAGTCCGACCGCGTGACCGCCGTGTCCGACTACCTGAAGGACGAAACCGTACGGGTCTTCGGATGCGACAACTGCCGCGTGGAGGTGATCCCAAACTTCGTGGATCCCGCGGTCTTCAACCGCTCGGCGTGCGACGCCGCCCTGCGCCAACAGCTTGGCGACGGCCGCAAGGTGCTGATGCACATCTCGAACATGCGCCCCGTCAAGCGCGTCACCGACGTCGTGCAGGTTTTCGCCGCCGTGCGTCACGAGATCCCCTCGGTGCTCGTGATGGTGGGCGACGGTCCGGAGCGACAGGCCGCGGAGATAGAGGCGCGTCGCCTCGATGTCGAGCAGGATGTGCGCTTCCTCGGCAAGATCGACGGCGTCGCGCCGCTCCTTGCCAGCGCCGACCTGTATCTCCTGACCACCGACCGCGAGAGCTTTGGCCTCTCGGCACTGGAGGCGCAGGCGTGCGGCGTCCCGGTGCTCGGCTACGCGGTCGGCGGCCTCCCCGAGGTCGTGGACTCCGGCGTTACCGGTCATCTCGCCAACGTGGGCGACGTCGTGGGGCTGTCCCGCGCCGCGCTCGACCTTCTGGGCATTGAGGCGCATTGGCGCGCGACGAGCGCGGCCGCCACGCAGCGGGCCGCGGAGCGTTTCGCCACCGACCGCGTGATCCCGCGCTATGAACAGCTCTACGCCGACGCCGTGCGCGGCCGGCCCTGACCACAGGATGCGCTAAGCGTGAATGAACTGACCCTTTGGCAGGCGGCGGTGATGGGCACGCTGCAAGGCCTCGCCGAGTTCCTGCCGATCAGCAGCTCGGCCCACCTGTCGCTGGCGCCGTGGGCCTTTGGCTGGAACTCCCCGGGGCTCGCCTTCGACGTCTCGCTGCATCTCGGGACGCTCGTCGCGCTCTTCGCCTACTTCCGCGCGGAATGGGTCGCGCTGGCCCGCGGGGCGCTCAACGTGATCGCCACGCGGCGCGTCGAGACCATCGAGGAGCGCCGCGCCGTCTTCATTGTGATCGCGACGATTCCCGCCGCCGTCTTCGGGTTGTTGCTCGAGGACTACGCCGAGACGATCTTCCGCGCGCCGGCGCTTACCGCCACGATGCTCATCGTGATGGGCGCCATCCTGTGGTGGGCCGACCACACCGCGCCGCGCACGCGTCCGCTCGCCGAGATGACATGGAAGCAGGCGCTGATCATCGGCTTCGCGCAGGTCTGCGCGCTCGTCCCCGGGGTTTCGCGCTCTGGCGCGACGATGACAGCCGGCCGCCTTCTCCAGTTCGACCGGCAGTCGGCGGCGATCTTCAGCTTCCTGATGTCGATGCCGGTTATCGCCGCTGCCGCGGTGCTCAAGGTGCCCAAGCTGCTGTCGGAAGGGATTGACGCGACAATCGTCGTCGGGATCACGTCGGCGACCATCAGCAGCTGGCTGGCCATCGCGGTGCTGCTCCGCTTCATCCAGCGCCGTGGGTTCGCGGTCTTCGCCATCTATCGGTTCGTGCTGGCCGCCGCCGTCTACGCCCTGATCATCTATCGTGGCTGACGCCCTCCTCGACGGACTGGACGCGTCGGCCCTCGCTGCGCGGCTCGGCCTGCCGTCGTGCGAGCTCCACGACACGGCCGGTTCGACGATGGATCTCGCGCACGCCGCGGCGGGGCGCGGGGCGCCGGCCGGCTATCTGGTCTTGGCGAATGCGCAGGAAGCAGGGCGGGGGCGAGGAGGACGTCGGTGGTCGTCGCCGCCCGGTGGTGGGCTTTGGATGACGCTCCTCGAGCGGCCGCGCACGCCGTCAGGCTTGGATGTCTTGTCGTTGCGCGTCGGACTGCACATGGCCGAGGCGCTCGACGCGCTCGCCGGCGACGGCGTGCGTCTCAAGTGGCCCAACGACCTCCAGGTGAACGGCCGCAAGCTCGCCGGCATCCTGATTGAGGCGCGCTGGCGCGACCAGCGGGTGGAATGGGTGGCCATCGGCGTCGGACTCAACGTCGTGCCGCCTACCGACCCACCCGACGCGACCGGCCTGCGCGCGGGCGCCACGCGGCTCGAAGCGCTTGAGCGCGTTCTGCCGGCATTGCGCGCGGGCGCGGCCGTTGAGGGCCCCTTCACCCCGGCCGAACTCGCCCGATTCGCCCGGCGCGACGCCGCCGTCGGCCGGCGGATCACCGCGCCGGCCGCGGGGGTTGTGGCGGGGGTGGGGGCATCGGGTGAATTGTTGGTGGAGACCCCGACGGGTCGAACGGCGTGCCGCGCCGGGTCGCTCGTCTTCGCGGAGGATCGCTGATGCTGCTCGTCTTCGACGTCGGAAACACCGAGACCACCATTGGCCTCTGCGATGGCGAGGAGGTCGCGCTGCGCTGGCGCGTCACCACCGACGCCAGCCGCACGCCCGATGAAGTCCATCTTCTGGTGCGCGCCCTGCTCGACACCGCGTCGATCAAGTCGACGCATATGAAAGGAGCCGCCATCGGGTCCGTCGTTCCCGCGGTGACCGGGCCGCTAGCCGAGGCCTGCGAGCGACTGGTGGGCGCGCCGGCGGTGGTGGTCGATGCCCGGTCGAAGCTCCCCATCAAGCTCGACGTGGACGAGCCGCTCACGGTGGGCGCTGACCGCCTGATCAACACGCTGGCGGCCAGCCGCATCCATCAGTGCGACTGCATCGTGGTCGATCTGGGCACCGCCACGACCTTCGACTGCATCACCGCCGACGGCACGTTCATCGGCGGCGTGATTGCGCCGGGGGTGCAGATGTCGGCAGAGTCGCTCTTTCGGAAGACGGCCAAGCTCTCCGCCACGGAACTCGTTGCGCCCACGCGGGTGATCGGCCGTCGGACGGAGGAGTGCATCCGCTCGGGCGTGGTGCTTGGGGCGGCCGAGGCGATCGAGGGGATCGTGCGCCGGATCAAGGGCGAGTGGCCGCGTCCCAAGGCGCCGCTGGTCATCGCCACCGGCGGCCTGGCCGCGGCGTTCAAGCCGCTGTGCGAGAGCTTTGACGTCGTTGAGCCGGACTTGACCCTGCGCGGCCTTGCGATGGCGTACGAGCTGCTCGGATAACCGGGCGCAGGAATGACAGTGGAAGAGGGCCGACCTGACAGTCGGCCCTCTGCAATTTTGGCAGTTCTAAGCCGTTGAATTGCTTATTCTTACACCATTCCTGTCCGAAAACCGTACCCTTGCCTTGGCACGGTTCTCGCATATCTTTCTGCCAGTTGTTAGCACTCGAATGTGGTGAGTGCCAACTAAGACCGACATCACAAATTCACCCCCAAGCACGAGGAGTTCCGAACATGGCAGCCAAGACCTCTGGGTCGAAGGTGGCGCCCCTCGCCGATCGCGTGGTCATCAAGGCGATCGAAGAGGCCGAGCAGATGCGCGGTGGCCTGTACATCCCGGACACGGCCAAGGAGAAGCCGCAGCAGGGCGAGATCATCGCCGTGGGCCCGGGCCGCTACGAAGACGGCAAGCTCATCCCGATGGGCGTCAAGGTTGGCGACAAGGTCCTGTACGGCAAGTACAGCGGCACCGAGGTCACCGTTGACGGTGAGAACTACCTGATCCTGCGCGAGTCGGACGTCCTCGCGGTCATCAACTAAGCCACTCATCCAGCCACACGGAGCATAGACTCATGGCAGCGAAGGAACTGCATTTCAACGTCGACGCGCGCGCGGCGCTCAAGCGCGGCGTGGACCAGCTCGCCGAGGCGGTGAAGGTCACCCTCGGTCCCAAGGGCCGGAACGTCGTCATCGAGAAGAAGTTCGGCGCCCCGACGGTCACCAAGGACGGCGTGACGGTCGCGAAGGAAGTCGAGCTGACCGATCCGATCGAGAACCTCGGCGCCCAGATGGTGAAGGAAGTCGCCACCAAGACGTCGGATAACGCCGGCGACGGCACGACGACGGCGACGGTGCTTGCCCAGGCGATCTTCCGCGAGGGCCTCAAGAACGTGACGGCCGGCGCGAACCCGATGGCCATCAAGCGCGGCGTGGACAAGGCCGTGGCCGCCATCACCGAGGACCTCAAGCGGATCTCCGTGCCGACGGCCGGCAAGAAGGAGATCGCCCAGGTCGGCTCGATCTCGGCGAACAATGACAAGGAAATCGGCGACCTCATCGCCGAGGCGATGGAGAAGGTCGGCAAGGACGGCGTGATCACGGTCGAGGAAGCCAAGGGGCTCGAGACGACCCTGGAGACCGTGGACGGTATGCAGTTCGACCGCGGCTACCTCTCGCCGTACTTCATCACCGATCCGGACAAGATGGAGGCCGCGCTCGAGGACGCCTACATCCTGATCCACGACAAGAAGATCTCGTCGATGAAGGACCTGCTCCCGGTGCTCGAGAAGGTCGCGCAGACGGGCAAGCCCCTCCTGATCATCGCCGAGGACATCGAGGGCGAGGCGCTGGCCACGCTGGTCGTGAACAAGCTGCGTGGCACGCTGAAGGTCGCGGCCGTCAAGGCGCCGGGCTTCGGAGACCGCCGCAAGGCGATGCTCGAGGACATCGCCGTCCTCACCAAGGGCAACGTCATCAGCGAGGAAGTGGGCTTCAAGCTTGAGAACGCCGTGCTCAGCGATCTGGGCCGCGCCAAGCGCCTGGTGATCGACAAGGACAACACGACGATCATCGACGGCCACGGCGACGAGGACAAGATCAAGGGGCGCATCAAGGAGATCGAGGTCGCCATCGACAAGTCGACGAGCGACTACGACAAGGAGAAGCTCCAGGAGCGCAAGGCCAAGCTCGCCGGCGGTGTGGCGGTGATCAACGTCGGCGCCGCGACCGAAGCCGAGATGAAGGAGAAGAAGGCCCGCGTCGAGGACGCGCTGCACGCGACGCGCGCGGCGGTGGAAGAGGGCATCGTCCCCGGCGGCGGCGTGGCGTTCATCCGCGCGCAGGCGTCGCTCAAGGCGGTCAAGCTCGACGCCGACGAGCAGATCGGCGTGGAGATCGTCAAGCGCGCCATCGAGGAGCCCCTCCGCATGATCGTGTACAATGCGGGCGGCGAAGGCTCGATCGTCGTCGAGAAGGTCCGCGCGTCGAAGGACAAGAACTTCGGCTACAACGCGCTGACCGACACGTACGAGGACCTCGTGGTCGCCGGCGTGATCGACCCGACCAAGGTGACGCGCACGGCGCTGCAGAACGCCGCGTCGATCGCCTCGCTCCTCCTGACCACGGAAGCGCTGATCGTGGAGAAGAAGGAAGACAAGCCCGCCATGCCGGCCGCGCCGGGGGGTGGGATGGGCGGCATGTACTAAGATTCAGGACTTGGATCGCGGATTCCGATTCGGGATCTCGATTCAGGACTGCGATCAACGATGGGGCCGGGCATTCGCCCGGCCCCATTCATTTTCCCCCGCCCCCTGCACCCCACTCTGCTCCCTTCACCCTGCACCCCACTCTGCTCCCTGCTCCCTGCACCTAGAGCGCCAGTTCGAACTGTGACTGCGCCCCGCGCGGATGGGTGACCGCGTCCTGACTGGCACACCCCAGCGTCCCCTTGAAGCTCGTCTTCTTCAGCGCCTCGCGCGCCGCCAGCAGCGCCACTGCCGGCTCGTTGTTCTGCTGGCTCAAGTGCGCGAGCAGCACGTGCCGCAGCCCCTTGTGCGCCGCGTGCTGCAGCAACGCGCCTGTCTGGCGGTTGCTCAGGTGTCCGGTGTCGCAGGCGATGCGCTGCTGCAGGAAGGGCGGGTACGGCCCGTTCCGCAGCATCTCCTCGTCGTGGTTGCTCTCGAAGACCAGCACGTCGAGCCGCTCGAAAGCGGCGGCGAGTTCCTCGGGAACGTGCCCCAGGTCGGTGGCGACTCCCACACGCGCGCCGCTCCGCTGCGCCGTGATCAGCACCGCCGCTGGCTGCGCCGCGTCGTGCGGCACCCGCACGAGTTCCACCGTGCAGTCGCCGAAGCTCCGCGCCTTGCCGTACGCCATCGCGTGCAGACGCTCTTGCGGAACATCGCGGATTCCGTTCAGCGTGCCGCGCGTCGCGTAGACGGGCCACTCCCACTTGGCCACGGCCTGCGCGATCCCCTTCACATGGTCAATGTGCTCGTGCGTGACGACGAGCGCGGTGATCGCCTGAGGCGCCACGCCGGCGTCGGCGAGCCGCTTGGCGAGGATGCGCGGCCCGAGCCCATTGTCCACGAGAAGCCGCGTGTCGCCGAACTCGACCAGCGTCGCGTTCGCCTTGCTCCCGCTGGCGAGGGTGCAGATCCTCACGGCGTCAGCGCGGTGTTCGCGTCAGGCCAGGCCCGGCTACTCACCGCCGGTCCCGCAGTTCCGGCGGGAGCTGCTCCAGCAACGGCTTGAGGTTGCGCGCCTTCTCCTCGGTCGTGATCAGCACCACGCCCTCGTGCTCCACCACCACGAGGTCGTGCGCGCCAAAGAGCACGACGGTCGAGCCGCTGGCGTACACCACGTTGCCCGACGACTCGCGCAGGTGCACGCGCCCGTGCGAGACGTTGCCGTCGGCGTCGCGCACGCGCACGCCGCGCAGCGCCGACCAGGTGCCGACGTCGTTCCAGCCAAAGCTCCCCGGCAGGACGTACACGCGGTCGCTGCGCTCGAGCACCCCAATGTCCACGGCGATGGGCTCACGCACGCCGCCGAAGAAGCGCGCGGCGTCGTCGCCCGCCGCGGCCAGCGGCTCGGCCACGACCGGGCAGTGGCGGCGCAGTTCGGACAGGAAGACGCCCACCGGCCAGGCGAAGATCCCCGAGTTCCACAGCGCGCCGGCCTTCACCAGCGCCTCGGCCTTCTCCTGCTTGGGCTTCTCAGCAAAGCGCGCGACGCGCCGCGCCGGACCGTCCGTGGCCTCGCCGACCTCGATGTAGCCGAGCCCCGTGTCGGCGTGCGTCGGCACGATGCCGACGGTCACGAGCCCCTGCGTGCGCACTGCCTCCGCGGCGGCGAGACGCAGCGCGTCCTGGAATGCGGCGACGTCGCCGATCGCCCAGTCGGCGTGCACCGACACCATGATCGCGTCGGGGCCCGCCAGCGCCTGGATGCGGTGCGCAGCCCACGCCAGCGCGGCCGCCGTGCCCGCCGGTCGCGGCTCAGCGATTACATGCGTCGCGGGGAGTTCGGGGGCGAGGGTGCGCACCCCGTCGGCAAGCTCCGCGTTGGTCAGCACCATAGTGCGTGCGGCCGGCGCCACTGGCGCCAGTCGGCCGAGCGCGTCGCGCAGCATCGGCTGGTCGGTGATCAACGGGAGAAACTGCTTGGGGCGTTGGGGCGTGCTGAGCGGCCAGAAACGCGAACCGACGCCGCCGGCGAGGATCACGATCCAAGTGGCGGCGGAGGTGTCGTTCGGGGCGTGCGTCGTCATGCGGAGTGCGAGCCCGTTTCCGCGCCGTCGTCCATGCCGGTGAGTTCCATCACGCGGGCGAAGAGGCGCTTCGGGCTGAATGGCTTGGTGATGAAGTCGGAGGCGCCGAGCCGCATTGCCTCATCGTATCGCTGATCTTGGCCCGCCGCCGTCAGGATGACACAGGGCAGGGAGGACCACCGCGGATCGGCGCGCATGCGCTGCAGCACCTCGATCCCGGTGAGCTGAGGCATCATCAGGTCGAGCAGGACGAGCCGGATGTCGGGATGCGCCTCGAGGGCGGCCAGCGCCTCCACGCCGTCGAAGACGAGCGTCACCTGGAACGGCCCCTGCTCGAGCTTCGTCTTGACGATGCGGCCGATGTGTGGCTCGTCATCCGCCACGAGGACGTGGCACGGCATGCGAGATGCGGTCAGACGAGGGACGCGATGTTCGCGCGGTTGCGCCGCAATTCGTAGAGCAGCTGCGCGAGGTTCACGCTGGGCGAGGCGTGGACGAGCAGGACGGCGTCCGGCGACAGGGAGGCAACCAGCGCAAAGCCGCGTTCGTGCTCAAACACCGCCGTATGCAGCGCTCCCTGCTGGCTGGCGTGCCCGAGTTCCTCGGCGGCGAGCAGGATGGGCGGCACGTGGGCGGCCACGCTCTCGCTGTCGATCTGGGGCGCCGCCTGGCCGTCGATCACGAGGCCGTCACGCCCCAGCACCACGGCGGCCTGCACGCCCTCCCGCTCCCGAATCGCAGCCACGAGATCGCGAATGGTCGGCATCGCCCGCTCCGGTGTAGGAAGGTTGCCGAAGTGTACGACAGGACGGGGCGAAGTCAAGCCGAATTCGCTTCCCCTGCCGACGCGCGTCCGCTACTTTCACATGATTCCCATGACCGTCATGAATTCGACCCGCCCGCGCGCCCGCCGCGCCCTGTTCGGCCCCCTCCTTCTGGCCGCCGGGTTGCTCGCGCTTGCCGCCTGCGACGACCCGTTCAAGCTGAAGGCGCAGTACGGCAACGAGTTCTTTGTCTACTCCGCCTACGCGATGTCGGGGAGCGGGCCGGCGAACGCGCCTGCCGCGCTTGACTTGCTCGGGCGTGCGCCGGTGCGCGTCGATGGCAACCTCAACTTCGACATCGCCTTCGACGTGGACCGCGTGACCGGGAAGGTCCTCATCATTCCGCAGAAGCTGGTCGGAACGCCGACCACTGGATCGCGCACCGTGGCGCTCCAGCGGATGAGCGGGGCCTACGAGTCCGTGCTCCTCGCGCCGGCGAAGAACTGGCAGGCCGACTCGGCCCTGGCAGTCTCGCTGGGCGAGGTCGTCGTGGTGCGCCTCACGACGATGAGCTGCCTGTACCAGCTGTCCAGCGACATGATGGCGAAGATCGTCGTGGATTCCGTCAAAGCGGGCGGGCTCCTCTTCGGCCGCGGCGTGCTCAACCCGAACTGCGGCTTCAGGTCCTTCGCAGAAGGCATTCCGGACAAATAGCCATGCACGACATCCGGATGGTGCGTGAACAAGCAGCCGCGCTGCGCGACGGCATGCGCCGCCGCGGTGCGCTCGACCAGCTGGAGCCGGTGATCGCCCGGCTCGAGGCGCTCGACCGCGAACGTCGCCAGACGATTCAGACGGTGGAAGAGAAGAAGGCCGCCCGGAACGCGGCGAGCCAAGAGGTCGGCCGGCGGAAGAAGGCGGGCGAGGACGCGAGCGAGCTTCAGGCGCAGACGCGGACGCTCGGCGAGGAGATCGCCGGCTTGGAGGCCTCGCTCACCGAGACCGAGGCCGCCATCCAGAAGGGCCTCTACGATATCCCGAACGTCACCCTGCCCACGGTGCCGGCAGGCGACGAGACGCACAACACCGTCGTGCGCAGCTGGGGCACGCCGCGCGCCGCCGACGGCGTGAAGCCGCACTGGGAGGTCGGCGAAGCGCTCAAGCTGCTCGACCTGCCGCGCGGCGCGAAGATCAGCGGCTCGGGCTTCATTGTCTTCCGCAGCGCCGGCGCGCGATTGGTGCGCGCCCTGATGAACCTGATGCTCGACCTCCACACCCGTGAGCACGGCTACGAGGAGCTCTGGGTGCCGGTGGTCGTGAACCGCGCGGCCATGACCGGCACGGGGCAGCTTCCGAAGTTCGAGGAGGACATGTACGCCCTGACCGACGACCAGGGCTTCCTCATCCCGACCGCCGAAGTGCCGGTTACGAACCTCTATGGCGGGGAGATCCTCGACGCGGCGCAGTTGCCGATGGCGCTCACCGCGTACAGCCCGTGCTTCCGCCGCGAGGCGGGGGCGGCGGGCAAGGATACGCGCGGCCTCCTGCGCGTCCACGAGTTCGACAAGGTGGAACTCGTGCGCTACTGCCGTCCCGAAGACGGCGCCGCGCAGCTCGAGCTCCTCACCGGCCACGCCGAGGCGGTGCTGCAGAAGCTGGGCCTGCCGTATCGCGTGGTGCTGCTCGCCGCCGGCGACACGGGCTTCAGCAGCGCGATGACGTACGATCTCGAGGTCTTCGCGCCGGGTGTGGGGAAGTGGCTCGAGGTTTCGTCCTGCTCGGTCTTCACGGACTACCAAGCCCGCCGCGCCAACATCCGGTTCCGCGCCGCGCCGGGCGAGAAGCCGCAGTTCGTCTACACGCTCAATGGTTCGGCGCTGGCCTTCCCGCGCGTCATTGCCGCGCTGCTCGAGCACTACCAGCAGCCCGACGGATCGGTCGTGGTGCCCGAGGCGCTGCGCTCGTACGTCGGCGCCGACTCCCTGCGGTAGCGCATGCCTCGCCGGGGGCCGGTGATTCTCGTCGCGCTCGGCCTCCTGGTGCTGTTGGGGTCGTACGTGTGGTACGCGCAACGCGTCGTGGACGAGCTGCGAAGTGAGTCCGAGCGCACCAGCCGCATGTTCGCGCGGGTGTACGGCGCGCTGGGGGATCCAAACTCCGACGGCACCGCGGCCCTGCTCGACCTCTCCAAGGAGATTCGCGACCTCGGCGTTCCCGTCATCGTCACGGACGCCGAGGGCCGGCCAACATCGTTCGCCAACATCCCCGAGTACGGGGACGGCTTCGTCTCGCCGAACGACCCGCGCTATGCCGTGCTGCGCGCGATGCTGCCCGAACTCGATCGGCAGAACCCGCCGGTTGAGGAGTCCGGGGTGGGGAAGATCCACTTCGGCAACACGCCGCTGGTGCGCGGACTGCGCATCATCCCGTTGCTGCAGGTCGCGATGCTCTCCCTGCTCATCGTCGCGGGGATCATGGCGCTCGGCGTGCGGGCGCGTGCCGAGCGTGAGCGCGTCTGGGCCGGCATGGCGCGCGAGGCGGCGCATCAGCTGGGCACGCCGCTCTCCTCGCTCAAGGGATGGCTCGAGCTGCAGGCTGAGCGTGATGCCGACTCCGCCGCCGCCGCGGCGCAGGCGCACATGAACGACGACGTCGAGCGGCTCGAGCGCGTGGCGCATCGCTTTGAGCGCATCGGTCGGCCGCCCAAGCTCGTCCCCACCGATGTCGGCGACGCGGTAGAGACCGTCGTGGACTACTTCCGCGCTCGCGTGCCGACGCTCGCCAACACCGTCGTCGTGAAGTTCGAGCGAGGCGACGGGCCGCTGGAGGTTCCCGCCGATCGCGTCCTGCTGGAGTGGGCCGTAGAGTCGCTCGTGAAGAACGCCGTGGACGCGCTCGCCGGGCGGGGTGGGACGGTCACGGTGCGCGTGGATCGCGCCGCGGGCAGCGGGGCGCGCGTGCGCGTCGCCGACGACGGGCCGGGGATTCCGCCCAACCTGCGCCGCAAGATCTTCGCAGCGGGTTTCACGACGAAGGAGCGCGGATGGGGGATTGGCCTGCCCCTCGCGAAGCGCATCGTCGAGGAGTCGCACAACGGCCGGCTGACGCTGGTCCCGTCCGATCGCGGGGCGGTGTTCGACCTGCATTTCCCGGGATGACCGAACCGTTGGCCCGGGGTGATATCACCCTGAACCCGGCGCAGCGCGCCGCGGTGGAGCACGGCGACGGGCCGCTGCTGGTGCTCGCCGGCGCCGGCTCGGGGAAGACGCGCGTGCTGACGGCGCGCGTGGCGCGCCTGGTCGGCGCGCTCGAAGTTCCGCCGCATCGCGTGCTCGCCGTGACCTTCACCAACAAGGCGGCCGGCGAGATGCGCGAGCGCATCGCGCGCCTCCTTGGCGCCGAGCCGCGCGGAATGTGGATTGGCACCTTCCACGGCCTCGGCGCGCGCCTTCTGCGCCTGCACGCGGACCGCGTCGGGCGCACCCCGGAATACACGATCTACGACGAGGATGACACGCTCACGGTGGTTCGGCGCCTGATGGACCGGGCGCGCGTGTCGGTGAAGGATTTCGCCCCCAAGGCCGTGGCCGCCGCGATCAGCGATGCCAAGAACGCGCTCGTGCCGCCCGACGAATACGCGCGCCTCGCGATGACGCCGCTCGCCAAGGCCGTTGCTCCCGTGTACACGGCGATGGAGCCGACCCTGCGGGCGCAAAACGCGGTGAGCTTCGACGATCTGCTCGTCCTCCCCGTGCAACTGCTGCGCGAGCACGCGGACCTGCAGTCACACTACGCCGCGCGCTTTGCCCACCTGCTTGTGGACGAATACCAGGACACGAATCACGCGCAGTACGAGTTCGTGCGTCTCGTCGCCGGCCCGCAAGGCAACGTCGCGGTCGTGGGCGACGACGACCAGTCCATCTACGGCTGGCGTGGCGCCGACATCCGAAACATCCTCGACTTCGAGCGCGACTATCCTGGCGCGCACGTGGTCCGGCTGGAGGAGAACTACCGGTCCACGCCGGGGATTCTCGCGCTGGCCAACGTCGTCATCGCGCAGAACGCGGCGCGGCGCGGCAAGACGCTCCGTGCCACGCGCCCTGACGGCGAACCGGTCACCGTGGTGAAGGCGCTAGACGACCGCGACGAGGCCGACGCGATCGCCGACGCCATCGAGACGCGGCGGATGAACTTGCGCGAGCGCCCGTCGGAGTTCGCGGTGCTCTACCGCACCAACGCGCAGAGCCGCGCCATTGAAGAGTCGCTGCGGCGGCGCTCCATCCCATATCGGCTAGTCGGCGCGGTGCGGTTCTACGACCGCCGCGAGGTGCGCGACCTGCTGGCCTGGCTACGCCTCGCCGCGAATCCCGCCGACGACGAGGCCTTCCGCCGGGCGATCACCGCGCCGCGGCGCGGCATTGGCGACGCGACGGTCGAGCTCCTCGCCGAAGCGGCGCGCGAGCGCGGCGTGTCGTTGCTGGAGATGTCGCGTCGCGTGGGCGAACTCGACGGCGTGCGGCCAGCCACACGCGCGGCGCTCGGCGAGGTGGCCGCGCTCGCCGACCGGTTCCGCGAACAGGCGGCCGACGCCAGCGTGGACCGGCTCATCGTCGCCATCCTCGAGGCCACCGGCTACGACGAGGCGCTGCGCGCCGAGGGGCCGGAAGGGCTGGATCGCCTCGACAACGTGCGCGCGATGGTCGAAGGCGCGGCGGAGACCGTCGTGGATGACGGTGGGGAACTCGGCCTGCGGCCACTGGATCACTTCCTGCAGAAGGCGATGCTCGTGACGGCCGCCGACCAACTCGGCGCCGACGCCGACGCCGTCACGCTGATGACCGTGCACACCGCCAAGGGGCTCGAGTTTCCGGTGGTGTTCATCGCCGGCATGGAAGACGGGCTCTTCCCGCTCGCCCGCGCCTTCGACGATCCGGAGATGCTCGAGGAGGAGCGTCGCCTGCTCTACGTCGCCATCACGCGCGCCGAGCGCAAGCTCACGCTGACGTGGGCGATGTCGCGCCGGCGCAACGGCGAGTTGATGCCCGGGATTGTGTCGTCGTTCCTGTCGCCTGTCCCGCGGGAACTGTATGAGGCGCAGCAGACGCCCAAACTGCGCGGCAGCGCAAGCGCGTACGCCTTCACGTCGCCGTCGGCCCGGCGTCCGGGCGCGCCCGTGTCGCGCCCCACGGTGTGGGAGACGCCCCCGGACGAGGAGTCGCAGGTCGCGCCGCGCTACATCAAGGGGGCGCGCGTCAGGCACAAGGCCTTCGGCAGCGGCACCATCCTCGAACTCAGCGGAAGCGGGCGCGACACGAAGGTGACCGTCGAGTTCGACGACGAGACGGTGGGGCGCAAGCGGCTCGTCGTCGCGTTCGCGGGATTGGAGCGAGAGGACGACTGACCCGCGGGGCCCTACCTAGGACGTCACTCGCACCCGCATCAGCAGCGCCGGAATCGCCAGCCCGGTGCCGATGGCGCCGACGGTGAACAGCACGCGCACCGTGTACTACACGGCGGTGACCAGCGTGTCCGCGGCGAGCATCGGGTCGGTCGACGAGAGCGCAAAGAGGCCGAGGATCGCCTTCGCCGCGAAACTCCCCGGCACCATCGCAATGCACCCCACGACATCGAGCGCGTTTTGTGAGATCTCGGTCTGCGCGCGCAGCAGCAGCACGGCCGAGCTCACCGCGAGCGCGGCGGCGAACGAACTGGCCTCGAGATTCCACCCGAGGCCCAGGCAGTAGCTGCGCACCAGCAGCGCCAGCGCCCCAGCGAGCGCGCACCACGGCAGGGACCGGAACCCGATGTTGAACAGCACGCCGAATCCCGCCGCGGCGACCGCCCCGCACGCGGTCTGTTCGAGCAGGGAAAGCCACGGCGCGCTGAGATCGGCGATCGGCACGTCGCCGGCCGCTGCGCCAGTCAGCACCTGCGCCAGCCAGAGTCCGACTGCGATGAATACGAGCGTGACCGCCACGGTCACGGCCCGCGCGCTGCCGACCGTGGGGTGCCCCTCGAGGATGTCGCTCTGCGCGTTCACGCTCGGAATGCCCGGCACGAGCAGCAGGATGCTCGCGATCATCACGGTCGGAATAGTCTGGCTGCCCGTGGCGCGCGCGCCAAACGCGCCGAGCATGGCCGCGATGAGCGACACCAGCGCGGCCGTCACGAAACCGTTGGCGTTGCGCGAGAGCAGTTCGCGCCGCGCCAACTGACCAACGGTCGCCGCCGCGAAGACCGGCACGATGCCCAACCAGTCCACGTGCAGGAGGCGACCGAAGGCGGCGCAGGCGAGCCCCACCGAGACGGCCACGACGGCGCTTGAGTGGCGCTTGGTGTGCGTCACGATGCGGGCAAGCGCCTCTCGCACGTCCTCCACCGACATCGGCTGGCGTTCCGCGCGCTCGGCGAGATGGCGCACTTCGGCGTCCACCCGCTGGTTCACGCCCAGCGGTCCCACCTCGCGCATGCGGGTGATGCCGTGCGCGCCGATGCCGATGGTGATGGCCAGCGATGCATACCCCAACCGCAGGTCCACGCGATCGGCGCCCAGCGCGCGCGCGAACCGCTCGGTGATCGCCTCGATGGAACTCGAGCGCGCCCCGGCCTCCATGATGACGCGCCCGGCCTCGAGTGCCGCCATGGCGACGGGCTCCAAGTCCGGGAGGGCATCCTCTTCTTCAGCGATCAGGCGGTCAACGGCATCCACAACCAGTCCACTCTCCTCGCGCCGCGACCGAGCGGTCGGGCGCTCTTGCGACGTGGATGCAATTTCGCATCGGGTAGCCGCGCATCCAAGGGTGCGCCTTCGCTAGCGCCCCACCCCCGGCGTGTACAGCGGCTCCGTCAATGTGCCCGTGAACGCCAGCGACGTCGCCGGCAGCCCAAAGTGCCGCGTCGCCGCCTCGCGCGCCGCCGGCTCTCCGCCGCCGCGTCGCAGCGCCGCACGCCGCACCGCCTTGGCGGCGCGCAGGGCCTCGTCTCCCGACGGATCGTGCGCGAAGGGTTCGCTGCCGTCCAGACGGCGCAGAAAGTCCACGACGTAGTCGAACGAGCGCGTGAGATACGCGCCCACCGCGCGCTCCTCGAGGTCCCAGCGGCTGCGCTCCGCCATCAGCGTGAAGACCCGCTGCCAGCTGTCCGCGTCCGTCACGCGCACCATGCCGCGGAAGACGCGTCGGTTCGTATGCGTGCTGAAGATCGTCGGGCTCAGGATGCGATCAAGGTGGTCGTCGGCGCGCGCGTGGTCGAGCAGGATGATCTCGTGCGCGCGACGGCTGTGCCGCGCGCCGAGATGCCACTCGAACCGGCTTTCCCAGTAGGAATGGCCAATCGCGCTCGTGCTCGACGTCACGGCGAGCTGGTGCGGGACGAACCAGTTGTGGGCGACGACGTCGGCGGCGAGGTGCGCGAGGTACCCGTACGCGAAGGACTGCAGCGTCTCGTCGCGCGCGCGGTCGAGGATTTCCAGCCCCACGTACCAGTGGTGACAGTGCCGTCCGAAGCGCGCGTACTTCTTGGCGATGCTCGTGTCGGCGGCGATCGATCCGTAGAGGAAGTCGTACGGGAACGCGAGCAGCAGTTCGGCGATGCGCGGGGGCAGCAGGAACGCCGAACGCAGCAACGCCTCACCGAGCAGGATGTGCGTCCCCGGCGTCCAGGCGTGCGCGACGGCCGGCGTGAGCGCGAGCAGCGCGACCGCTCCAGCGAGGAGGCGCCAGCCCGGCGCCAGGCGCTGACGGGCGCGGCCCGTCCGCTGCCCAGGCGGCACGCCGCTATCCTGCGGCGGAGGCGTCACCGCCGGC
>VHBQ01000020.1 GCA_016871855.1 Gemmatimonadota bacterium
GCGGCCGCGCGGAGTGGGCGCATGGCGTCGCCGGCCAGCGCGTCGCTCACGGACGGGTCGCCGCGCCCGATGACGACGAGGTCGCCGCGCAGGGAGCCGTTCACCAACGGCCCCGTCGCCGCGAATTCCGTCCGGAATCGGTAGTCGGCGCCCAGCTGCTGGAGCGCCGTGGCGCCGGTGAGAATCTTTTGGTTGGACGCCGGCATCAGCAGCTTGCCCGCGTTGTGCGAGTACAAGGTGTCGCCTCGCACCGGATCGACGACGAGGACTCCCCAATGCGCATTCCGGAAACGCGGCTGGGCAATCATCGAGTCCACGGCGCGCGCAAACTCGGCGCGATCGCGCGCGGGCGACGGACGCGACGTCCCGGTCCATGGGAGGCACGCCGTGCACAGCACAGCGGTGAGCAGCAGCGAGCGGCGCATCATCAGCTCCTGGAAGGGAGAAACTCGCGTTCGACCCACGTGGCGAGCGCGTCGAGCCAGCCGTCGTGATCAAGGCGAAAGAGCGGGAAGGGAAGTCCATCGACCGGGCCGTCGGAGACCATCGCGCGCCAGGCGGCGGCGTTGGGGAGCGCGGCGTCGAAGAGCGGCGCGTGGTGCGCGGCGCGGCGGAAGACCTCCACCTTAGGCAGCGCAGTGGCCTTGAATCCCTCGCACAGCACGAGATCGGCGTCGGCCATGTGGCGCGCCGCGACCTCCTGCGGCGTGAGCGGCTGATCGAGCCGCATCACCAGCGCGAACTTGTCCGGCGAGATCATCGCCACGCGCTCCGCCTGACCTTCGTGATAGTGGCGGTACGTGTCCGTGTTCACCGGATCCATGTTGAACGTGTGCGACCCGTGCTTGATGGTCATCACGCGCACGCCGCGTGTGACAAGGGCGTTAGCGAGTCGCACGACGAGCGTGGTCTTGCCGGAGTTCTTCTTGCCGGTGATCGAGAGCAGGGGCGGCGTCATTGGGTTGGGGCCGATGGAAGATCGTCGGGACTGTTCACGTTGAAGAACATGCGCGCCGGATCGCCCCACTGCGACACCTCGCTGAGAGGCAGGCGATGCACGCGAACATCGTCGAAGAACCCGACGACGCGACGGTCGCCGGCATCAAGCCGGCGCTCGATCGCCGGCAGGCAGGACGGCGCATACCACGCACACAGCGGTTCGACGCCTCGTCCAGACGTCTCGCTCTCCGGCACGACCGCCTCATACCCCTTCTCTCCTGTTGCGCGCAACGCGCGCAACAGCCCCTCGCTCGGATAAGGCATGTCCCACGCGACGACCAGCACCGGGCATCCGCGCGCGTGCGCGAGCGCCGCGTGGATGCCGCCGAGCGCGCCTTCGCCGCGTCGGAGGTCCTGCTCGACGCGCACCTCCGGCAGCCACTGCGTCGCCTCGGGCTGGTTGGCGACAAGGAGCAGCTCATCCGTCACGCCACGGAGCGCGGCGGCCACGCGGTCGATAATGCGACGCCCGTCCACGAGCTGCAGCCCCTTCGGCGCGCCGCCGAATCGCGTCGCTCCGCCGCCGGCGAGTATCACGCCGATACAAGGCATCGACCGTCTACTGTCCACCGTCAACCGTCCACACCTGGGGCTCTCCCGACACGGCCCGGCCAATCAGCGTCAAGCCGGCCGAGCGGGCGATATCCACGGCCAGTGTGCTCGGCACGCTCGGCGTCGCCACCACACCGAGGCGCGCGCGCGCCGCCTTGTACGCGAGTTCGCCAGAAATGCGCCCCGTCACCAGCAGGATGAGATCATCGGGTCGCCGACCGCTCATCAGCATCGCGCCGAGCACCTTGTCCACCGCGTTGTGACGGCCGATGTCCTCGGCGTGGGCGAGCAGCGTCTCGCCGTCGGTGAGCGCGGCGGCGTGGATGCCACCGGTCTCGTTGTACCGCGCGCCCAACGCAAACAGCTCCTTGAACAGCTTGCGCGTGTGCGGGAGATCGGGAATGAGCGGCGGCGCCGCGCGGCGCGGCACGCGCGAGAGCGAACCCAGGATGGTCGTCACCGCGCCGCAGCCGCTCGCGAGGACACGGCGGCGCTCGGCGCCTTCAACGGTCTCGTAGCGCTCACGCGGCACCTTGGCCCAGAAGCCGAGCTCGAACGCGCAGGGGCGCAGCGACTCCAGGTCGGACATCGCGTCGATGTAGCCTTCGCCATACAGCCACCCGACGACGAGTTCCGGGAGCTGGTCGGGCGTGCACATCCAGGTGACGGCGCTTTCGCCATTCACCTCGAGCCAGACCGCCGCTTCCTCCACCGCGTCCTGTCGCGTCATCTCGCGTGCCCTGGGCTCAGTCCGCCGTCCACTCCGCCCACAGCGTCGGGCTCTCCGACAACCAGACGCGCGTCACGATCGCGCGCTCGCCGAGGGCCTCCTGCACGTGCGACGCGATGAAGGCCGACAGGTTCTCGCAGCTCGGAATGAGCCGGCCCTCGGCGAACTCGGCGACGTCGGTGTTGATGTTGCGGTGGTCGAACCGCGCCACGACTTCGCGGTCGAGAATAGCGTCGAGAAGCGCCAGATCCACGACGAAGCCCGTGACCGGATCAAGCGAGCCGGCCACCGTCACGTCGCACGTGTAGGTGTGGCCGTGCCACGGGACGCGCGAGCACTTCCCGAACACCTCGAAGTTGCGCTCCTCGCTCCACTCCGGGCGCCGATAGCGGTGCGCGGCGGCAAACGTGACGCGGCGCGTCAGCGAGAGGCGCGGCACGGACTCAGCGGAACAGGTGGTAACTCAGGCCGAGCGACCAGAGGCGATTCCCGATCCACGGTGCCTTGCGGCTGGAGACCACCGGATCGGTGCCGCCGGCGGGCGTCGCGCGGTACGCGGGCGGATACTGCAGCTGCCACAGGAAGCTGGTGAGGTCCAGGCGCGGCTCCCACCGCCCCTCCGTGTGGTACCGCACGCCCAAGCCATACGTGAACATGAAGCGCGTGCCGAAGCGATAGCCGCCGTCGTCCGGCGTGCCCTTGAAGTCCGTCGCGACGCCGACGCCGCCCGACACCACGGGAACGAGGCGCCGCCAGCTCTTCTGGCCGGTAAGGTTCATCGCGATGCCGAGGTCGGCCGTCATCAGCTGCGACGACTTCTCGCCGAGGAACCGTGATGCCGGCGCGGCGGCGGGGTTGATGACGCGGCGCGAAGTGGGGCCACTCGCGAGGCGGCCGACCAGCGACACGGGGCCGCCGATGCGGAGGTCATACCGCACCCCCGCCAGCCAGCTCGACTGCGGCCCGACATCGGCCGGATCGCTGCCCGTCTGAAGGCTGCCCCCAAACAGGGTCAGCGACTGCTTCCACGGCAGGTCGCGATACGGGCTCTGGTCAGGCGCATGCCCGACCTGCGCGGCCACCGGGGTGGCCGCCACACTCACTGCGAACAGCGCGGCGCAAAGTCGCGTCACGTCAGGCTCCCTGAATTCGAAGGTCCTTGCCCGTCATGTCCGCCGGCTGGGTGACGCCCAGCAGGCCAAGCACGGTCGGTCCCACATCGCACAGCGCGCCGCCCGACCGCAGCGCGAGCTTCTCGTGATGATCCACATACACCAGCGGGACCGGATTGGTTGTGTGCGCCGTGTGCGGCCCGCCGGTTGCCGGGTCTACCATCATCTCGCAGTTGCCGTGATCCGCCGTGATCAGCAACCGCGCCCCGGCTTTCTCCACGCTGGACACGATGCGCGCGAGCTGCTGGTCCACGACTTCACACGCGCGAATCGTGGCGGCCATGTTGCCGCTGTGTCCCACCATGTCGCCATTCGCGTAGTTGCACAGCGTGTACGGATGCCGGCGCTCCTCGATGGCTGCGCAGAGCACGTCGGTGATCCCCGCCGCGCTCATCTCAGGCATCAAGTCGTACGTCGCCACCTTCTGGCTCGGCACCAGGATGCGCTCCTCGCCCCGATACGGCACCTCGTTGCCGCCATTGAAGAAGTACGTCACGTGCGCGTACTTCTCCGTCTCGGCCGTGCGCAGCGTCGTCAGTCCGTGCTCCTGCAGCACCTCGGCCATGATCTTCGCCATCGAGAACGGCTCAAAGGCGATCGGCAGGCCGAAGGTCTGGTCGTACTGCGTCATCGTCGCCACGTACAGCGACGGACGGGCGCCGGTCTCAAAGCCGGCGAACCCCTCAATCGCGATGGCGCGGATGATCTGCCGCATTCGGTCGGCGCGGAAGTTCCACGTGATCAGGGCGTCGCCATTTCGCATCGGCGCCACCGCGGCGCCGTCGGCGCCCAGCACCACCGCGGGCTCCATGAACTCGTCGGTGACGTCGCGGCCGTAATTCGCCTGGATGAACGCGAGCGGATCGGTGGTGGAGGGGCCGACGCCTTGCACCGCGGCGCGGTACCACGGCTCGACGCGCGGCCAACGCTGGTCGCGATCCATGCCGTAGTAGCGCCCGCCGATGCTGGCGACGCGCGCGCGGCCGGCGGTGCGGGCCTGCAGGGCGCGCGTGAACTCGAGCGCGCTCCGCGGCGGCGTGTCGCGCCCGTCGAGCAGGCAATGCAGGGCCACACGGTCGATGCCATGCCGGGCGGCGAGCTCCACGAGGGCCACGGCGTGGTCCTGGTGCGCGTGCACACCGCCGTCACCGACGAGGCCCATCAGGTGCAGCGTGCCGCCGCTCTTCTTCACCTGCGCGCACGCGGCGACGAAGGCGTCGTTCTGGAAGAAGGCGCCATCTTCGACCGCGGCGGTGATGCGAACCAGGTCCTGCATCACCACGCGACCGGCGCCGAGGTTCATGTGCCCCACCTCGCTGTTCCCCATCTGACCGGTGGGAAGCCCCACCGCACGCCCCGAGGCCTCGAGCAGGGTGCGCGGCGCGCCGGCCCAGAGGCGGTCCCAGGTCGGGGTGTTGGCGAGGGAGATCGCGTTCCCGTCGCGCTGCTCGCGGTAGCCCCAACCGTCGAGCACGACGAGGACGACCGGGCGGTTCGTGCGGGGCGTCATCTTGGCTGAGCTCTGAAACGGGTGATAAGTTCGTCGAGGGGCATGACACCGGGAAAACTAGCCCCGGTCACGCCCCCCAACCAGCGATGCGCCTACTTCGTCTACTCCTCGCTTTCTGCTGCGCGACGCCGCTCGCCGCGCAGTCCGCCCTTCTCGCCGACGCGTCCGTGCGCTCGACGCCCGGTGGCAGCGTCATCGCGCTGCTCAAAGAGGGGACGACCGTGACCGTCGGCCCCACCCGCAACGGCGCCGTCTACATCACCTTCACCGGCTGGATCGACGGCACGCGCCTCGGCGGCGAGCGCGATTCGTTCCCCGCGCACCTCACCGGCAACATCGCCATGCGCCTGCGTTCCGCGCCTTCGATGCGCGGCGTGATCATGGGAGAAGTGCGGCCGCTCGCCGGCGTCTTTACCCAGGGCAAGCAGGCCTCGTGGGTGAATATCCGGCGCAGTGGGTGGGTGGACGCGAAGGCCGTGGCGCGCAACGGCGCGCCCGCCGCCGAACCGCCCCGCGCGGAGACGAAGGCCGCGCCGCCCCGGGCAGAAACGAAGGCGGCGCCCGCAAACACGAAGGCCGCGCCTGTGAACAAGAAGGCGCCGACGTCGGCCACCAAGGTGCCCGCGACCGCCGCAAAGACCGCGCCCGCACCCGCTAACCGCGTCGCGCCAGCGGCCGTGCGTCCCCCCGAGCCCGCTCGGACGGTCGCGACCGCCAAACCCACCGGCGCGGCCCCAACAGCTGCGGCGGATACGGCGGCGCCGGACCCCAGCGCCATCGAGCTGCTCCCCGAAGGCGTGCTTCGCGTCGCGCGCACCGCCGTCGCGCGCAACGCGCCCAACGGGGCCGTGGTGGGACAGATCGGCGGTGGCACGTACGTCGTGCCGCTGGCCCGTTCGCGCGGCTGGGTCAGGATTCGCGCCGAGCTGTGGGTACCAGAGCGCGATGTCGTTCCGGCCGACACCTCGTTCGGCGCGTCGTTGTCGGCCGCGGACCTGCGTGCCGACCCCGAGGGTACGCGCGGCAAGACCGTGCGCTGGGAAGTGCAGGTGCTGGCGCTGCAGTACGCCGACCCGTTGCGACGCGATCTCGCCAAGGATGAGCCGTACTTCCTGGCGAAGGGACCGGGCAGCGAGGATCAGCTGCTCTACCTCGCCATCCCGCCGTCGCTGCTGAGCGAAGCGCGATCCACGCAGGCGCTCACGCGCCTGCTCGTGACGGCGCGCGTGCGCACCGGGCGCAGCCAGCCGGTCGGCATCCCCATCCTGGACGTCATTTCCTTCTCGCGTCAGTGAACCCGGTCGAAGCCGGCTGGCGTTCCGCCTGGCGCGAGCATCCGCGCCTGATGCGTCTGGTGCTCTGGGTGGTGCTGGGTGCGCTCGCCGCCGCCGCGGCGTTCACGTGGCGCGCCGCGGAGTATCGGCGCGAAGTGGCCGCATTGCGATCGGGGATGAACGCGATCGAAAAGGTGAAGGCGGACCTCGCGCTCGCCTCCGACGCCAAGCGCTTGCAGGTGGTGATGACCCTCGCAGTCCGCCAGGCGCGCGTGGCGGGCGACCTTCACGTATCCATCGCCGTGGACAGCGGCGTGTTGCACCTCGAGCAACGCGGTGCGGTGCTGCGCTCCGCGCACGTCGACGTGGGGGCCGACGGCTGGGTCGCCGCCGCCGGGGACTCGATCCCCATCGCCTCACCCCGCGGCGTCCGCCGCGTGGAGGAAGTGCGGGGCGACTCGGTGGTCGTCCTCTCCGGCGGCACCCAACTGTATCGCGACGCGCCCGGGCGTCCGGCCCGCGCCGGCAGTGTGCGACTCGATGCCGCTGACCTGAAGTCGATACTTCCGAACCTCAAGTCGGGCCTGCCGGTCTACTTCTACTGATGACGTCGCCGACGCCTACGCGCGGGTTCTTCGCCAGCGGCGGGCCGGTCGCCTGGCTCTCGGTGGCGTGCGCCGCCGCCGCAGTGGCCCTCGCTGTCGTGCAGTTGCGCTCCGCGCTCGAGGCGCGCCGCGAGCGCGACCTCACGCAGGCCGTGTACAACGACAACGCGGAGCTGCTCTCCACCGTGCGCGCGCGCGCCGCGACGGCCGGCGATTCGCTGGACCGCGTCCTCGCGGCCGCGCCTGACTCACTCGGCGACCAGCCGTACATCGTAATCAGCATCGCCGAGAACCAGCTGTGGTACAAGCGCGGGCCGACCGTGCTCTTCCGCACCCGCGTCGCCACGGGCACGGGGAAGCACCTCGAACGCGCCGGCGGCACGAAGTGGAAGTTCGAGACCCCGCGCGGGCGACTGGTCGTGATTCGCAAGGATGTCGAACCAGCTTGGGTGCCCCCGGACTGGCACTACGTAGAGGAGGCGCGCAAACAGAAGAAGCGCCTGCGCCACCTCGATGCCCGCACCCCCATCCCCATCGGCGACGGCGCGGTAGTGGCCATGTCCGGGCGCGACGTCGTGACGCGTTACCCCGATGGCCGCGAAGTGCCGTTTGAGGTCTCCGAGGGCAAGGAGATTGTTGTGGGTCGTGACCTCATCGTCCCGCCATTGAACGCCAACCAGCGGCGCTACACGGGCGTGCTGGGAGCCAACCGGCTCTTCCTCGGCGATGGATACGGCATCCATGGAACGGACGCGCCGGCAAGCATCGGCCGCGGGGCCAGCCACGGCTGCGTGCGTGTGCGCAACGAGGACGCCGAGGCGCTGTTCCGGATCGTACCGGTGGGGACACCGGTGTACATCTACTGACGAGGGACGGGGGACGGGGAGGAGGTAGAGGCGAAGGGACGGGGAGGAGGTAGAGGCGAAGGGACGGGGAGGAGGAGATGGACGAGGGACGCGTGCCCCGTTCCGCACCTCAGCCCCCGTCCCTTCGCCTCTACCCCCTCCCCGTTCCACCAGACCTCCCCGGAACCCGTAGCCCCCCCACCGGGTATCGTGTATTTTTGTAGGATTCCGCCGCAGGCGCCCCCCGCGCCGCGGCGAACTCGTCTCCCAGCCCGAGCGTCTGTGACCGGTTCGCCCCGCCTGCTCTTCGCCAGCCTCGCCGTTGCCACCTTCGTGGCCGCGGCCGCCGAGGCGTCGGGGCAGACGCTCGGGGCCACGCCTCCCGCCAGCGTGGAAGCGACGGCGGCCGACACGATCTTCGGCCGCAGCGGCCGCCTGTTGGCCCGGTTCTTCGCGCCGCGCCGTTCGATGGAGGTCGAGCCCATCGCGCGCCTGTTCGGCGGACGCGAGGAAAAGAACGCCTCCACCGTGGCGGTGACCGACTCGACGAGCGGCCGCCAGATGTCGCTGATCACGCTGCGGCCCTTCACGGAGAAGGTGAACGGGCGGGTCGGCGACTACCACCTCGGCCGCTTCCCGGCGGAGAAGCGCCGGCCGCGTTCTGCGGCGTATGAGAATCCCGAGGGCTTCATCGAGGTCACGCTCGACAACAAGGACACCCCCGTCTCCGAGCACTTTCGCCTCGCCGACTTCCTCACGCACGATCAGCAGAACGTTTGGCCCAAGTACCTGGTGCTGCGTGAGGCGCTGGTGGACAAGCTCGAGTTGCTGATCGTGGAACTGCAGCGCCGCGGCGTGGACGCGCAACGCATCCGCATCATGAGCGGCTTCCGCTCACCGCAGTACAACCAGCGGGGCGTGAGAAGCGGCCGGGCGCTCGACAGCCGCCACCAGTACGGCGATGCCGCCGACATCATGGTGGACAACAACCGTGACAACCGCCTCGACGACCTCAACCGCGATGGCAAGGTGAACTCGAAGGACCTTCGCATCATGGTGGAGGCCGTCGAGTCGGTGGAGCGCCAGTATCCCGAGCTGATCGGGGGCATCGGCATCTACCGCGCGACCCGGGCGCGCGGGCCGTTCATCCACGTGGACACGCGCGGTCAGCGCGCACGCTGGGGGCGGTACTAGCGGTGACGAGCCCCGGCCCATCCGCCAACGGCGGATTCAAGGCCGGCTGGTGGGCGCTGCTGCTCGGTGCGCTGGCGCTCGCCGCGGCCGTCCTCCTCATCCTGCACCCGCCGCACTTGTTGCTCGCCTCGCCGTTCGCGCGCGAGTCGCGGGCGCCCGCGGTGTCCGCCTCCCCGGCGGTCTTCGGCCGCTCCGGGCAGGTGCGGGTCCAGATGGTCCTCCCCAACGAGCCGTTCGACTTTCCCCTCGAGGTACGCGGCGATCCAGGGAGCCTTGCCTACGCCTGGGTGCGCGCGCAGGACAGCGCCGCCGTCACGCCCACTCAGCCGCTCGTGGGATCCCGCGTCGTCGCCCCCGGATTCTCCGGCTTCTATCGGCTGGAAGTCGAAAGCGAGTCGGGGCGACGCCTGATTGACTCGATCCTCGTCGCCGTGCTGGTGCCGTACTCGGCGAAGATCGGCCAGACGATCAATGGCTATCGCATCGGGAACTATCGCAGCGGCATCGAAAGCGACGCGCCGCCGCCCCCGCGGGGCTTCGTTGAGGTGACGCGGGAGTCGGCCGAGCTGCCGGTAAGCAAGCACCTGCGGCTCTCCGATTTCATCACGCACGATGACCAGCAGGATCGGTGGCCCAAGTACGTCGCGCTCGACGCCCGGGTGCTCGACAAGGTCGAACTGGTGATTGCCTACGTCGGCGCATTCCGCGGCGGGCGCAACCGGACGGTGGAGGTCGACGTGCACTCCGGCTTCCGGTCACCCGTGCACAATCAGCGCGTGCCCCGGGCCGCGCGCGACAGCCGTCACCAGTACGGAGACGCCGCCGACCTCGCCATCGACGCCGACGGCGACGGGCGCGTGACGTACCGCGACGGGATGCTCGTCTCGCTGCAGGTCGAACAGGTCGAACGCGACTTCCCGCAGTACGTGGGCGGGCTCGGGCTCTACGGTAACCAGAACGGGGTGCCGTACGTACATATCGATGTGAGGGGGAGACGGGTGCGGTGGAAAGGCTGACGGTGGACGGTTGACGGTGGACGGTGGATTGAGTCTGCCTCCGCCGTGCTCGCTTCCTCCTTCGCGTCCACCGTCTACCGTCCACCGTCCACCGTCGACCGTCAGCTACACTCTTCCATGAACCCAAACCTTCGCGACCGCATCACCCGCAAGCTCGAGTCGCTCCCCGACGACCGCGGCTACCAGATCCTCGACTACGTGGAGTTCCTCGAGTCGAAGTACGCTGAACGACAGGCGCCGCCGGCGAATGTCTTCACGCGGTTCGCCGAGGGGGTCGAGGACGCGATGCGCGCCGGCCGGCTCTCGACGCAGACGATCACCCAGACGATGGACCTGATGAACAAGGCGATGGGGGTCCTGAACGGCGTGACGGCCGCTGGATCCTCGCTGGCCAATGACCTGGTCAGCACCGCCAGCGAGATCGCCACGAACCCGCTGCAGAAGCCGCCGGCGTCAGGCGGGCAGGGGACCATGCCGACCTCGTCGCTGCCGCCGAATGCCCCCCCAGCGCCAGCGACCGCGGCGCCCAACGAGCCGAAGGCGCCCGACACGCCCCCGCCGCCGACGAAGCCCTAGACCCAATGGGGTGAGGACGCTACAATTCGCCATGGCGACCCCTTTTGTCCCACCCACGGCCCGCACCGGAACGATCCGGCTGCGGGCCGTCGCGCTTTCATAGGCCTGCCCATGACCCACCTACGTATTCGCGCCGATCAGGCGCTGACCTTCGACGACGTCCTCCTCGCTCCCGCGCACTCCCTCACCCACCCGAAATCGGTGGACACCAGTTCGCGCCTCACCCGCGGCATTCCGCTGAATGTCCCGCTCATCTCGGCGGCGATGGACACCGTCACCGAGAGCGAGATGGCCATCGCGATGGCGCGGGCCGGCGGGATCGGCGTCCTGCACAAGAACATGTCCATCGATCGGCAGGCCGCCGAGGTGGACCGGGTGAAGCGTTCCGAGAGCGGGATGATCCTGCATCCCATCACACTCCAGCCCGATGCCTCGCTGCGCGAGGCGGTGGCGTTGATGGCCAAGTTCCGCATCTCCGGCGTCCCGATCGTCGACGGCAACGGCACGCTCGTCGGCATCATCACCAACCGCGACCTGCAGTTCGAGCGGGAGCTCGACCGCCCCATCCGCGCGGCGATGACGCATGAAGGGCTGATCACCGCGCCTCAGGGGACCACGCTCGACGAAGCCGAACGGACGATGGGGAAGCACCGCATCGAGAAACTTCCCGTGGTGGATGATGCGGGCAAGCTGATCGGGCTCATCACCGTGAAGGACATCCACAAGCGCCGGCAGTATCCTGGGGCCAACAAGGACCAGCACGGTCGCCTGCGCGTCGCGGCGGCAATTGGCGCCGCCGGCGACTTCCTCGACCGCGCCAAGGCGCTGGTGGACGCGGGCGTGGACGTGCTCGTCATTGACACCGCGCATGGCCACTCCGACGGCGTGCTGCAGGCCACCGCCACGGTTCGGCAGGCGCTTCCCGACGCGCAACTCGTCGTTGGCAACGTGGCCACGCGCGAGGCGACCGCCGCGCTGGTCGAACGCGGCGTGGACGCGGTGAAGGTGGGCGTCGGTCCGGGCTCCATCTGCACCACCCGCGTGGTGGCCGGCGTCGGCGTGCCGCAGCTGACGGCGATCATGGACGCCGTTGCCGGCGCGGGCGACGTGCCGATCATCGCCGACGGCGGCATCAAGTACTCTGGCGACATCGTGAAGGCGCTCGCCGCCGGCGCATCCTCGGTCATGATGGGCTCGATGCTCGCCGGCACCGAGGAAAGCCCCGGGGAGTCGTTCCTGCTCGAGGGGCGCCGCTTCAAGATGATCCGCGGGATGGGCTCGCTCGCCGCGATGCAGGACGGCAGCGCCGACCGCTACTTCCAGGACGGCGAGCTCGGCGCCAAGAAGCTCGTTCCGGAGGGGATCGAAGGGCGCGTGCCGTACAAGGGCCCCGTGGGTGATGTGCTGTTCCAGATGGTCGGCGGCCTGCGCAGCGGTATGGGCTACGTGGGGTGCGAGAACGTCCCCGCACTCCGCACGCGTCCGTCGTTTGTACGCATCACCACTGCGGGGCTGCGTGAGTCGCACCCGCATGACGTGACGATCACTCGTGAAGCACCGAACTACAGTGTGTGAGCGGGTGACGGCAGACGGTTGACGGCCCCCTCGCACGGCGCATCGGTTATCTTAGCGGCGGCCCCCGATTCCGGGGGCCGCCGCCTGCTTGCCATGACATCAGACCTCTTCATCGTTCCGCCCCAGCGCCGCGCCGACATCGAGCGGCTGCTCGCCGAGCTGACGCCCGGCCAGACCGTCGCGCTCTCGACGCACATCAACGCCGACGGCGATGGGTGCGGATCGGAAGCGGCGCTCGCCGGACTGCTCGCCCAGAAGGGCATCACGGCGTTCGTCGTGAACCCCACGCCCTGGCCGGCGATGTTTCGCTTCTTGCTGGAGGAGGGTGGCATCGCCGACCGCAGCGCGGAGGGCGCCAAGGCCCTCGCCTCGGCCGATCGGCTGATTGTCCTCGACATCAGTGACGTGCGCCGGCTCGGGCAGTTGGCAGACGCGGTTCGCGCGCTTCCCAAGCCACCACTGGTCATTGATCATCACCTCCCCGGCGACGAACCGCCCGGGACGATCCACGTCACCGACACGTTGGCGTGCGCAACGGGAGAGCTGGTGTACGACGTAGCGTGCGTGCTGGGCGGCACCCTCACGCCGCCCATCGCGACGGCCATCTACACGGCCATGCTCACCGATACCGGGGGCTTTCGCTTTGCCAACACGTCGCCGCGCTGCCATGCGGTGGCGGCGGAACTGCTCGCCGCGGGCGTGGATCCGGAGAGCATGTACCGGCGCATTTACGCGTCGGTCCCGCGCGGGCGCCTGGCCCTGATCCGTGACGCCCTGGAGACCCTTGGCGTCGATGAAGGGTATGGATTGTCGTGGGTTGATGTGCACAACGGACTACTCGACCGTCACAATGTGACGGCCGAGGATCTTGACGGGGTGGCCGAGTACCCCCGATCTATTGAGGGGACGAGACTCGCCCTGCTGTTCCGGGACCTGGGTCACGGAAAGGTGAAGGTGTCGTTCCGTAGTGTGGGAGACGTGGACAGCAATACGCTCGCCCGCCGGTTCGGCGGCGGGGGGCATGCGAGGGCGTCCGGGGCGCTGGTGGCCGGGACGCTGGAGGAGGTGCGGACGCGGGTGCTCGAAGAGGCACGCGCGTTCATCGGCCGTCGCGGGTGACCGCGGCGGGTGCGGTACGGGCGGATCGCTTCGCCCCCGGGAAGCGGAGGCCAGGGATGAGCCAACAGATGACGCGGCGGCGCTGCGCTCGCGATGGCTTCACGGCGATCGAGATGCTGATTGTGGTGGTCGTCATTGGCGTGATGGCGGCGACGGTGATGCCGCGCATCAGCCGCATCGTGGCCGAGGAACGCGTGCGCAAGCTGCAAGGCGCTGTCGCGACCGACCTGGAGCTGGCCTTCGCGCTGGCGAGCCGCCAGCGCAAGCCGGTGACGGTGACCTATAACATCGGAACGAAGACGCTGAACATCACGAACGTGGCCAACGGTACCGTGCTGAAGTCGCGCTACCTCGGCCAGAGCCAGACGTTTTCCACGACCGCCGTCACGTTCACTCCGTCGGCTGGCATCACCGTCTTCCCGGCCGGACTCGCCACCGCGGCGTGCACAGTGACGGTGAGCAACGGCAGCTTCACGCGCCGCATCGCGGTGACCCGCGCCGGCCTGGTGACCAAGTCATGACGCGGCTTCGCGCACGTCGCGGCGCCGGCCTCGCCGAAATCCTGCTGGCGATGGTGATCTTCTCGCTGGTTGCGACGTCGTACGCGGCCGTGACCCTGCGCTACGCGACGCGGATGAAGACCATCAGCGCCGGCGCCGCGCGCTCGGCGGCGCTCGCCGAGTACGTCAATCGGCTGATGGCCGTTCCGGTGGATTCGCTGGCGGCGCGCGCCGGCACGTTTACGACCACGACGGGGCCGTTCCCCAACACCCGCACCATCACGGTGACGGTCAGCGGCAACACGCGCACGGTGCGCCTGGTGCTCACCCCCGCGAAGACTTACATCAAGCCCGACACGGTGATCCTCACGCGCATCAAGAAATACGAGGGGAACCCGCTCACATGACCGGCGCTCGCGTCCATCGCCGCGCCCGGCGCGGCTTCTCGCTTGTCGAGCTGATCATCACGCTCATCCTGGTGTCGATCATCGGCGCGGCGGCGGGCCGTCTGCTGATGAGCCAGACGCGCTTCTACTCCCGACTCGCGAGCCAGAAGGACGCGCGGTCGGTGACTCGCGTGGCGCGCAACATCATCCAGACCGAGCTCGCGATGGTCCAGGCAGGCGGTGGCGTGGTGGCGGCCTCCAACGACTCCATTCGCGTGCGGATGCCGATCGCATGGGGGGTCTTCTGCTCGAGCAGCACCATCATGCGGCTCCCCGTGGACTCGGCGATGCGGGCGATGGCGACGTACGAGGGGTACGCAATCAAGGACACGACCGCGACGGGGACGTATACCTACACGTCCGCGAGCAGCGCCCCCACGACGGGAACGGCCACCAACTGTACCAGCTCGCCTTACAACATCACGGCGCCGACGAACGGCGTGTACCTGTCGCTGTCGCCGACGGCGACTGCCACGCCGGGGTCGCCGGTCTTTCTCTTCCAAATTGTCACCTATCGGTTCGGCTCCTCGGGCATCGTGAGCGGGAAGCGCGGACTGTTCCGGCGCATCGGCAACGGGGCGGCGGAGGAGATCCTGGCTCCGTTCGACACCTCGGCGAAGTTCCGCTATTACAACCTTTTTAGCGACACCGCCCAGACGACGGTGCCGACGCTTGCCAACATCCGGGGCGTGGAGTTGATGCTCGACGCCCAGAGCGTCAACCGGGCGAGCGGCCAGGCGAATCCGGAGTCGGTGAGCATCAAGACGGCGATCTTCTTCCGCAACAGGGTGGACTAATGCGCGACAACCCAGTGCAGGGGAACGGGCACAGAACGATGCGGCGCATGCATCGCGACGAGAGCGCCGCTGCGCCGCGGCATGGCATGGCGCTGCCGATGGTCATCGTGGTCCTTCTCGTGCTGGCCGCCAGCTTCGCGGGCGGCGTGGCGCTGGCGCGTGGTGAGCGGGCGCTGGATGACGCGGGAAAGTCCACGCTCGTGGCGCAGTCGTATGCGGAGACGGGGCTCGAGAGACTGACCTCGGACCGCGGAGCGCTCGGATTGTCGGGTATGCCGGGAACCTCCGACTCGACGCGCGTGACGGTCTCAGGGGGCTACTACGACGTGATCACGACGCGCCTCCGCCCGGCGAGCGGCGTCACGGTTCCGGCGATCTACTATCTCCGGTCGCACGCGGTGGTGACGCAGTCCGGCGTCGCTGGCGCGCCGTCAGCCGAGTACACGGTCACGGCGCTGGCCACGTGGTTGAATGGAACGATGACCGTGCAGAGCGCGCTGACGGGCTACAACGGCACGACGAAGTCGGGCGCGGCGGGGGCGATCAGCGGCGCGGACGAATGCTCCGTGGCGAGTGGTGGAACCGGCGATACGCTTCCAGCAGTCGCCGTGCCCGCCACGGCGTCGAATGGCGGCTCGGGGTATCAGGGGAGCACGGCGCCGCTCGTGGGTGATCCGCTCATCCAGACGATCGGGGCGACGCCGGCGGCGGCCGCGGCGTCCTCGCCCATCGATTGGCCGGCCATCTACGACGGAACGGCCATCGCGCCAACCTTCACTTCTGACTGGCAGGGGAATGGCTTCCCATCGCAGGCCTGGTTTGCCGCCAACCCGACGACGTTCCCGGTCATCTTCATCCAGAACGGTCCGCCGAACGCGGGCAACGAGTTCGTGCTCGGTGAGTTTGGGCGCGGAATGCTCATCGTGCAGGACGACATTCGGCTCAACGGCAACACCGCCGGATGGGACGGCATCCTGCTCGTAGGCGGGCGAATTCGCACCAATGGCTCCAACCGCGTATCCGGTGCGACGGTGGCCGGTCTGAACACGCAGTTGGGTGTCACATCGCTGCCGTCCGACATTAACGACCTCAATGGTACCAAGGCCTTCCTGTACAACTCCTGCAACGTGTCGCAGGCCGTGGCGGGGATGGGTTCGTTGCGCGTGTACAAGAATACGTGGACGAACAACTTCAAGACGTATTAGGCGAGGGAGGAGGGAGGGGGGCGGGGTGCGGGGGTTTGGTGAGGAGGGAGGCGCGAAGGAACGAGGGAGGGGGAGCGAGATGCTCCCCCTCTGGCGTTTCGACACCACCGGCCGCGCATCCACCGTCCACCGTCCACCGTCTACCGTCTACCGTCTGCCTCTGCGTATCCTTCTAGCTCCCATTCACAACGACCTATGTCCGAGCCTCTCACCGCGCGTGTCTCCGCCGCGCTGAAGAAGATCATCAACGCCCGCACGGGCGCTGACCTCGTGTCGAGCGAGCAGGTGGCCAACATCGCCGTCACGCTCGACGGCAAGGTACAGGTGGACCTCCACCTCGCGGCGGCCGATGATGCCACGCTGGCCCGCACGGTGCGCCAGGCGATTGAACAAGTCGCCGGCGTCACCGACGTCCGCGTGAACGTGCGCGACGCGAACCAACCGACCGCCGCGGAACCGCCGGCGAAGGCGCCGCGACCGCTCCCCGTAATGAACCAGGCCCCCGCCCAGCCCTCGGCGCCGCAACCGGTGGTCTATCCGCATCTCGGCAAGATCGTCGCGGTCTCCTCGGGGAAGGGCGGAGTCGGCAAGTCCACAGTGACCGTGAACCTCGCGGTCTCGCTCGCCCAGCAGGGCAAGCGCGTCGGCATCCTCGACGCCGACATCTACGGCCCGAACCTCCCCATCATGCTCGGCGTCAACGCCCCGCCGATGGTGGAGAACGAGCAGATCATCCCGCTCGAGGCGCACGGCGTGAAGGTCATCTCGCTGGGCTTCCTCATCGAGCGCGACCAGCCGGCCATCTGGCGCGGGCCCATCGTGATGAAGATCGTCACGCAGTTCCTGCGCGATGTGGCCTGGGGCCAACTCGACTACCTGCTGGTGGACATGCCCCCGGGAACCGGCGACGCGCAGCTCTCGCTGGTGCAGGCGGCGAAGATTGCCGGCGCGGTCATCGTCACCACGCCGCAAGAAGTCGCCATCGGCGACGCCCTGCGCGGCGCGAAGATGTTCGAACGCGTCGGCGTGCCGGTGCTTGGGATCGTCGAGAACATGAGCTGGTTCGAGTCGCCGGAAACGGGGAAGCCGATGGCGATCTTCGGTTCGGGCGGCGGCCAGCGCCTCGCCGATGAGCTTGGCGTGCCGCTGCTCGGGCAGGTGCCCCTGCATCCGCCGGTGCTCGAAGGCGGCGACACGGGGCGCCCGATTGTCGTCGCCGATCCGGGGTGCAGCGCGGCGAAGCGGCTCAGCGACGTGGCGGTCAAGATCGCGGCGCGCTAGCGCCGGCGTCCCGGGCCGCGCGGCGTCCACCGGGAGCGAGGCGCCACCGTGGCCGCAGCGGGTCGGGGCGGCCCTTGTGTACGGGCTGCCTCCGCACAATTTGCGCCCATGCTCCTCGCCACGCTCCTCACCGACTTCGGGACCGCGGACGGCTACGTCGCCGAGATGAAGGGCGTGCTGCTTAGCGGCGCGCCGACGGCGCAACTGGTGGACATCTCGCACGACATCCCGGTGCAGGACGTGGATGCCGCGCGCCTGGCGTTCGCGCGCTACTGGCGCCGGTTTCCCGTGGGCACGGTGCACCTCGTCGTGGTTGATCCCGGCGTCGGGACACGCCGCAAGGCGCTGGCCATCGAGAGCAACGGCCGCTTCGCCGTCGGCCCCGACAACGGCGTGCTCTCTCCGGCGCTGCTCGTGCCGGATGCGCGGGCCGTGGAGCTGTCCATCCCGCACGGCGCGGCGCCGACCTTTCACGGACGTGACGTCTTCGCGCCAGCCGCAGTGCGTCTGCTCACCGGCGCTTCGCTCGAGGAGATGGGCGCGTGGACCAGCGAGGCGGCGCTCCTGCGATCGCCGGAAGCGCAGCGGCGCCCGGACGGTGGACAGGACGGGATGGTGCTCGCCGTGGATCGCTTTGGCAACCTGATCACCAACCTCACGGGGCGAGGTGACGGTGTGGTGGAGATCCAAGGCCGCTTGCTGCGCGTGGTTCACACCTACGGCGACGTGGCCGAAGGCGAAATGCTCGCCCTCGTCGGCTCCCATGGCCTGCTCGAAGTGGCCGTGCGGGGCAGCAGCGCCGCCCGGGCGCTCGGCGTCGGCCGCGGCACGCCAGTCTCGTTGCGCCGCGACCCGTCCTAGCGAGCGGCGCTAGACGCCAGCCGGCGTGGAGGGCGTCGCCGTGGGGCGGCGCGCCGCGACGATGCCGCCGATCGGCGTGGGCGTTTGCCAACCGTCCGCAGCGACCGGCGCGCCGGTCATCCGCACGCGCACGCGCCGCACGCCCCCGCGCGCGATGAGCGCCGCGCCGAGCCCCGCAGACAGCGCCACCCACGTGATGGCCACCGCGACGATGCGGGTGAGCAGCACGCCCCAGGCGCTGTTCACGAGCAGGGCGCTCGCGAACCAGGGGAGCATGATCGCGATCGTCCCGATCACGAGCGACTGGATGGCTCGGACGCGGACGTTCGGTCCTTCGCGCACCACGGCGTGTCCGACCACCGTCGCCGCGGCGAGCCCGCCTAGTGTCACGAGGCCGGCTGCGCCGATGATGTAGGCGACCACGGCGAACGGAATCAGCAGGATGCCGACGATGGTCAGCGCGAGGGCGACGCAAAGCAGCACGAGGAGGGGGATCGCCCCCACCTGGGCCGCCGCGCCCAGCGCGAGGGACGCCCCGAAGCGGTTACCAAGCGCCTGCACCACGGCCTCGAGTTGTGCGCCGGAGAAGAGAATGACCCCAATGCCGACGAACAGGAGGATCACGAACCAGGCGGCCGTGACCTTCAGTGCATGACTCACCGCGGCGGCGCCGGTCAGCGCCTCTTCCTGTTCACCCACGCCAAGAGGCGCGACAGCCTTCATCTCGCCGCGGACGCGTCCCCCGTCCACCAGCACCTTGCCCTGCAGGGCGAGCGCCGATCCGGTCACCTCGCCGCCGGGGTGCACCCGGATGTCGCCGCCCACGGACAGGACGTCGCCGTTCACCGTGCCGAGCACATCCACGTTCCCGCGGGCCGCGGCCACCGGGCCGGGAACCGTGGCGCCCGCCGGGATGGAGAGATCGCCCCACGAGAACCGATCAACGGACGGCAGCGTGCGTCCGAGCGGCGTCGCGCGCGCGCTGTCGAGCACGCGCGCGACCGAATCACGAGTGGCGGCGGACGGCGCGGCGGGCTGCTGGGCGTCCGCACGCTCGAAGCCTCCTATCGCGACCGCGGTCGCGATGGCGGCCATCAGGAGGTGGCGCATGGTCAGCTCCCGCGCTGGCGGGAGGCCGAGGCGAGGGCGCGGAAGCCGAGGGTGGCAAGACCCGCGGCGGCGACCAGCGCGACCCCGGCAAGGGCGATGGCCATCGTGCCGCTCGCCCGCAGCGTCTCCGCCGCGCCGACGCCAAGCACCATGGCCAATCCCTGCTGCACCCCGCCAATCGCCATTTCCCGCACCCGGCCGGCCACGATGGAGGCCGATCCGACCGTGAGGTTCGCGCTCAGCACGATCCAGACGGCACTGGCCGAGATGGCCACGGAGGTGACCGCGACGCCGGCCAGGGCAAGCGCGCGGAGCGGCCGCGATTCCGGGACGAACCGGCGGGCGGTGCCCAGCGCGGCCACGTGCCAAGGCTCGACGATCTGCACGTGGCTCAGGACACGGTCGGCAAAGCCTGTGCGCGGGGCGAAGTGGGGGAGGCGCTCCAATGCGTCGGCCACCACCCGCGCCTCATCGAGGCGCGCGCGGCAGTCGGCGCAGGAATCAACGTGCGTGCGCAACGGCGCCCCGCCGAATCCGGCGTCGCCGTCGAGCAGCAGATCGATTTCGTTTGGAAGCAGGTGGCGGTGTTGCACTGGTCCTCCTGTGGTGCCTTACGAGGCTATCGGGAAACGGGTTTCAGGGGAGTGGGGGTTCCGTCCTCCCTTACTCCCGGAGGTGCTCCAGGGCCTCTCGAAGCTGGTGCCGGGCCCGATGGATGTAGGTCTTGACCGTCCCGAGGGGGAGGTCGAGCGTGGCGGCGATCTCCTCGTAGGACCGCCCCTCGACGTGGCGCAGCATGATGCAGGCCCGGTACTCCGGGCGGAGAGCGCCGATGGCCTTTTCGATGGACGAGCCGAGCTCCTTGGCTTCCATGACCTCGAGGGCTGACTCCGATCGGTCGGCGATGTCGAACGACGTGGCCTCGATGTCGGCGGCCGTGGCGGCGTTGGGAGCGCCGTCCATCGAGATCGTGTCGAGATGCCGTCGCCGCAGGTGATCAATGGCGACGTTGTTGGCGATCTTGAAGAGCCAGCTCGAGAACTTGAACTCGGGGCGGTACTTGTCGATGTGATTCAGGACCTTGATGAACGTGTCCTGAGCGAGGTCCTCGGCGGTCGCGGTGTCGCGGACCATGCGGAAGACGAGCGAAAAGACCGGGCGTTCATAGCGGCGCACGAGCTCCCGGAACGCCGGTTCGCGCCCTTGCTGGGCGAGGCGGGCGACGTCCGCGTCGGGGAGGTTGGGGAGGTCGAGAGCGGCAGGCATGCGCAGGGGCGGAAAAGTAGCCGCTGTGCGCGCGAGCGACTAGCACGAGCCGTCGCGCGCGGAGTGCGGGGCGCGCGCCGCGCGCGGCGTGCGTCAGCACCCTGCGCGGCATCGCGCTTGCTCCGGCGGAGCGGCCCGGCGAATTTGCGGGGGTGATTCCCACGACCGACCTCGAGGCGCGAGAGGCGAGCGCCGCGGCGGCCGGCGCCGCGGGGAAGCGCGCGTACGTGCAGCGGATGTTCTCGGACATCGCGCCCCGCTACGACCTGCTCAATCGCGTGCTGAGCATGGGCGTCGACCGCCACTGGCGGCGCGTCGCGCTGGCTCGGCTGGGGTGGGAGCGCGATCCCGCGGGCACGTACCTCGACCTCTGCGCGGGAACGCTCGATGTGGCCGCCGCATTGAGTGCGCGGCGGGGTTTTGTTGGCCGCGTGATCGGCGCCGATTTCGCGGAGCCGATGCTGCGGGCGGGGCAATCGAAGCTGGCAGGGCGGCCGATCACCCCGGTGGTCGCCGACGCGCTCGCGCTGCCGGTGGCGTCGGACAGCCTGTCCGGGGCGATCGTCGCGTTCGGCATTCGCAACGTGGCCGATCTCGACGCCGCGCTGCGCGAGGTGCGGCGGGCGCTGAAGCCCGGAGCGCGGTTCGTGATCCTCGAGTTCTCGACCCCGCGTGTGGCGCTCGTGCGCGCGGTCTATCACGCGTATTTCCATCACGTGCTGCCGCGCATCGGCGGGTTGGTGAGCGGGCACCGCACGGCGTACACGTACCTGCCTGACTCGGTGAAGAACTTTCCGGAGACGACGGCGCTGGCGGCGCGGATGGAGGCGGCGGGGTATGTGGGCGTCGAGTGGCGGGCGTTGACGTTTGGGATTGCGGCGGTGCACGTAGGGACGAAGACGGCAGACGGGAGACGGGAGACGGGAGACGGGAGACGATGAGCCTCGACACACTAGCGGACTTCATTCGGGCGATCGACGACATCGGCGAACTGGTGCGCGTCACCGAGCCGGTCTCGGTGCACCTCGAGATGTGTGAGATCGCCGACCGGGCGATGAAGCTCCCCGGGGGCGGGCCGGCGCTGCTCTTCGAGCAGCCGATTCTCAAGGACGGCTCGGTGTCGGCCTATCCGGTGGCCATCAATCTGTTCGGCTCGATGAAGCGGATGGCGTTGGCGCTGAATGTCGAGTCGCTCGACGAGCACGGCGCGCGCATCACGAAACTCATAGACCTGAAGGTCCCCGAAGGGCTGATGGGCAAGCTGTCGCTGCTGCCGCGGCTGTTCGAGGTCTCCAAGTTCCCGCCGCGCGTGAAGGGCGGGGTGGCGCCGTGTCAGGAGGTAGTCTGGCAGGGCGACGAGATTGACCTGGACAAGATCCCGGTGCTCACCACCTGGCCGGAGGACGGCGGGCCGTTCTTCACGATGACGCAGGTGGTCAGCAAGGATCCCGCGCGCGGCATTCGCAACGTCGGGATGTACCGCGTCCAGCAGATGGGCAAGCGCCACGTCGCGATGCACTGGCAGCGCCACAAGACTGGGGCGGCCCACTGGCGCGAGATGGCCGAGCGCGGCGAGAAGATGCCGGTGTGCATGGTCATCGGCTCCGATCCGGCGTCGATGTACAGCGCGAGCGCGCCGCTCCCACCGGGGATCGATGAGTACATCTTCGCCGGCTTCCTGCGCCGCGATCCGGTGAAGTTGGTGAAAGCGGTGACCTGCGACATCGAAGTGCCGTGGGACGCGGAACTCGTGCTCGAAGGGTACATCGACCCGGCCGAGGAGCTCGTCGTGGAAGGGCCCTTTGGCGACCACACCGGCTACTACTCCGAGGCCGACCTCTACCCGCGCGTGCACGTGACGGCGGTGACGATGCGGCGCGACATGACCTATGTCGCCACCATCGTCGGGCGCCCGCCGATGGAGGACTTCTACCTCGGCCACGCCACCGAACGGATCTTCCTGCCGCTGCTCAAGCTCACGGTGCCGGAGATCGTGGACTACCACATGCCCGCCGAGGGCGGGTTCCACAACCTCGTCTTCGTTTCGATCAAGAAGAGCTACCCCGGGCAGGCGTACAAGGTGATGAACGCGCTGTGGGGGATGGGGCTGATGTCGCTGGCCAAGGTCATCGTGGTGGTGGATGACTGGGTCAACGTGCGGAACACGCAGGAAGCGTGGTGGGTGGCGCTCAACAACATCGACCCCGAGCGCGACGTGCGCTTCACACTGGGGCCGGTGGACGTGCTGGACCACGCGAGCCGCGCCTTCACGTTCGGTTCCAAGATGGGGCTCGACGCGACCAAGAAGATGCCCGAGGAGGGCTTCACTCGCGCGTGGCCCAAGGTCATCGAGATGGATGCCGCGACGAAGGCGAAGATGGATGCCGTGTGGGCGAGGCTGGGGCTCGCGACGTGAGCCAGGCGGTGCGCGAGGGGCAGACCTACGACGGCACGTCGCGCCTGGTGCGCTACGTGAACTTCGTGAAGCTCCCGCACACCGTCTTCGCGCTGCCGTTCGCGCTGGTGGGGGTCACGCTGGCCAGCTGGGTCGCGCCGGTGACGCTCGCGACGGTCGTCTGGGTGGTGGTCGCGTTCACCGCCGCGCGCTTCGCCGCGATGGGCTTCAACCGGATCGTGGACCGGCGATTCGACGCCGCGAATCCCCGCACGGCAATGCGCGAGCTGCCGCGCGGCTCAATGAGCGTGGCGGAGGCGACGGCGAGCGTCGCGGTGGCGTCGGCGGTCTTCGTCTTCGCGGCGTGGCGGATCAACCCGCTCTGCCTCGCGCTCTCCCCGGTGGCGCTGGCCTGGGTGCTGTTCTACAGCTACACCAAGCGGTTCACGCGGTGGGCGCACCTCGTGCTGGGGCTTGGGCTGGGCATCGCGCCCGCGGGCGGCTACCTGGCGGTCACCGGCGCGTGGAGCGATCCCTGGTGGCTGTTACCGGCGCTCGCTGTGGCGGTGATGAGCTGGGTCGGTGGCTTTGACATCCTCTACGCTCTGCCGGACATTGAGTTCGACCGCTCCCAGGGCCTCTACTCGGTGCCCGCGACGATGGGCGTGACGAAGGCACTGCGGGTGGCGCGCGCGCTGCACCTGCTCACCATCGTTGCGCTCGTCGCGGCCGGCTTCGGTGCCGGCTCTGGCGTGCTCTACTTCATTGGCGTGGTCGTCGCCGCGGCGATCCTTGGATGGGAGCACTCGCTGGTCTCGTTCGACGATCTTACCAAGCTCGACGCGGCGTTCTTTCAGATGAACGGCGTGCTGAGCGTGACGTTCTTCCTCTTTGTGCTCGCTGAGCGGGTCTTCACATGAGCGCACCGCGTCCCATCGTCATGGCCATCACCGGCGCGTCGGGCGCGCCATACGGCGTCCGACTGCTGCAGGCGCTCGCGCAGGCGGAGCAGCCGGTCTCGCTCATCGTGAGCGGCCACGGCCTGCGCCTGATCCAGACGGAGACATCGCTTGGTTCCGTGGAAGGACTGCGCGCGCACGTCGGCGCCGCGTCGTGGGATCGCTGGGTGCGCGTGTACGACGACGGCGATCGCGGCGCGGGGCCGGCGAGCGGGTCGCATCGTGCCCGGGCGATGGTGGTCTGCCCGTGCTCGATGGGGACGCTGGCGGCGATCGCGGCGGGGACGAGTCGCTCGCTCGTGGAGCGCGCCGCGGACGTGACGCTTAAGGAGCGTCGGCCGCTGATCCTCGTGACGCGCGAGACGCCGCTGTCGAGCATCCATCTGGAGAACATGCTGCGCGTCACGAATGCGGGCGCGGTGGTGATGCCGGCGGCGCCGGGGTTCTACAACAAGCCGACGCGGATTGAAGAGCTGGTGGACTTCATGGTGGCGCGGGTGATGGACCATTTGGGGGTAGACAACAAGCTGGCGCCGAGGTGGGGGGAGGCTCCTTAGGTGCAGGGAGAAGGGAGCAGGGTGGGGTGCAGGGGAGAGGGAGCAGGGTGGGGTGCAGGGGGCAGGGTGCGGGGGCCAGCGAGTGCTGGCCCTTTGTGTTTCCGGGGGGCATCTTCGGTCGGTCGCGACCGGTAATCGCCCATCGGATTCCTGAATCGGAATCCTCAATCGCAATCCTCGGTCCAAATCCTAAATCGCCGTGTCCCATCCCAGCCTCTTCGGCATCCTCTACTTCCCCTATGGCCTGATGGTCGGCGTGCCGGCCGTGATGCTGGGGTGGCTGGCCACGCGTGCGGGGCTGCCGGTGAGTGCCGCGGCGACGATCGTCGGGATCGCGTTCGCGCCGGCAGCCTTCAAGTTCCTGTGGGCGCCGATCGGCGACCTGACGCTGACGCGCAAGCGATGGTACGTGATTGCCAACGCCGTCTGCGCGGCGGTCTTCTTTGGGATGTGCACCATCCCGATGAGCGCAGCCACCCTGCCGCTTCTCACTGGGTTGGTGCTGACCGGCGCGGTCTCGGCGACGTTCATCGCGTTCGCGCTGCAGGGACTGCTGCTGCACAACTGCGATCCCTCGCAGCTCGGACGCGCGGCCGGTTTCTATCAGACCGGGAACATGCTCGGGCAGACGCTGGGCGGAGGCGCCGCGCTCTACCTGGTTCGCCACAGTCCATCCCCCGCGGTCGGGGGCGCGGTGCTCGCCGCGGTGGTGCTGTCGTGCAGCCTGCCGCTGCTCGTCCTGCGCGAGCCGCCGCGCGTCGGAACGGGAAGCATTGGCGCGCGGGCGCGCGAAGTGTGGGGCGAACTCCGCGCGATGCTCGCCAAGGTCGACGGGCGGCTCGCGCTGCTGCTGGCGTTCCTGCCCATCGGCACGGGGAACGCGCAATTCCTCTTCTCTGCCGTCGCCACGGAATGGAAAGCGTCCGCCGACATGGTGTCGCTGGTGCTTGGCGTCGTCGCCGGCGTGGCGATTACGCTGGGCACGCTGGGCGGCGGCTGGTTTACGGATCGCGTGCCGCATCGCCGCGCGTACTTCGTGGCGTGCGCGGCGCAGGGCGTGCTGGCGTTGCTTCTCCTTTTCTCGCCGCGCGAGCCGTGGGCCTTCGCCGTGCTCACCGCCGCCTACACGGCGACGCTGGGTTCGTGCACGGCGGCGCTCACCGGAATGGCGCTGGCTCTGGCGAAGGGCGGCGCGGCCTCGACGAAGGTGAGCCTGTTCCTCGCCTTCAACACGCTCGGCTCGCTCGGGTTGGTGAAGGGGGCAGGCTGGGCGCACGACGCGTGGGGGACGCCCGGGATGCTCGGCGCCGAGGTGCTCACGGTGACCGTGGCGCTCGTGGTGTTCGACGCCGTGTCACGGCGGGTGCTGCGGTGATCGCTCACGCCCGCACGCCATCCCGCGCATTCCGAACCGATCGCCGCAGGACTTGATGACCGAGATCGGCCTAATCTCCGACACCCACGGCCTGCTGCGGCCCTCGGTGCACGAGGCGCTCGCCGGCGTCTCGATGATCCTGCACGCTGGCGACGTGTGCGGCGAGACCATCCTTGACGAACTCGCGGTCATCGCGCCGGTGCGCGCCGTCTTCGGGAACTGCGACGCCACGTGGCTCCCCGAACTCGCCGCGGAGCACGTGGTTGAGATCGAAGGGGTGCGCATCCACGTCTCGCATGGCCACGAAGTGGGGCACCCGACCGCCGAGCGCCTGGTCGCGAGGTACCCCGGCTTCGACGTACTCGTGTACGGCCACACGCACGTGCAAAGGATCGAGCGCGTGGACGGGGTGCTGGTGGTGAACCCAGGCGCGGCGGGGGCGCGGCGCTTCGACCTTTCGCCCAGCGTCGCGCGGCTGCGTGTCAAGGCCGGTCAGGTCACCGCCACGCTGATCGACCTTCCCGAGTGAGCGCGGCACGGCGCCGACCTACGCACTGAGCGTGAACGGCGCGGGCGCGAGCGCCGTCGTCCGCTCGAGCTCCTTCGGAGAGCGGGTGAACCAGCTGGTCACCAGCAGCAACTCGTCGATCTCGTGCGAAGGCACGGTGCCGTCGGTGCGTTCGACGGGCGCGAAGACGCCCGCCACCCTGGCGTCGAACGCGCGGCGCTCCTCCGCGGTGCGGGGCGCCGGCAGCGTCGCCCGCACGCGTCCACGACGGATCACGTAGCTGACCGCGTCGCCGTGCTTGGGCTCCGGCGTGTACACGAACGACAGCGACTCCACCGCGAAACGCAGGCGTGCGAACTGCGCGCGCAGTGACTCGAGCCGCGTGATCTTGTCGCGGATGGCCGCGGCACGCTCAAAGGCCAGTTCATCGCTCGCCGCTTCCATCGCCGAGCGGAGGGCCGTGACCGGTACGTCGTTCGCTCCCTCGAGGAAGGCGCGGGCGAGGGCGAAGCGCGCGGCGTACTCATCGCGCCGCACCCCACCGACGCACGGCCCCAGGCACTTGCCGATCTCGTGGCGAATGCAGCCGGGCGTCCGGGGCATCGCGAACAGGTCGGCCTGGTCGGCGAAGTGCATCGGCGTGTCCAGCGCGCACTCGCGCAGGCCCAGCGCGTCATTCAGCTCGCGCAGCGCCTCGGTGAGCTGCATGGCCCCATGGAACGGGCCAAAGAAGACGCCGCCTTCGTCGCTCCCCGCGCCGCGCACGACGCGGAACGACTCGGCGGCCCCTCGCGCGACGCGAATGAAGGCGAAGTGCCGCGCGTCGCGCTTGCCGGCGACGTTGTGCCGCGGGCGGTAGCGCTTGATGCGGGCAAGCTCCTCGAGCAACGAGGCGAACTCACTGGGCACGTACTCCCACTGGATCTCGGCCGCCTCGCGCAGGATGCGCGCTCCCTTGTCGGCCGGGTACTCGGCGCGGAAGTAGCTCAACAGCCGCGTGCGCAGCTTCTTCGACTTGCCGACGTAGATGATCTCGCCATCGGCGGAGCGCATCTCGTAGACGCCGGGGAGGTCGCGCGCGCCAGCCTTTACCTGGGCGAGCATCTCGACGGCATGCGCTTTCGATTCCGCCGGCGTCGGCAGAAAGGGCGGGCGCTGGCGGCGCCGGCTCATTTCTGACAGGTGGCGCACCACACGGTGGCGCGCCCTTCGATGATGTGGCTGGTCTTGAGCGCGGCGCCGCACCGCGTGCACGGCTCGCCGCCGCGTCCGTAGGCCTGCAACTGAGCCGCGAAGCCGCCGCGCGCGCCAAAGGCGTCGCGGTAGTCGCGGAACGACGTCCCGCGGGCGGCGACCGCCTCGCGCAGGACCGACGTCAGCTCGCGATGCAGCGCCTCGCGCTCGGCGACGCGCAGCGATGACGCGCGGCGCGACGGACGGATCCGCGCGCGCCAGAGCGCCTCATTCGCGTAGATGTTGCCGACCCCCGCCAGCCGCGCCTGGTCCATGAGCACCGACTTGATGGCCCGTTTCGAACCCCGAAGACACCCCGAAAATCGCTCGACGGTGAACTCCGGGTCAAGCGGCTCCGGGCCGAGGGCGCCGCTCCACTCCGCAAACGCCTCGGCGTCGAGAAAGGCAACGGTGCCGAGCCGTCGCACGTCGGTGTAGCGGAGATCGCGGCCATCGCTGATTTCGAGGCGCAGACACGCGTAGGCATCGGCGACGGCGCTGCCGCTCAGGATCAGCGCGCCGGTGAAGCGCGGCGTGACCACGAGCTGCGTGGCGTTCTCGAAGGCGATCACGATGCTCTTCGCGCGCCGGAAGACGCGCGCGATGCGCTGGCCGGTCAGTCGCCGCGCGAAAACGGGGCCGTCAATCCGCGAGACGCTGCGGCGCGCCACCGGACCGGATGACGGCGCGCCGCGGAGCACGTCCGCGCGCACCACCTGAACTCGGACAATCCCCGCGCCGCAAATCGCCGCGTGGAGATCGCCGGCGATCGTCTCCGTTTCCGGGAGTTCAGGCACCGCGCTGCAGCTCGCGCCAGCCGATGTCGCGGCGGAACTGCTTTCCCTCGAACGTGACGTTCGCCGCGGCGCTGGCGCTCTTCTCGCGCGCCTCGGCCATCGTCGGCGCGACGGCGGTGACCGCCAGCACGCGCCCGCCCGCGGTGCGCAGCGCGCCCTCGGCGTCGCTCTTGGTGCCGGCGTGGAAGACGATCACGTCATCGCCGCGCGCGCTGATGGCGATCTCGTCGCCGCTGCGCACCGCGCCGGGGTATCCATGCGCCGCCAGCACTGTGGTCACCGACGCGCCCGCATGCCAGCGGTGCGGCGGATGGCCCGCGAGCGAGTCGCCTCGAGCGACCGCGAGCATCGGTTCGAGGAGCGAGGACTGGAGCAACGGCAGGATGGCCTCGGTCTCGGGGTCGCCGAAGCGGCAGTTGAACTCCACGACCTTCATTCCCTGCGGCGTGAGCATCAGCCCCGCGTACAGCAGGCCGGTGAACGGACGCCCCGCTTCACGCAACGCGCGCAGTGTCGGCAGGAAGACGCGCTGCACGGTCTCGTCAATGAGCGACGGCGGGGCGATCGAGACGGGGCAGTAGGCCCCCATCCCGCCCGTGTTCAGCCCGGTGTCGCCCTCGCCGATGCGCTTGTGGTCCTGCGCCGCGATCATCGGCAGCACGTGCGTGCCGTCGGTGATCGCGAAGATGGAGAGCTCCTCGCCGGTCATGAACTCCTCGACCAGCACCTCCGCCCCCGCCGCCCCAAAGACGTTCTCCACCAGCATGCTGTCCACCGCCGCCTCAGCCTCGGCGATTGTCGCGGCGACGATGACGCCCTTGCCCGCCGCGATGCCCGACGCCTTCACGACCACCGGCGCGCCAAGCCGGCGCACCTCAGCCTTCGCGGCGGCAGCATCGGTGAACGTGCGGGCCATCGAGGTGGGAACGCCCGCGGCGATCATCAGCTCCTTGGCGAAGCGCTTGGAGGTCTCGATTTCCGCAGCGGCCTTGGTCGGACCGAACGCGGGAATCCCGAGCGCGCGCAGGCGATCGACGAGCCCGAGTTCGAGTGGCGCCTCGGGGCCGACGATGACCAGCTCCACTTTTTCGCGCTGGGCGAGCGCGCACAGTCCGTCAACGTCGGTGGCGGAGACCGCTTCGCAACGGCCGATTGCCTCGATCCCCGGATTCCCCGGTGCCGCAATCAGGTCGAGATAGGGATCGTCCTGGCAGAGCTTCCACGCCAGGGCATGTTCGCGGCCGCCGCCGCCGACGATGAGAACCTTCATCGCGATCCGGTCTTGAAGGCGTCGGTGAAGGCGTCCTTGGCGCGGCCGAGGATCTCGATTCCCTTGGCGGCCGCGGCCTTCGCCTGCTCGCCGTAATACGCACCGGCCTCGCTGAAGTCGTGCCGGACCTCCTCCGCCGACGGGCGCGCATCGCTGCGCCTGTCGTACTCGCCGGTGAGGATCTTGTCGTAGCGCCCGCTGTCGATGTAGCGCTGCAGTTCGCCCGCGCGCACCGTGTTGAACGGATGCTCGCGGAAGACAGTGTTGAGCACCTGCAGCACCTTGTCCCAGGCGTCGCCCTGCGTCTCGTACTCGGCGGCCTGCGCCATGAAGGTGTCGAGGTCAATGGTGTGCCCGTGTGACGGGCCGCCAGCGACCTTGAGGAAGGTCATCATCACCGCGCGGCGGTCCTGCATGGCCAGCATGGCCGCGCGGTCAGACGACAGCTCGCTCTTCCGGTACCACTCGAGGAACGCCATCTGGAACGGGAAGATCACCGCGGCGGCAAGGAACGGCAGCGCGCCGAGGCCGAAGGTCATCAGGATGGTCGCGACGGTGCGGTAGAGCACATGGCCGCTGATGATGTGGCCCACCTCGTGCGCGATCAGCACCTTCTGTTCGTCGCGATCGAGGTGCTCGAGCGTCGCCGAGTTGATGACGATGAACGGCCGGTCGAAGCCGAGCGCCGCGGCGTTGATCGTCGGCGACATCGTCACGTACAGCTCCGGGCGCATGGGCCAGTCCAGCGTCTCGAGCACCTCGGTGAGGAGCGCGTCGAGTTCGGGGCGCTGCGTGGGTCCACAGCGCACGGCGTTGGCCAGGAAGAGCTGGCGCAGGCCGCGCTCGCCGAAGAAAGCGGCGATCTTGCGCACCACCTGGTCGAAGCCGGGAATGGCGCGCAGCGCGTTCAGGGCAGCGCGGTCGGCGGGATGCTCCCACGAGGTGGGGGCGATGTCGGTCAGGATCACGCGGGTGGCCATGGGTTCTCCTCAAAGAGCGGCAGGGATGTCCTACCTACGAATCCCTGCCGTGCGAAGTTCCGGCTTACAGCCCCTTGAAGGCCTGCTCCAGGTCGGCGATCAGGTCGTCGGAGTCCTCCACCCCTGTCGAAAGGCGGATCAGGCCGTCGGTGATCCCAAGCTCGGTGCGCCGTTCCGGCGGCACCGAGGCGTGGGTCATTGAGGCGGGGTGGCTGATCAGGCTCTCGACGCCACCCAACGACTCGGCGAGCGAGTAGACGTGGGTGCGCCCGAGCACGGTGGCGGCCTTTTCCTTCGACCCCATCTCGACGCTGATCATGCCGCCGAAGCCCGTCATCTGCTTCTTGGCCAGCGCGTGCTGGGGGTGCGTGGACAGGCCGGGGTAGATCACGCGCTCGGCGCCCCAGCGGTTGGCCAACCACTCGGAGACCTTTCGCCCGTTGGCGTCGTGTGCCTTCATCCGCAGGGCCAGCGTCTTGGTGCCGCGCAGGGTCAGCCAGGCATCCATCGGTCCAGGAACCGCGCCGGCCGCGTTCGCGATGAACTGCAGGCGCTCGGCGAGGGCGTCATCGGCGGTGACGGCGATGCCGCCGACCATATCAGAGTGGCCGTTGAGGTACTTGGTGCTCGAGTGATAGACGATGTGCGCGCCGAACTCCAGCGGGCGCTGGAACGCCGGCGTCGCGAAGGTGTTGTCCACGATCAGCAGCACGCCGCGGCGCTTCGCGATCTCCCCGACCGCCGCGAGGTCGGTGATGCGCATCAGCGGATTGGTCGGCGTCTCGACGAGCACGGCCTTCGTCTGCGGCGTGATGGCGTCCTCGATGCGCTGCGCGTCGCGCGTGTCGAGGAAGGTGAAGGACAGACCGAGCCGCTTGAGGACCTTGTCGAAGAGGCGGAAGGTGCCGCCGTAGACATTCTCGCCGCAGACGATGTGGTCGCCGGCGTCGAAGAGCTTCATGATCGAGTCGAGGCACCCCATGCCGCTGGAGAAGGCGAAGCCGTGCGTGGCCCCCTCGAGAGCGGCGACGTTGCGCTCCAGCGCCTCACGCGTGGGGTTCTTGCCGCGCGCGTACTCGTAGCCCTTGTGAACGCCGAGCGCGTCCTGGACATACGTGGACGTCTGGTAGATCGGCGGCATAATGGCGCCGGTCGTGGGATCGGGGCGCTGTCCCGCGTGAATGGTGCGCGTCGCAAATCGCGCGTTGAGGTCTTCGTCAAACACCCGCGTCATGCCGGCTCCAGGAGCAAAGGAGAGAGCGATCGAGATAGCGTGAAAGATAGCCTCTGGGGGCGACGCCAACGAGTCAGTCGCGAGTCGTGTCGACGGGGCCCCGCGTCAGTCGTTCAGCGGGCGCCGGATGCCTTCCGACACGCGAAGCGCGGCGCCGGTGAGCACCTGCCACCGGTCGCGCAGGGCGGCGCTCGGCGCCGCGCCGAGGCAGAGGCAGACGTGCAACGCGCGCGGCGATACGGCAGGCCCCAGGCGTTCGAGCGCATCCGCGAGGGCCGCGAACTGCGTGGCGTCTGCCACGACATGCGTGATGCCGTCTTCGGTGAGTCGGCGCACCGCGCTGTCCGCGTCGAAGCTCGCCATAGTCGAGACACGCCCGCCAACGAGAAGCGGTGCGGCGAACGCGAGCGTGAGCGCCTCGCCGCTCGCCGGGGGCATCAGGGCGAGCGCGTGGTCGCCGCTGCTCAGCGACGTCGCCTCGATAGCGAAGCGCGCGAGGGTGAATAGGTCGCGATGCGTGAAGCGGCTGCGTTCGCGGGAAGACGCATAGCAGACGACGCATTCCTCGTCGCTTCCGTCGTCCTCCTCGCCAGCGAGCTCGAGTCCGAAATGGGAACCCAGGTCGACCGTGGACTCCGCGCCGCCCGCATGGACCACCGCGCTGCGGGGTGTGCCGTCGAGGAGAACGACGGCGTGATCGCGGAGCGGGAGCAGAGAGGCGAAAGCGGAAATGGTGAAGACGGCGCCAACATTGGCGTCGTCGAGCATCGCGGCCAGCGCATCAGGATCCGCCGCCGGAAGCAGCACCGTTCCCCGCCCATCACTCGCCGCCAGCGCCGTCAGCACCGCGCTTGACGGCGGCAGGAGCAGCGCGCTTCGCCGCCCCGCCATCGCCCGCACCAGCGGCGCCGAGCGCTGGAGCAGCGTGAAGCCCGCCGCGACCGCCCCCGCCGCAGGGAGGCCGTCGATGCGTCCGCCGCGAGCGGCGAGGGCGATGGGGAGGAGGGCCAGAGGGTTTGACAAGAGGCGGCCTGACGGTGGACGGTGGAGGGTGGACGGTAGACGGTGGACGGTGGACGGTGGAACGTACGGGAGGTGACGGTGTTGGGGGAATCGCCGTAGCAGCTTCTCCGCGAGGCCGTGCCCCTTCCGTTCAACCGTCCACCGTCCACCGTCCACCGTCAACCGTCACTCTCGTCGCGCAGACCTACTGTCGTCCTCCCCCGTCTACCGTCCACCGTCCACCGTCCCCACTTTTCACGGATGACCGACCCCCGTCTAATGATCTCCGTCTCCGGCATTCGGGGACGTGTGGGCTTTGGCCTCTCGCCGGAGGTCGTGGCGCGGTACGCTGCCGCCTTCGGCGCGTGGGCGCTGCAGCAGGGCCACGGCACGTCCGTGGTGTTGGGACGTGATTCGCGGGTGTCCGGGCCGATGTTCCATGTCGTGGCCCGCGCCGCGCTCGAATCGGTGGGCGCCAGCGTCATCGACCTCGGCATCACGACGACGCCCACCCTGCAGATGGCGGTGGAGCACCATCACGCCGCCGGCGGACTCAACATCACCGCCAGCCACAATCCCATCGAGTGGAACGCGCTGAAGTTCGTCGGGCACGACGGTCTCTTCCTCAACGCCGCCGACAACGCGGCGATGCGCGCGCTCATCGACGCCATACCGTACGCGACCTACGACCGGCTCGGCGCTACCCGCTTCGACGGCGAAGCGGTCGCCAGGCACATCGATGCGGTGCTTGCCCTGCCAATGATCGATGTCGCGGCCATCCGTGCGCGCAAGTTCCGCGTCGCCTACGATGCCTGCCGCGGGGCTGGGGGCAACGTCATTCCGCACCTGCTCGACCTCCTCGGGTGCGACATCGAGGCCATCGAACTCGAAGCAGACGGTCGCTTCCCGCGCCCGCCCGAGCCCGTCGCCGAGAACCTCGGTCCGCTCGCGGACTTGGTGAAGAAGACGGGCGCCGACATCGGATTCGCCACGGATCCGGATGTGGACCGCCTGTCGCTGGTGGACGAGACGGGGTCCGCAATTGGCGAGGACTACACCCTCGCGCTCGCCTCACGTGTGGTACTCGCGCATCGCCCCGGCGTCGTCGTGACCAACCTCTCGACCAGTCAGGTCGTGGATGATCAGGCGGCCGAGTACGGCTCCACGGTGCAGCGCGCGCCGGTGGGCGAGGTGAATGTCGCCCTCGCCATGCGCGCGGCCGGCGCGGTCGTCGGCGGCGAAGGGAACGGCGGCGTCATTCTTCCCGAACTCCATCTCGGGCGCGACGCGCCACTCGGCGTGGCGCTCATCCTGCAGATGCTCGTGAACGCGCAGATGCCGCTCTCCGCGGTGGTCGCGAAGTACCCGCGGTACGCGATTATCAAGGACAAGCTCGACCGCCCCGCCGCCCCGTTGGACGCGGTGTACGCGGCCCTGCGCGAAGCGTTCCCCGACGCGGCCGCCGACACGCAGGATGGCCTACGACTGGGCTGGCCGGGGCGCTGGGTGCACATCCGCCCGTCGGGCACCGAGCCCATCGTGCGCGTGATCGCCGAGGCGGCCACCGCGGCTGAGGCGCGCGCGTTGATCGACCGGTCGCGCGCCCTGCTGGCGAAGCTCGCGCCCTAGACTCGTTCCGGAGCCCCCCAAGATGTGTGGCATCATCGGGTATGTCGGCGGCAAGCCCGCGGTTCCCTTTCTGCTCGAGGGGCTCCGCCGCATGGAGTACCGCGGCTATGACTCCGCGGGCGTTGCGGTGCTGCACGATGGCGCCCTCGGCGACTGCCGCGCGGCCGGGAAGATCGCGCGGCTCGAAGCGGCGCTGAATACCACGCCGGTCACGGGGAGTTGTGGCATCGGGCACACGCGCTGGGCCACGCACGGGCCGCCCGTCGAGCGCAACGCGCATCCGCACCGAAGCCAGGACGGGACGGTCGCCGTCGTGCACAACGGGATCATTGAGAACGCCAACGCCCTGCGCGTGCTGCTGCAGGGGAAGGGGTACCAGTTTCGCAGCGACACGGACACGGAGGTCGTCGCGCACCTGGTGCAGGAGTTAATGAACGGCTCGCTGGAAGAGGCCGTGCTCGCGGCGCTCCGCGAGGTCGAAGGCACCTACGGACTGGCCATCGTGAGCAGTCGCGACCCGGGCAAGATCGTCGCCGCGCGAAAGGGAAGCCCGCTGCTCGTCGGGATCGGCGACGGTGAGCACTTCCTCGCCTCCGACGCCTCGGCGATCCTCGCGCACACGCGGCAGGTGGTCTACCTCCACGACGGCGACGTGGCGGTCATCGAGGCCGGCGGCTACCGCGTGCTCGATGCCAGCGCGGCGCCGCGCACGCCGAAGGTCGATCGCATCGAGTGGGACCAGGCCGCCATCGAACGCGGCGGCTACCCGCACTTCATGCTCAAGGAGATTTTCGAGCAGCCGCAGACGGTCGAGAACACGATGCGCGGGCGCCTCATCGTGGAAGATGGCACCTCGAAGCTCGGCGGCCTCAACCTGTCGCACGAGCAGTTGATGGCCATCGACAATGTCATCATCACGGCGTGCGGCACGTCGTGGCACTCGGCGCTGATCGGCGAGATGATGATCGAAGAGTGGTGCCGCCTGCCCGTCGAGGTCGAATACGCCTCGGAGTTTCGCTACAAAAACCCGATCGTCGGCCCGAACACGCTGTGCATCGTCATCTCGCAGTCGGGCGAGACCGCCGATACGCTCGCCGCGATGCGCGAGGCGAAGCGGCGCGGCGCGCGAACGCTGGGGCTCGTGAATGTCGTGGGCTCGACGATCGCCCGTGAGGACGACGGCGGCGTCTACCTGCACGCCGGGCCGGAGATCGGCGTCGCCTCGACCAAGGCGTTCACCAGCCAGGTCGTCGCGCTCGCGCTCTTCGCGCTCAAACTCGCGCGCAAGCGCGGGATGAGCGTCACGCGGGGGATGGAGATCGCGCGCGCGCTGCACGCGCTGCCCGCGCAGATCCAGGACGTCCTCGACCGCTCGGAGCAGGTGGAGCACATCGCCGAGGAGTTCAAGCGCGCACCCAACTTCCTGTACCTCGGCCGCGGCGCGAACTTCCCGGTCGCACTTGAGGGGGCGCTCAAGCTCAAGGAGATCTCGTACATCCACGCCGAGGGGTATCCGGCGGCCGAGATGAAGCACGGGCCCATCGCGCTGATTGACGAGATGATGCCGGTGGTCTTCGTGGCGCCGCACGACGCAGTGTTCGACAAGGTCGTGTCGAACATCCAGGAGGTGAAGGCGCGGAAGGGGACCGTCATCGCCATCACCTCGCGCGGTGAACCGGCGCTGGACGGGCTGGTGGACTACGAGTTCCGCATTCCGGAGACCGTGGACCTGCTCATGCCGGTGCTCGCGTCCGTTCCGCTGCAGCTGCTCGCGTACTACATCGCGGTGAAGCGGGGCAGCAACGTGGACCAGCCGCGGAACCTGGCGAAGAGCGTCACCGTCGAGTAGGCGCCGCCGCGATCACCTTCGCGACGAACTCATCCAGCGCGCTCCCGGCAATCCACCGTGCCACGATCACGAGGTCCTGATCGGGCGCCACGAGAACCACGTTGGTGCCGTTCCCCTCGTGCCAGAAGACGTTCTCCGGAACATTTGGCAGACGTTTGCGGCCGGTGTTGAGGAACCAGTTCATGTAGCCGTAGGTCGGCTGCGGGACGGTGGGAGTGAGCGATAGCCGCACCCACTCCTCGGAGAGGATGCGCTGGTCACCCCACACGCCGCGGCGCGCAGTGAGCAGGCCGAAGCGCGCCATGTCCCACGCGTTGATGAACAGCCCGCCGCCCCAGTGGCCGCCGCCGCTCACGACCTGCACCGGTCGTCCGTCGAGCGTGATCCACGCGTTGTCGTAGCCGTACCAGCGCCAAGTGCGCGACGCCCCGATGGGGCCCATCACGAACTCCTGCGCCACCTCGGGGAGCGGCCGCCGCCAGAGGTTGGTGGCGGCCAGCGCGAGCACATTCACGCGCACGTCGTTGTACTCGTACGCAGTGCCCGGCGCGTTCCGCGCGCGTGTGGTCCACGTATTCGGGTCCTGCGCGGGTCGGTCGGCCCATTCGGGCTTGCCCCACAGCGTCCCTTCCCAGTCGCTCGTCTGGCGCAGCAGGTCGTCCCACGTGATGGTGCGGTTGTGCGGCGTCTTCCACGCGTCGAAGAACATCGGCTCACCAAACCGCGTGCCGGGCTCGCTCGGTGCGCTGAGACGCAGGAGATACGTCGGCGCCTGCGATTTCCAGACCGTGTCGCGCACGCTGGGCAGCAGGCCGCGGTCAAAGGCGGCGCCAACGGTGGCCGAGAGCAGGGACTTGGTGACCGAGTGGGTCATGTCCACGCGGTCTGGCTCACCCCAGCTCGCGATTACATACCCGCCGCGCAGTACCACGCCGGTGGGCTCGCCCCGCGGCTTGAACGGACCGGTGCCCTGGCCGAACGGCTCACGCCCGAAGGTGCGATAGTGGTTCTCCTCCATGTCGCGCGGCGCCTTGGTCTCGTTGCGGATGGCGAACGCGATGGCGTCGGCGAGTTTCGCGGAATCCACACCCATCGCGGCTGGCGTGCGGTGCTCCCAGACGGCGCCGGGGACGTAGGGCGTTGCGGGCGCCGAGCGCGGTCGTTTCTGGGCGGACGCAGGGAGCGCGACGACAAGCGCGAGGAGGAAGGGCAGGGAACTACTCATTGAGAGACCCGGGCGGAGCGATTGGAAGCAGCGTGAGGGCGAGCCCACCACGCCTGAAAGTGCGCGCGGTGCCACGCGGCGCGCCAGCGAGCTGACGACAGGGAGCCAGCGCGATTGACCGCGCCGCGCCGCGACCGCCTACTGGATCCGCTCCGCCTTCAGCCGCGCGATCGCCACCCGCGCCCCCTCCGCCTCGCGCCCCTCGGGGAAGGTCTCGACGAATCGCCGCAGCTCCACCAGCGCGCGCCCGTGGTCGCCGTCGGGACGTAGGTGGATGTCGATGATCTTCTGCGAGGCGTAGCGCAGCGGCTCCTCGCGAAGTCCCGGAAGCCGCCGCACCTGCTCATAGAGTTCCAGCGCCGTGGCCGGATCGTTCATCTGCCGCAGTCGCAGGTCGGCCGCCCGCAGCAATGGCGACGGATTTCCAGGGCGCTCGCCAGCCACCTGCATCCACGCGTCGAACGCTTCGGCGTACCGCTCCTGCACCTCGAGCGCCTCGATCTGCGAGTGCTGAGGGACGTACGTGCCTTCTGCGTCGGGGAGGATGATCTGCTTGGCCAACCGCTCGCCGCCGCCGAACAGCGCACGGGTGATCGCGCGGCCGGCGAGGAACCCCAGCGCGCCACCCACAAGCGGTGCCGCCCATAAGGGACCGCCAACCATGCCGGCGACGCGCATCAAAACGGCGAAGAAAGCCGCGATGACTCCCACATAGACGCCCTGCACGTTGCCGCCCTGGGCGAAGCGCAGCAGCCGATTCTCGTGCGACATGGCGCAATCATACCCGGAGGCGTCGGCGGAGACCAGCCGTGCCGCGCGGCGCGCGGCACGCTAGGTTTTCTCTCCATGCGAGTGCTCTTGCAGCGGGTGTCACGCGCCGAGGTGCGCGTCGGCGAGCGGGTAACCGGGGCCATCGGCCGCGGCTTCCTGCTCCTCATCGGCTTCACGCACGCCGACGGCGAGGCCAACGCGGCGTGGATGGCCGAGAAGGTCGCCGGCCTGCGGCTCTTTGCCGACGCCGAAGGGAAGATGAACCTCGGCCTCGAAGAGGTGGACGGCGCGGTGTTGGTGGTGAGCCAGTTCACGCTCTACGGCGACGCGCAGAAGGGACGCCGGCCGTCGTTCATTGATGCGGCGCGTCCCGAGCAGGCGATTCCGCTGTACGAGCGGTTTGTCGCGATGCTCCGCGAGCGCGGGCTCCGCGTGGAGACCGGCGAGTTCGGCGCGATGATGGACGTGGAGTTGGTGAACGACGGTCCCGTGACGCTCTGGCTCGAGCGATGAACGCCGCCACGACAGCCGCCGCTGGCGCGCCGTTCCGCGTCATCCTCGCTTCGGCCTCGCCGCGCCGGCGCGAACTGCTCACCTTGGTGGGGATTCCGCACGAGGTGCGTCCGGCCGACATCGACGAGTCCGTGCTCCCCGGCGAGCAACCAGCGCCGCACGCCGAACGGCTCGCGCGCGCCAAGGCGCATACGCTCGCTGAGCGGCACGGCGACGCCGTGGTCATCGCGGCGGACACCATTGTGGTGCTCGACGGCGAGATTCTCGGCAAGCCGCGCGACGGGGCGCACGCCGCGGCGATGCTGCGGCGGCTCGCCGGGCGTGAGCACACCGTGTTTACGGCCATCGCCGTGGCGCGCGGCGCGCACACGGAGAGCGCGGTGGAAGGCGTCCGCGTCTGGTTCCGGGCGCTTGGTGACGAGGAGATCGAGGCGTACATCGCCACCGGCGAGCCGATGGACAAGGCCGGCGCCTACGGGATTCAGGGGTACGGCGCGACGATCGTGGAGCGCGTGGACGGCGACTACTTCAGCGTGATGGGGCTCGGGCTGCGCCGCCTCGTGGAGCTGCTCGCGCGCGTGGGGGTCCGCTATGAGTTCGGCGCGGGCGTGCGCGAGGGCTAGGCGATCAGCAGCTTGACCAGCCGACGCGGGGAGCGCGTGAAGTCCTCGAGCGTGTAGCGGTCGAGCACCTCGAGGAACGCCTTCAGGGCCTCGTCGAGAGCCGGCGCCAGTCCACAGGACGGCGCAATCGGGCAGGTGTTCGTGTGCTCGTCGAAGCACTCCACCAGCCGGAAGTTCTCCTCGGTCTGCCGGACGACGGCGCCGACGTTGATCTGCTTCGGCTCGACGATCAAGCGCACGCCGCCGCCGCGTCCGCGCATCGTCTCCACGTACCCGAGGTGCGCGAGCCGCTGGACGACCTTGACCAGATGGTCCTCGGACAGGGCCATGCGCCGCGCGATGGTGCCGACGGTCTCCGTCTGCCCCGGGTGCAGGGCGAGATAGGTGAGGCAGCGGAGCGCGTTGTCGGTGAACCGAGTCAGGTGCATGTGCGGCGGCCTCGAGGCGCGCGGAAAGATGCGGGAAGGATACCGGAAAAGCGGCAACGCTCGGCATCGGACTTCTTCCGGACACGGGAGGGGTTGAATCCGGACAGGATTTCAGTAGGATTCCCGACTGTTGGGGTGAAGCAACTATGAGCACTTTCTGAAACCGGTATTCATTATACCACATACGCGAACGCGCCGTCCACCCACCCCGCTGGTTCGTCTCCCCACCTTCGTTCCTCGAGGCCTATCAATGGTCAAGTTCCCCTCGATTCGCACCCTCGCCGGCGCTGGCGTGATCGCGTCGGCGGCGCTCCTCGCCTTTGCCTGCGCCAAGCGTCCGTCGAGCGCGGGCTTGGTTGGGACCGATGCCGCGAAGGCGGTGTACGTCGCTCCCGGCCAGCATGACGAGTTCTACGCGTTCATGTCCGGCGGCTTCAACGGCCAGATCGGCATCTACGGCCTCCCCTCGGGGCGCCGGCTCAAGACCATCCCGGTCTTCTCGCAGTATCCGGAGAACGGCTACGGCTACAGCGAAGAGACGAAGCCGATGCTGAACACGACCTACGGCTTCATCCCGTGGGACGACACGCACCACCCGGCGCTGTCGCAGACCAACGGCGAGGACGACGGCCGCTGGATCTTCATTAATGCCAACAACACGCCGCGCGTGGCGCGCATTGACCTGACGCGCTTCGAAACCGAGGAGATCCTCGAGATCCCGAACGCGGGCGGCAATCACGGCTCGCCGTTCGTCACGCAGAACACGGAGTACCTGGTCGCCTCCACCCGCTTCTCGGTGCCGGTGCCGAACGCCGATGTGCCGATCAGCGAGTTCAAGAAGCACTTCAAGGGGCAGATCTCGTTCATCAAGGCGGACGAGCCGGGCAAGATGCGCGTCGCGTTCCAGATGATCATGCCGGGCTTCAGCTACGACCTCGCCCGCTCCGGCAAGGGAGCGAGCAACGGCTGGATGTTCCTCTCGATGTACAACACCGAGCAGGCCTATTCGCTGCTCGAGGTCAATGCCTCGCAGAACGACAAGGACTTCGTGGCCGCGGTCAACTGGAAGGCCATCGAGGCGTGCGCGCAGAAGGGGATCGTGAAGAACGTGCCCGCCTCCTACGTCCACAACTACACGGACGAGTTCACGCGCGAGGCGAAGAGCACCACCCTCACGTCGGTGCCGCAGTTCCAGGCCAAGGACTGCCCGGGTGCGGTCTACTTCATGCCGACCCCGAAGTCGCCGCACGGCGCTGACGTGGATCCGACGGGCGAGTACATCGTGGCCGGCGGCAAGCTGGCGTCGGTGATCCCGGTGCACTCGTTCTCCAAGATGCTGAAGGCCATCGAGGCGAAGGCGTTCGAGGGCGAGATCGAGGGAATCCCGGTGCTGAAGTACGACGCGACGCTTGCCGGCGAGGTCAAGAACCCGGGCCTCGGCCCCCTGCACACCGAGTTCGACGGCAAGGGGTACGGCTACACCTCGTTCTTCATCTCGTCCGAGGTGGTGAAGTGGAAGCTCGGCACCTGGGAGGTGGTGGACCGCGTCCCGACCTACTACTCGGTCGGCCACCTGATGATCCCCGGCGGCGGCACGATGAAGCCGAACGCGAAGTACCTGGTCGCGATGAACAAGATCACCAAGGACCGTTACCTGCCGACGGGCCCGGAACTGACTCAGAGCGCCCAGCTGTATGACATCTCGGGCGACAAGATGAAGCTCCTCCTCGACTTCCCGACCGAAGGCGAGCCGCACTACGCCCAGGCGATCGAGGCGAAGAAGATCAAGGACAAGCAGGTCAAGTTCTTCAAGCTGGCCGAGAACAAGGCGTCGCGCGTGGCGCGCACGGAGAAGGAGACCGGCGTGAGCCGCGAGGGGCGCCGCGTTCACGTCCGGATGACCGCGATTCGTTCGCACTTCGCCCCCGACAACATCGAGGGCGTGCAGGTGGGGGACACGGTGCTCTTCCATGTCACCAATCTCGAGCAGGACTGGGACGTCCCGCACGGCTTCACGATCATGGGCGCCACCAGCGGCGAGCTGCTGATCATGCCGGGCGAGACCCGCACGCTGCGCTGGGTGCCGACCAAGGTGGGCGTGTACCCGATGTACTGCACTGACTTCTGCTCGGCGCTGCATCAGGAAATGCAGGGGTACGTGCGCGTCTCGGCGCGTGGAAGCAACGTCGCCTTGAGCGGCGTGACCTCCAGGCCCCAGCCGGCGCGGAAGGCCGAAGGACCCAAGCAGTAGCAGGACCGGCTTGGGGGCGCGGCGGTCCCGTCGCCCGCCCCCCGGCCGCCCTTCGCCGACGCGAGATCTCCCGTCGTCCGTCTCCCCTCTCCCGTCTGCCCTCACGTGCCCAAGTCCGCCCGAATTCTCGTCGCCGTCGCCGCGCTGCTGATGAGCGCCGGCTTCGTCCTGCCGCTCTGGCGCGTGGACCTCATCGCGCCGCAGTACCCGGAAGGGCTGGGGATGCTCATTCGCGTGAACACCGTGGAGGGCGTGAAAGAGCAGGACCTGAACAGCATCAACAACCTGAATCACTACATCGGAATGAAGCGCATCGAACCCGATGCGATCCCCGAGTTGGAGTACATGCCGGCGATCCTCGGCGCGCTTGTGGTGACGGCGCTTGGGGTGGCGGCACTGGGCAAGCGTCCCGTGCTCTACGTCTGGACGGCCTTGTTGGGCGCCGTGCAGGCCGCTGGCCTCTACGACTACTGGAAGTGGGGCTACGAGTACGGCCACGATCTCGACGTCGAGACGGCGATCATCAAGATCCCGGATATGACGTACCAGCCGCCGCTCATCGGCTCGAAGCAGCTGCTCAACTTCGTCGCTACCTCGTGGCCAGCTTCCGGCGGTTGGGCGCTGATCCTCGCCACGGTCCTGGTGGGCGTCGCCGTCTGGCAGACGGTGAAGCAGCGGAAGGCCGCGTCGGCAGCCACCACGTAGCGTCCACCGTCTACCGTCCACCGTCCACCCTCATGCGCCTCGTCCCCCCGCGTCGCTTCGCCCTCCTCGCCCTCGCGCTCGCGCTCTCCGCGTGCCGCGCTCGCGAGCCCGAGCCCATCGTCCTGAACGAGGACCAGTGCGGCTACTGCCGCATGACCATCTCCGACTCGCGCTTCGGCGGCGAGGCCGTGCTCCCCACCGGGCGCGTGCTGAAGTTCGACGCGCCGGAGTGCATGCTCTCGTGGGCGCGCGCCACGCCCCCGGAGCAGCGCGGCGACCTGTACATCATCGACCTGCAACATCCGGGCACCTTCGTCCCCGTAGCGACCGCTGGATTCCTGCAGGGCGTCTCAATGAAGGGGCCGATGGGCGGTTCCATCGTCGGCTTTGAGAACCCGAAGAAAGCCGAGGAGCAGCGCACGATGCTTGGCGGGGCGCTGCGCACGTGGGGCGAGCTGCTGGCCGACACGGCGACGGCGGGGCACCACTAGTGCGCCGACTCGCGCGAGCCGCGATTCTGGCCGCAGCGCTGGGGGCGGGGATCACCAGCCTGCCGCGCGCCCTGCGTGCCGACGAGCTCATCGTCGGCCAGGGCGGGCGGTTTGCGACGATCACCGCCGCACTCGAGGCCGCGCGTCCGGGTGACCGCGTGCTGGTGCGCGCCGGCACGTACCGCGAGCCCACGCTCATCGTCACCACGCCGCGCGTGACCGTCGAAGGGCAGGGGTGGCCAGTGCTCGACGGACAAGGCGAGCGCGAGGTGCTTGTCATTGCCGCCGACGACGTGACGGTGCGCGGCGTCGTCGCCATGAACACTGGCATCTCGAACCTCGAAGACCGCGCCGGCATCCGCGCGCGCGACGTCCGGAACTGCCTCATCGAACGCAACCGCCTGCGGCAGAACCTCTGGGGCATCTACCTCCAGCGCTCCGCCAACTGCATCGTGCGCGACAACGACCTCGAGGCCTCGGGCGCGCGCCAGACGGAGAGCGGCAACG
>VHBQ01000021.1 GCA_016871855.1 Gemmatimonadota bacterium
AGCGTCTGCCGCCTCGCGCTGCAGGCGCTGCACGGTGCGCTCGCGCTCGTCGCGGAGCGCCGCGGCCCGCTGGGCTTCCTGTTGGGCGAGGCCGTCGGCATGCGCCGCCGCCGCCGCCGCGCCCTCAGCGGCCACGACGTCTGCGTGCACGCGCTGCAGCGCGGCGACCGCGCCATCCCGACGCAGGCCGATGCCCTGCAGGTCGGCGCGGAGTTGGAACAGCTCCGCCTTGCGCCGCAGCGGGCCGGCGCCACCACCGCTGCCGGGCAGCCAGACGGCGCCGCGCGCATCAACGAAGGCCGTGCCGCCATCCATGGCGCGCACCTTGCCGAGGAGTGCGCGCACCCACGTGCGCACCGGTCCCTCGGATTGCACACGCGCCGCGAGCTCCTCGGCGTCGGTGCCATCCTCCGCCGAAAGGACCGCGTCGAGCGGCAACAGGAGCAGAGCTCCCGGCGAGGTGCGCGCGTGCCACGCGCGAACCTCATCGGCCGCGGCGCGGTCGCGCACGACGACGGCATGCACCGTGGCGCCGAGGAAGCGTTCCACCTGCGCCGCGGCGGCGGCGTCCGCCCCGATGAAATCGGAGAGCGGGCCGAGGATGGCGCCCGGACCGAACTGGTCGCGTTCGCGCAACAGGCGCGCGGCAGCCGGGGCGAGGCCCACGCGCTCGCGCTCCAGCCCTTCCAGCGCGCTCAGTTTCCCTTGAATGCCAGTGTGCTCCTCCTCCACGCGGCGGAGGTCGGCGCGAGCCGAGGCCTCCTGCTCGCCGAGGCCGCGCGCACGTGCGCGCGCCGCCTCGAGCGCATCGGTCGCCTGTCCCGCGGCGCCCTGCGCAACGGCCAGCGTGTCATTGGCTGCGGCGAGCTCGTGCTCGGCGCGCTGGAGCTGATCGGCCAGCCGCTCGCGCTCTCCGCCGAGCACGGCGCTGCGCTGGGCCACCTCGCCCGCCTCGCGCTCGGCGCCGTCGCGCTCGAGCTGCAGGCGATGGATGCGTTCCCGTGCATCGCGCACGTTCGCCTCGGCGAGCGACAGCGCGTCACGGGCGGCGAGCACACCGCCGCGCATCGCCTCCTCGTCGACGATGGCGCGCTGCAGCGCGTCGGCCGCACTGCGCACGTCGGCTTCGCACTGCGACTCCTCGGCGCGCGCGGCGTCCCACTCGGCGCGCAGGCGGTCGCCGAAGGCCGCGCCCTCGCTGCGCTCCTGCTCGGCGCGCTCGCGGCGCTGCACGGCGTTCTGGTGCCGCTCCTCGGCCACCGCCACCTCGCGCTGCAACTGCTGCTGCGACTCGCGCAACTGCATGGCCACGCGCGTCCGTTCTTGTCGCCCCGTGTCGGCCGCCGCGCGCGCCGCGTGCGCCGCGTCACGCGCCTGCTCGGCGGCGCGCCCCCGCGCTTCGCCTTCAGGGGCCCGCACGCGCAGCCCGCCGAGCTCCTCGCCCAGCCGCGCCAACTCGTCCATCCACGACGCCATCTCGCGCTCGGCGAGCGTCAGCTCGACCGACCGCCGCCGCGCGGTCACCTCGGTGTGGCGCTCCGCCTTCTTCCGCTGACGGGCCAACGAGCGCACCTGGCTCGTCACTTCATTGATCAGGTCGTCGAGCCGCGCGAGGTCAGCGGTTGTCTCCTCCAGCCGGCGCTCGGTCGAGCGGCGGCGGTCGCGATACAGGCCGACCCCCGCGGCCTCCTCGAAGAGCTCGCGCCGGTCGTCGGGCCGGTCGCTGAGCAGCGCGTCGATCATCTTGCTTTCGATGACCACCCCGACGTCGGCGGCGAGGCCCGTGTTGCGCAGCAGATCGTGGATGTCGCGCAGGCGGCACGGCGTGCGGTTGAGGAGGTACTCGCTTTCCCCCGAACGCGAGAGGCGCCGCGTGATGACCACCTCGCGATACGCGATGGGCAGCACGCCCTCTTCGTTGGAGAAGTGCAACGAGACTTCGGCGATGTTCACCGGCTTGCGCGCCGACGAGCCTTGGAAGATCACCTCTTCCATCTTGGCTCCGCGCAGGAGGCGCGCCCGCTGCTCGCCCAGCACCCACCGCACGGCGTCGGACACGTTGGACTTGCCGCATCCGTTGGGGCCCACGATCGCCGTGACGCCCACGTCGAACGACAGGTCGGTGGGGTCCGCGAACGACTTGAAGCCGTGCAGTTCGAGTCTCGTCAATCGCACTTAGAACGTTCTCCCGGTTCGGTACGCGAGCGCCGGATGGAGCCCGGCGCCGCGAAGATCAGCATCCAGCGACACCGCCGCGGCTGGAGTTTCAAACGCGCCCGCGTAGAGGCGCACAGTTCCATCGTCCTGCAGCAGCGCGTAGGCCGGCGCGCCACGCGCCACAAGGGCGGCGAGGCGCGCGACGGCTGCCGCGCGTGACACATCGCTCTCCAGCAACAACGCCATCGGCCTTCGCACCACGACGCCCGCGTTGTGGCGCAAGACCCCGTTGTCCCGCAACGCGCGGAGCAGGGAATCGGCCCCCGCGCGCTCTCGAAACGCGCCAGCGTTCACGCGATGCCAGCGTGCAGACGAAGCCCCCAGCACCACGGGCGTCACGGTAAGCCCCGGCAGGCGGCCCCCGCGCTCACGAACCCACAAATTTGCACCCGCGGCGGTGTTTGTCGCCACAAGCTCCACCGCGAATTGCGCGGCGACCGCGCTGTCGGGGGGATTGACAGGATCGAGCACGCGCACCGTATCGGCGGGCGAATCGCCGGAACGCGCCGGGGCCGCGGCGCGCTTCCCGGCTTGCGACGCAGCCACGCCGGCGACCGCTCCCGGTCGTGGCGCGTTGGACGCCGTCGGCAACGTCGTTGCGGCCTCTGGTCCGCGTCCCGGTAGCCACGGACGCCAGAGCGCGACAGCGCCCCCCAGCACCGTCGCACCGACGGCGAGCCACGCCAGATGTCGGGTGCGCCGACGCGGGCTCCGCGACGCGGGCGAAGGGCCGGGGCTCGCCGGAGCGCTCGCCTGCGCGAGCACGCGCCACGCGATGGGGATGTCGGCGTCCCCGACGGCCAGCACGCCATCGGTGCTGGGGACGAGGCGGTCGAGCCCCGGCTGGTCAATCCGCGCCACGATCAGCAGCAGCGCGCCGGCCTCGGCGAATCCAACCACGAGGCGACGCCACCGTTCATTGGCCAGCACGTCTGGTGAGAGCGGCTCGAGACCATGCGGCAGGAAGAACAGCCCGGGCGTGCCGTCCTCCGCCGGCTTCGCGACCTCATTGAGGGACAGGCCGCGCACAAAGCTGTCGGTGAGGCCCGTTCCCTCGCGCACGCCTCCGATGGGCGCAAACACCTCGGCGGCGCCGACAAGGTCGGCGATCGCCACACGGCGTTCGGACGCGACCGCGCGCGCAACTTCGAGTGCAAGCCGTGCGGCGGCGTCCGCATCTCGCCCGGTGACCACGGCGGCGGAGAGCCCCGACAACTGGGAGGCCAGGCGACGCCCTTCCTCGTGCCAGGGGTTTGACGCCGGCGTGGCGGGACGCCGGCGTCCGATCACGGCGTGACCTCGAAGACCCAGAAGGGCGTGCCACTGCGGCGCCCGGCCGCTTCGGCGGCATCGCGCGTGGCAAACGGCCCCGCGACGACGCGATAGAGCGTGGTGCCATCGCGCTCATTCGCCTGCACGCGCGCCGCCGTGCCGTCGACGCGCAGCCCTGCGGCGAGCGAGCGCGCCCGCTCCTCGGAAAGGACGGCCGCGAAGGAGAGCATCCACCCCGGGTTGCGCGCGTCGCTCGCCGCGCGCTCCGCCGCTGGCGCGGTCGCGCCGCCGCCGATGTCCATCGCCGCCGGCAACGAGTCGGCGCCCAGCGAGTCGGCGTACGCATCCTCGAACTTCACCGGTTCGTCGAGCGTCGCCGAACGCGGCCGGAAGCCGTTCCACCGCACCAGCGCCCAGACATCGGCGGTCCCGCCGGGGACGCGCGTGCGCTCGCGTCCTGTCTCGGCATCGACGACCACCAACGCGTCATCGCGCGCAAGGGCGATGGAACCGTCCGGCGCGATGAACGGCAGGTCGCTGCGCCACTGCGTGGCGACGCTGCCGATGGCACGCTGGGTACCAATCGCGACCACGTACGCGGAGTCGGATCCCTCCGCCCGCGCGATCAGGTATTGGCCATCCGGGTCCATTCGCAACGTCGTCGCCGGACCGGGAAGTTCGATCCGGCCGCGCACGGCTGCGTCGTACCGGTCCACCACATACAGAGTGCGGCTGCCGCGAATGGCGACAAAGAGCCGATCGCCGCTGGGCGTCGGCGCGACGTCGCGAATGGCGTCGTCGAAGGTCACGGTGAGCGAGCGCTCGAGGTCGCGCGTGCGACGACCTTCGAGATGATCCCCCGCGACGAAGTAGACTCGGTCGCCAACGACCGTCGGGATCACCTCGTCGGCGCCGCTGATTACCGTGCTGTCCACCACCTTTGTCTCCGGCGGGTGCACGCGGCGCACGGAGATGCGCGCGTCGTCGGTGTCGCTCAGGAGCAGGAGCCCGCCGTCGGGGAGGGGGAGGAGCGCACGCACGGGGGCGGGCGGCCGCAGCCGCCAGACGCCGCTGCCGGTGAGCCGCACGACCTCACCCGTGGGAGCCACGCCGAAGACGGCATATCCGTCGGCCGACGCCAGCGCGCGCAGCCGCTCGACCGTGGCCGGCGTCACGCGTCCCACGCGCAGGTCCACGCGCACCGGAATGCGCGCGGCGTCGAGGACGACCAGTACGCCCTGCTGCGCGTCGAACGCCAGCGCGTCGGAGACGGGCGGAGTGCGCTGCGAGGAACTCCAGACGACGCTGTCTCGTCCCCAGCGATAGGCGCGGGCCGTCCCGCCCTGTCGTGGGAAGCGCAGCAGAACGGCGTCCGGCCCCGCGGCGCTCGCCCAAGCGCTGCCGCTTCCCACGCCCGCATCGGGCGCCTTGGTGCAGGCCTGCGCGGCGAGCAGGGCCATCAGCAGGAGGGTGGGGCGGCGCATCTCAGCAATCTGCCAGAATGCGGGGGCAGAGGAAAGGCGATTGAGGACTTGGACCGAGGATTGCGACAGAGGACTGCGACCTAGGATCGCGATGAACGATGGCCCGACGAGCTTCCGCCGGGCCATCGCCAATCGCCATCACCCATCGCGATCCAAGATCGCAATCCTCGGTCCAAATCCTCAATCTAGAAGGAGGGTCCCAAGGTCCAGAACCAGTACCCCTTCTTCGACGTCGCATCGAGCGGATACGACTTGTCGAAGCGCAGGATCGCAAAGTTGAACAGGTTGATGCGGAATCCATAACCATAGCTGCGCATGGCGTAGCGCTGGGCCTGCCAGTCGTAGTTCGCCGGTTTGTTCCAGGACACCGACTGCCCCTTGTTCCAGGCCACGCCCGCGTCGAAGAAGAAGAGCCCGTCGACCGGCAGGAAGGAAATGCTCGTCTTCCGGATCTTGAAGGGCCGGACGACCGGGAAGCGCAGTTCGGCGTTGCCGAACGCCACCCGGCTGCCGAGCAGCTGCGTGGCCGAGCACGCATCGGTGACCGTCGGGGCGTTCTCGCAAGCGCTGGAATAGTAGTTCTCGCGGTCGTAGCCGCGGATGATGTCGGCGCGCCCGATGTACTTGGGGAACTCACCCTCGCCGCCCCCGGCCGAGATGGCCGTCTGCAGGCGGGTGGCGAGCGTCAGGTAGCTGAACAGGATCGCGTCGTAGCGCCGGTAGTCGGCGTTGTAGTTCGTCCAGCTCAGGTTGCCCATCGCGCGCTCGATCTCGAAGCGGTAGCGCTGGCCGTAGATCGGCCCCGTGTACCCCATCAGCGTGTTGTCGTGCACGAACGCGGCATAGGGCGACGCGTAGTTGAGCGACGAGACGTTGACGATGCTGTCGATGTAGATCTGCGTGGTGTACCCGTACGCGTAGTCCACCCCGTAGCTCAGGAACATCAGCGACCGGTCAATGTTGTTGAGGCTCACGCCGTACTCGAGCCGCTTGAAGCGGTTGAGCGGATACAACCCAGCCATGAACGCGGAGCGCTGGATGTAACGCGCCAGCGCCTGCTGCTGGATGGCCTGCGTGACGCTGACCGGCGTCACGGCCGCGTCGAGCAGGAAGAAATACGGCTGCTGCTGGAAGCCGGCTGTGTACTGGAAGCGGCGGGCCAGCGAGGTGTACGCCGCGAAGACCTGCGCCTCCTCCACGCGCCCATTGATGCTGCCGGCCAGCGCGAGGCGCTTGTTGCCGACGAGATCGGAGAGCACGATGGCCGTGCCGCCGTAGACGCCGCGGCCGTAGTTGTCCTGCGCGTAGCCCACCTGCGGGCGCGCGATGTACTCGGGGCGCAGGGAGCCGGGGTACCGGCCTTCCTTGAACGTGCTCGTGTCAGGGAGCGCAAAGGTGGCGTTGTCGAGCAGCGAGGCGACGCTCACGCCGGCGGCGCCGGTCCGCTCGGGGAGCTGTTCCGTCGGGCGCAGCCCGCCCTCCGCGCGGTAGACCGACTGGCGCCGCGGATCGCGCACCGCCTGCCGCGAAGCGGCGAGCACCGAGTCGCGCGCCGCCGCCGCGGGCGCGACGAGGGCACTCACGTTCGCGGTGGCGGCCAGGCGTTCCCGATCACGGCGCTGCGCTGCCGTGTCCGCTGGCGCCGGAGCAGCCGGCGGCGCCGCGGCGACAAGGGCGACCTCCCGGAAGGGCTCGCCGCGGAGGGCCCGCGGGTTGTTCACCTGCCAGACCGCGAACTCGTTGTTCTCGCTGTAGACGAACGCCATGCGGTCGGCACCCGCTGCCCACGTCAGCGCCGGACTGTTCTCCGTCACCGACTGGACGCCGCCGACGAGCTTGGTCAGTTGGTAGTGCTCGCCATCCGCGAAGTCGTACAGGAAGACCTGCGGAATGCCGAGGCGATCGCTGATGAAGGCCACCGACTTGCCGTCCGGCGCCCACTGCGGGTTGAGGTTCTTCCCCGCCTGGCCGGGTAGGACCGTGATCTCGCCCGCATCGATGTCCAGCACGCTCACGCGCCAGCGGCCGAACTTCAACACCTCGAGCTGCGTCTGCGGTCCGCGCTCGGAAACGAAAGCGATGCGCTTGCCGTCCAGCGACCAGGCGGGCATGAAGTCGCCGTAGAGGTCATTGGTCAGACGACGCAGGTTCTTGCCGTCGGCGTCGATGACGTAGAGATCGGACACGCCGCCCTGCAGTCCGCTGAACACGATCTGCCGGCCGTCGGGCGACCAGCTCGGGCCGATCATCGCGTCGAGCGACGTGTCGAGCCGGCGCACGACGCGCCGCGCGTTGACATCGGCGATGTACAGCACGTCGCGGCCGCCGCGCTGGGCGGTGAACGCGATGAAGCGTCCGTCGCGCGAGAACGCGCTCTGCGAGTACGCGTAGCGCAACTCCTCGAACTCGGGGTTAAGCGTGCTTTCCGTCAGGCGCTTCAGGCGCTTGCCCGTCTGGGCGTCGGCCAGATAGAGGTCGAGGAAGACCTCGGCCTTCACCAGGCTGCCGGTGGAGATGTAGGCGATGTGCTTGCCGTCATCGGAGAGCGCGGGCGCCACATAGACCGGGATGACGCCGCCCGTTTTGCGCTCCGTGAGCAGCGACGTCGCGATGCGCCGCGGGCGGTCGAGCCGCTCTACCTGCGGCAGGTACTGCGCCTGCATCGCCTCCTTCCAGTCGGCGGCGAGTTCCTCGAGGGTCAGCCCCGTGTGCCGCTTGAAGGCCCGATCGTGTCCCAGGGCGGGAGTGGCCTGCATGATCTCGCCGACGATCTCATCGCCCCAGCGCGAGCCCACGTAGCGCCAGAACGACTCGCCATACCGATACGGGAAGTACTGGTCGGGGCGGCGGTCGAGATCCTCGATCGTCGGGAACTTGCCGCTGAGCGCGGCGTCGCGGATCACGCCGTCGGTCGCCGGATGGTCCGGCCCGACGGACAGGTACTCGGCCATGCCCTCGATGAACCAGAGGGGCGGCATGCGCTGCTGCAGGGTCTCCAGCCCCTGGCCGGCCTTGCCGCGCGCGAAGATGTCGTACTGGAACTGGTGCACCATCTCGTGCGTGAGCACGTGTTCGGCCTCGCCCAGGTCGCCGGTGAGGAAGAACATGTTCCGTTGGCGCAGGGCGTCGGTGACGCCGCCCGTTCCCTCGCCGAGGTCGCCGAAGACGTTGTTCTGTGCAAACGCGCCGCGCGAGCCGTACACGATGATCGGCTTGCGCTCCTTGAACTGGTAGCCCATCAGCTTCGACAGCCGCGCGTACGAACGCTCGGCGAGGCTGCCGGCGAGGCGCGCCTTCAGGGCGATCTCCGGGTAGTAGTGGATGTCGAAGTGCTCCGTCTTCAGCACTTTCCAGTGGAAGCGCTGGAACTGCACCTGGTTTTGGCCGAAGTAGCCTTGCGCGCCGAGGGACGGCGTCGCGGCGAGGCACAGAAACAGGCACAGGCTGACAAGGCGGGCCTTCGACATCGACGCTCCCGGATTAGGACGTGATGGTCACGGCCGGGGCGTCGCCCCAGAGCCGTTCAATCTGGTAATACGAACGCATGGACGGATGGAAGACGTGGACGACGAAGTCCACGAAATCCACGAGCACCCACCGGCCGGTCTCCTCCCCCTCCACGTGGTACGGCCTGACCCCGGCCCGCGTCATCCCCTCCACGACATGCTGCGCGACGCTGCGCACGTGGGTGTCAGAAGTGCCGCTGGCGACGATGAAGTAGTCGGCCATGTCGGTGACTCCGTGGAGATCGAGCAGCACGACGTCCTGCGCCTTGTTGTCGGCGCAGAGCGTGGCGGCGTGGCGGGCATGCGAGGCGATCTGGTCGGGCGATGCCATTCTATGAAGCAAACACCGGGGCGAGGGGAAGGTTCCAGGAAGCGGAGAGAACCACAGAGAACGATAGAGAACGACAGAAAGAAAGCAGGGCGACGGTGCGAGCGACAGCGCGGCGACTCCTCCCCTAGCGCGAGGGGCAGGGCTAAGCGACCCACCCCACCAGATACCGCCCGGACTCCCGAAAGACAAGAGAGGGGCGAGCCACGCTCGTCCCTCTCTGTCGTTCTCTGTCGTTCTCTGTCGTTCTCTGTCGTTCTCTGTCGTTCTCTGTCGTTCTCTGTCGTTCTCTGTCGTTTTCTATCCCTTAATCACCCACACCTTGATCTCCGGCTTCACATCGGCGTGCAGCTTGATGCCGACCTTGTACACGCCCAGCGCCTTGATCGGCTCGTGCAGGTCGATCTGGCGCTTCTCGACGTGGACGCCCTGGGCCTCGAGCTGGGCGGCGATGTCGGCCGACGTCACCGAACCGAAGAGCTTGCCCTCTTCGCCGACACGCGCGGCAAAGGTGAGCGAGATCGGCTCGATCTTCGCGGCGAACTCCTCGGCCGCGGCCCGGCGCGCATTCTCGGCGGCCTCGAGGCTCGCCTTCTCCTGGGCGATTCGCTTCTTGTTCCCCGCCGTCGCCTCGTAGGCGATGCCGCGCGGGAGGAGGAAGTTGCGGGCGTAACCCGCCGACACCTTCACGATGTCGCCCGGATGCCCGAGCTTCTCGACCGCTTCACGCAGAATGACTTCCATCGGAAACCCCAACGTTCAGGTTGACGGGCGGGCCTTGCGACGCCAATCGAGCCACGTGTCGCCCAGGCCGAGCCCCACGAATATCACACCCGCCGCGCCGGCGAACAGCACCGACAGGGCGACCACGAGCACCATCATCACCCGCCCGGGCGCCAGGAAGAACAGCGCCACCCCCGCTCCCCGGAGCGCGAAGAGCGCGCCGAAGAAGACCAGCAGGTTGGCGCCCGCATCCCGCGCGACGCCAAGACCGGGAGCCACCAGAAGGGCCAGCCCGCCGACCAGTCCCCAAATGAACTGATCATTGAACCGGAACTCCCTCAGCCGGGCCAGCGGCGCGCCGACCCGCGCGCGCCCGACCCGGTGATACAGCGCCCACGCGAGCGCGAGCGCGGCCAGCGTTTCCAGCGCCAGCAGGGCCGGGAAGAGCGCGGGCGACCGCTCGGCGGTGCGCCGAACCATCTCGCGCTGCTCCTGCAGCGTCCGCTCGAACCAGGCCGCCGATTCAGCGTTGGCCGCGCGGAACTCCTGCCAGTCCTTCGTCGTCAGGCGCACCTGCCAGTCGCGATCGAAGGCCTCCGACCGCCGCAGGAGCTCCGTGCCGACCACCTGCCGCACGCGGGCCGCTCCTCCCGGCGCCGCGAGCGCCGAAACGCCCGCCACGGCGAGCGCCAACCCCAGCGTGGCCAGCGCGCGGGGCAGGAAGGAGTGCGTCGGCCAGGCCAGCGCCATCCCGCCAAATGCCACCGCCACCAGCACGCCCCAGCCCTTGGCGAGCAGCGAGTACTCGCTGCGCATCGGGCCGGTCACGATGAGCCAGGCGGCGAATCCCACCCAGAGCACCGCGAGGAACAGGCGTCCCCCGGACTTCCACCCCGCCAGCGCGCACGCGGCCACCGCGGGGACCATCACCAGCGCCGTCTCCGCCAGCGGGAAGATGACCGCGAAGGGCGGCATCGCCGGCAGGAGGAGCAGCAGCACCAGGCCGCCGACAACACCGCGCCAGCCGCGCTCCCGCGGAACCTCGGCCGGCGTGGGTTCGACGACGGCGTCCGTCACTTACTGCGTCTGCCCGCGCGTGTACGGGAGCAGGGCCAGGTACCGCGCCTTCTTGATGGCGACCGCCAGCTGGCGCTGGTGGCGCGCGCACGTGCCGCTCAGGCGGCTCGGCAGGATCTTGCCGTTGTCGGTGACGAAGCGCGCGAGGAACCGCTCGTCCTTGTAGTCGACGTGGCGGATGCGGGCTTCATCCATGGGGCAGGTCTTCCGCTGGCGGCGCATTATTCGTCGTCCTCGTCGTCGTCGTCACGGGCCCGCTTGGCGGCGAGCTGTTCCTCGGTCATCGGCGGGGCGCCGAGCTCATGCTCGTGGATCGAGATGAGGTAGCGCACCACGGCGTCGTCGAGCTTGAGCGAGCGCTCGAACTCCGGGAGCACCTTGCCGTCGGCCTTGAAGCGGGCGACCACATAGTAGCCCGTCTCGCGCTTGCCGATCTTGTAGGCCAGCTGGCGCCGGCCCCAATGGTTGAGCGCAATCTCGCCATCGGCGCTGAGCAGCGCGTGGTGCTTGGCGATCTTGTCGTTGATGGCGGCGTCTTCGAGCGTCGAGTCGAAGACGTACACCGCCTCGTATTCACGAGTCACGGATGGCAATCCTCCTTTGGTCGTTTGCGCCCCCCGCGGGTTGCCGACGCGGGAGGAGGCTGGGCGGCCGGAACGGCCGCGTGATGTGGAACCTTTAATCATAGTCAGGGCAAGCACTTGGGTCAACCGCCGGGGCAGCGAATCGTTGAGGCGCCTCCCTTCGCACCTGACAAGCCCCAAGGGGGCGGCTATCCTTCAACTCCCATGGCCAGTACGCTCTCGCTCGACGACATCGTCGTCGCCTCCAACGACCAGGTCGCCGCTGACTTGGCCGAGGAAGTGGTGATCCTCGGCATGAAGGAGGGCACCTACTTCTGCGTGTCCCAGGTCGCCGCCCGCATCTGGGCGCTGGTGCAGACCCCCCGGCGCCTCTCGGACGTCGTCTCGGCGCTGAGGTCGGAGTACGACGTCTCCGCTGAACAGTGCACTCGGGAGGTGCTGGCGTTCGTCGAGGAACTCGTCGCACGTGGGCTCGTGGTGCGGGATGCTCCGGCGCATCCGTAGGCTCGCGACGCTTCCTCCGGGTGAGCGCGCGCTCGCGCTCCAGGCGCTGTGGACCTTGCTGTGGGTGCGGCTCCTGCTCTGGGCGCTCTCGTTTCGTCGCGTGCGCGCGGTCGTGGATCGGTTGGCGATGGCGGCTGAACCGGTACCTGATGCGGATTTCGCGCGCGCGGTCCGCCGCGCCGTGGATCGCGCGGCGCGCACTGTCCCGGGAAGCGATTGCCTGCCACGCGCGCTGACCGCCGAGGTGATGCTCCGTCGCGCCGGTCGGCCGGCGCGGGTGTCCATAGGCGTGGCGTCCGACGGACGGCTCCTCAGCGCGCACGCGTGGACGGAGAGCGCGGGGCTGATGGTGACCGGCGAGCGCAACGACCCGCATGACTTCCGCACGCTCACCGTGTTCGGCGACGCGCCACCGGCGACGGGGCGACCGTGAGCTACAGGGTCCGGGACTATCTCGACATGATCGCGGATGAGCGCCGCACGGGCGCGTACGTCCGGGCCCTGCGGAAGCTGGTGAACGCGGAGTCCGTCGTCCTCGATCTCGGGGCCGGCTTCGGCTTCTTTGCCGTGCTCGCCGCGAAGCTCGGCGCGCGTCGCGCCTTCGCGATCGAGACCGAGGACGCCATCGGCCTGGGACCGGCGCTGGCGCAGGCGAACGGCGTGGACGACCGGGTCACCTTTCTCCAGGGCGACTCTCGGCAGGTGACCCTGCCAGAGCGCGCGAATCTGCTGGTCGAGGATGTGCGTGGCGTCCTGCCGCTGCACAGCGAGCGCATCAAGCTCCTCGTGGACGCGCGCGAGCGCCTGCTCACGCCGGAGGCGCGGCTGATCGCCGTGCGAGACCGTCTTTGGGCGGCGCCAGCACGAGAGGCGCAGCGCGTGCGCGAGGTCCGCGCCATTACCGGCGCCGACGCCTTCGGCGTGAACCTCGGCGGCCTGCGCCCACATGTCGTGGACGCGCCGCATCGCCCGGGAGTCGAGCCCGACGATCTGCTGCTCCCGGGGGCTCCACTCGGCACCATCGAGTTGGTTAGTGTCAGCGATCCGAACTTCGAGGGCACGGCCCGCTGGAGCGTCCCGGCTCCGCTTGTCGCGGACGGGTTTGCGGTGTGGTTCGACGCCGAGCTGGCAGGAGGCGAGCGTTTCTCCTCGGCGCCGGGGTCGGAGCAGACCCTGCACCGCACCCTGTATCTGCCGTTGCGGCATTCGATCACGGCGCCAGCGGGCGGCGAGCTGTCCCTGCGCTTCTGCGCTGTGCAAACCGCGGGCGAGTACACCTGGGTGTGGGAGTGCGCGGTCGCCGGTCCTGACGGACGCGAAGTCGTGCGGGCGGCCCGACAGTCCTCGCTCGGAGCGCTCGCCTTTACGCCTGCGCTTCTCGCGAAGGGATCGGAACTGCATCGTCCAAGCCTCGGGCTGGAAGGACGGCGCGTTCAGGCGACGATTTTACTGGCTGAGGCGGCTCGTTCCGTTGGGGAGATCGCCGCGGCGCTCGCCGCTCAACCGGCCCTTGCCTTCGCTTCACGTCAAGCCGCATTTGACTGGCTGCAGCGCACTCTGCCGTGGTTGGAGGCAGGGTCGGTGGTGCAACATAGACGGTGAAGGAGTTGACTGTTATTGTGACGTTGTATATTTTTTCGACATTACTCGCGGGGCTTAGTTTCAGTGACCTTGACGGCGTTTGCTCGTCGATCGGGGCCGTTATAGAATGGGGCAGGCATCCTAGGCGAGCGGAGAGCTGATGGCACACACCGATGATGGCGCGGGAGTGGCACCAGCGCGCGGCGAGGGCGCTGCGAGTCGGACGCGCGCCCTGATGGCGTGGGCCAGCCCGCGCCTCGTGCAGATGGGATCGGTGGCGCAGTTGACGGCGAAGGTGGACCAAGTCGGTAACAAGGACGGCGGCGGCGGCATGACTAGGCGCACGTAGGCGGGGTCACTTGCATTCGGTGTTCGTGGCCCGACACGGAGAACTGGGCGATGCGGAGAGAGGGGCAGCGTACGGACGATGCAACGACGGGCGCGCATGCGACCGACGGGGTGGTCGCGCGTGCGGCTTGGGTCCCGCCGCTGCTTCGGCGCCTTGGGTCAGTGGCGCAGGTCACCTCCAAGGTGGACCTCATGGGGAATAAGGACGGCGGAGTCTGGCCGAAGCGGCGCACCTGAGACGGCGACGTGCTGGCCTTCGGCGCCCTGATTGACCGCTCGCTGGCGCCGCTGGCCTCGAATCTGACGATGCGCCTGCGGCAAGCGCTTCCCGCGCTGCCCGGGCGCGTTTCCGTATCGGCGTCCCAGGGGGGAGAGGCGGTCGTCGCGCACCTCGCCGACGTGCGCGCGCTCCCGTTCGACGCTGACCTGCCGCTCTGGGACGGCGATCTGCTGGTTGCCGGGACCCTGCGGCTGGATGCGCGCGAGGCACTGCGCGTCGCGCTGCGATGCGACACGAACGACGGCGACTCGGACGCCCAACTCGTCCACCGCGCGTACCACCAGTGGGGTGTGCGGCTCGCGGAGCATCTGCTGGGGGACTTCGCCTTCGTCGTCTGGGATCGTGCGCAGCGCCGACTGGTCTGCGCCCGCGACCCGCACGGCAACCGCCAACTGTACTGGGGGTGTGCAGGAGCCGTCATGGCCGTGGGAAGCAGCGTCGACATCGTGCGCTCCCTTCCCGGCGTCTCCTCCGACCTCCACGCGAAAGCCGTCAGCGACTTCGTGCGGCATGGCTGGCCGATGGAAGCCGATCGCACGGTCTTCCGCGCGGTGCATCGCGTGCCGGCGGCGCACACGGTGGTGCTGCAAGACCTCGACCCGCCGCGGCTGCGACGCCACTGGGCGTTCCCGGTCCCCTCGCCGATCCGCCATCGCGATCCCGAGGACTACGCGGCGCAGTTCCGCGAAGTGTTGCAGGAGGCCGTGCGCGACCGGATGCGAACGCCGACGGCGGCTATCTACCTCAGTGGCGGCATGGACTCGACGATGTTGGCCGCCACCGCACGGCGCGCGGCGCCCGAGGTGTCGCTGTCGGCGTTCACGATGAGCTACCCGACCGTTGCGCCCAGCGACGACGAGGCGCTTTCCGTCGAGGTGGCGACCCGTCTGGGCCTGCCGCACACCGTGTTCAACCTGGACCGGGCGCACGCGCTCAGCTACCTGGAGGACCTCGACGCCCTGCCGCCGCTCCCGATGGATGAACCGGATCTCGCGCCTTCGCGCGAGACGCTGGCCCCGATCGCCGCGTGCGCCCCCGTGGTGATTGACGGCGAGGATGGCGACTGGCTGCTGCACGCGCCCACGCTGCTGACGCAGCTGCGGACGCAGCCGCTCGCCGAGGTCATCGGATCGTGGGGCCGCTTCTGGTGGCGCACCGGGCGACGCCCGTGGGTGGGACTGGAATGGCGGGACAGACTCCGTCGCTGGCGGCGCAGCGCGCGCGAGAATCGCACGCCGTGGCTGCGGGCCGCGGACGCGTCCGACTACGCGGTTGCCGATGCCGCAACGCCGGCCATCGAGCCGGAGCACCCGCTCCGACCGCGGAACGTGCGCGCGCTCTCCGCCCCAATCTGGGACGCCCTGTATGAGGCGCTGTCGCCGGCCGTCACGCGGCAGTCCGTGCTTCATACGCTGCCGCTCATGGATCCGCGCGTCATGGCCTTCGTCTTCGCCATTCCCCCCGTGCCGTGGTGCCAGGAGAAGCACCTCTTTCGCGTGGCCATGCGCGACGCGCTCCCGCCGGCCGTGCTCGCACGCCCGAAGACGCCGCTCGCCGGCTCCTTCGAAGCCCAAGTGGCGCGATGGCGCGCGGCGGGCGGTGCTGGGACGCGGATCTCCGAGCGGGTCGCGCCGTGGGTGGACGTCGAGACGGTGCGCCGCGTCCTGCGCGCGGGGACACCATACGAGGTGATCGACGCGTGGCGTGTCCTCCAGTTGGACCGCTGGCTGGAGCGGGAGGAGCGGCGACGTGCCTGACTATGGGCTCTACGGCCTGGTGATCCGCAGCGACCGCGCGCTTGACGGCCTCGCCCCTGCGCCCGCCGGCGCCTCCGTGGACGTGGACGTGGTGCTCGGTCGTGGGCGGCTCGACACGCCACCGTGGGAGCGGGCGGCGCCGTACTACGAGGAGCCCACGCCGGAGGGTGAGCCACCGACGCTGGTCGTGCGACGAGACGCCGCGCTGGGTTTCATCTTTCGCTACGCCGACGGCACGGAGTTCGTGCTGGACCGCAGCGCGACCACGATCACGGCCGCGTGGGCCGCGGCGTCCACGCTCGCCGACACGGCGACATACCTGCTGGGGCCGGTCCTTGGGTTCGCGCTGCGCCTGCGGGGCGTGCTGGCCTTCCACGCGAGCGCCGTCCTGCTGGAAGGTCGCGCCGTGCTGTTTGCTGGACCGAGCGGGGCGGGGAAGTCCACGATTGCTGCGGCCTGCGCCGCGGCCGGTGTGCCGGTGCTCTCGGATGACGTGGTCGCGGTGCGCATGCTTCACGGCGAGGCGATGGCGTTCCCATCGTACCGTCTCCTCCGGCTCTGGGACGAGAGTGAGAGGATCTTGTTTGGCACGACCGGCGAGTTGCCGCTCCTGACGCCCACCTGGGAGAAGCGTGCGCTTCCCCTCGGCCGCGCCTTCCCGTTTCACGAATTGCCGGCGCCGCTCGGCGACCTCTTCCTGCTGGCGCCTCGAGCGGATGATCCTCGCGCGCCGTACGTCGAGCCGATGCCGCCGGGTGACGCGTTCATGGGGCTCCTGGCGAACACGTACGCGAACTACCTGCTCGACGACGCGATGCGGGGTGAGGAGATGCGCGGACTCGACACCGTGGTGCGCGGACGGCGCGTTCGACGGCTGGTGCCGCACGCCGATCCCGCGCGGCTCGACGCGCTCGTGGCCGCCGTGCGCGCGGCCGTGGCCGACGCGGCCCCGCGCTGACTCGTACCGCGCCGGGCGAATCGGCGCCATCTTCCTCCCTATGGTCGACGGGATCCGTCCAGACGTTGCCTTCGTGCTCGCGGCGCTGCGGTGCGACGCGCACGCTGAGCGCGCGCAGCGCGACGCGGCGGCAGGGGTGGCCGATTGGGCTGCGGTGGCGCGGCTGGCCCTGACGCACGACGTGGCGTGGTGGGTGGAGCGGGCGCTGCCGTCCGACGGCGTGCCGGCCGACGCGGAGGGCGTGCTGCGCGCGACGACGCGCGCCGTGTCGGTGTCGGCGCTGGCTGGGGCGCGGCAACTGGCGGAACTCCACGACGCATTGGATCACGCCGGCCTGCGCGCGGTGGCGTACAAGGGCCCGGCGCTCGCCGCGGACGTGCACGGCGCCGTGGGGGCGCGACGTTTCACCGACCTCGACTTGCTCATCGCCGAGGACGACCGCACGCGCGCCATCGCCGCGATGCGCGCGCTGGGGTATGCCTCGCCGCACGGCCTCTCGGAGCGCGCCGAACGCGTCTACTCGCGATGGGAAGGCGTGACGCACCTGGCGCGCGCTGATGACTTGCCGGTGGAGCTTCACTGGCGCTGCCAGGCGCCGCGCTACGGCGGGCCGCAGGATCCGGCGGACGTAGTGGCGCGCGCGCGGCCGTGCGCGCTGGGCGGCGGTGCGGTGCTCGTGCCCGCTCCCGAAGACCTCGGCGTGTTGCTGGCGCTGCACGGCGTGAAGCACGGATGGTCAATCCTGATGTGGCTCGCGGATTTTGTGGCGGCCGTGAGCCGACCGGGCTTTGATTGGGACGTGTTCTCCGCGCGCGGCGCGGCGTGGGGCGTGCGTCGCGCCCTGCACTTCGCCGTGCTGGTGGCGCGCGAACTGACCGCGCTGGAAATGCCGGCGTCGGTGCAGGCGGACGCGCTGCGCGATGACCGTGCGGCGTTTCTTGCCGGCGCGGTGTCGGCGCGGCTGACCATGGCGGCCGACGCGCCCGATATCGGGGCGGAGTCCACGCCGCGCTATGACCTGCAGTGGCTCGAGGGCGGTTGGGCGCGCGTGCGCTATCTGGCGCTGGCGGCCGCGCTCCCCACGCCGCAGGAGCGCACGCGCGCGCCGCTTCCCGACGCGCTGCTCCCGCTGGTGTACCCGATGCGCGCGTGGCGTCTGATGCGGCACGCGCTCGGGCGGCGCGCCTGATGGCGACGTTGCGGCAGTTCCTCGGCGTGCTCTGGCAAGAGCACCGGTGGGCGATGCTGGGCGTGTGCGCCACCTCGCTGGCGCTTCTGCTGACGGAAGGGGCGGGACTGCTGCTGCTCATCCCGATGCTGGGGCTGGTCGGCGTTTCGCTGGGCGATGGCACGCCGGATCGCATCGCCGATGGCATCGCACGCGCGCTGGCCGCGGTGGGCGTCGCGCCGACACTGGCCGGCGTGCTGCTCGTCGTGGTGGTCGTTGTCAGCCTTCGCGCGGCGCTGCAGTTGGCGCTGTCGCGCGGGCAGTCGCGGCTCGAGGTGGAGGTCGTCGGTGGGTTGCGCGAGCGGCTCTTCGCGGCCGTCATCGCCCTGCCCTGGGCCCGCTTCGTGGGCGAACGGCCCGCCGCACTCGTGCATGCGATGGGGCCGCAGGTGGACGACGTGCATAGCGCGCTGTTGCTGCTGATTCATGGGGTCTCCGTGGTGGCCGCCGTGCTGGCGGCAGCGCTGGTGGCCGTGGTCGTCTCGCCGCTGCTCACGCTCGTCGTGGCGGTGGCCGGCCTCCTGCTCGTGCTTTCTGCGCGCGCGCTTCGCGCCCCCGGACGCGCGGACGGCGACCGGTTGCTGGCCACGGGCATGACGCTCTTCACCCGGGTGAGCGAACTGCTTGGCGGTGCGAAGATGATCCACGCGCACGGCGCCGAGACGCGGGCGATGCGCGCGGTGGCGGAGGACACGCGTGAGTGGGCGACGCTCACGCGGGCCACGGCGGGGCGGCTTGCGTGGGTTCGCTTCGTGCTGGCCGTGCTCGCGGTGGTCATGCTGGCGGTGCTGGTCTGGCTCGCGGTGACTGTCGCGGGCTTGGCACCGGCGACGTTGCTGCTCCTGCTGCTCGTCTATGCGCGTCTGGTGCCGCAGTTGGCAGAGCTGCAGGGACTCTGGAGCGCCATCGCCCAAGCGCTCGCGTCCTATGCCTCCGTGGCCGCGCTGCTCGCGCGATGTGAAGCGGCGCGCGCCGCCGCTGACGGCGGCGTGGCCGTGCAGAGCGATGCCGCCGACGGCGGCACAACGCGCGGTCGTGCCGCGGCCCTAGAGGTGCGCGCCATCACGCTGAGATATGACGGGAGCGTCCGGCCGGTCCTCGAAGATTTCTCCGCGCGATTCCCGTCGGGATCGCTGACCGTCGTGGTGGGCGAGACGGGGGCGGGGAAGACGACGCTCGGGGACCTGCTGCTGGGCTTGCTGACTCCGGAGGCCGGAGAGGTGCTGGTGGACGGCGTGCCCTTGCACGCCCTGTCGCGCGACGCCTGGCGCGCACGCGTGGCGTACCTCGCGCAGGAGCCCATGCTCTTCCACGGCACGATTCGGGAGAACCTCCGCTTTGCGTCCCCGTCGGCGACCGAGGAGGAGCTTGCCGCGGCGCTCGCGGCCGCGGCGTGCGATTTCGTCGCGCGACTGCCGCAGGGGATTGATGCGCCGGTGGGCGACCGCGGCGTGCTGCTCAGCGGCGGCGAGCGTCAGCGGCTTGCCCTGGCGCGCGCCCTCCTGCGCCAACCCGACGTGCTCGTGCTCGACGAGGCGACGAGCGCGCTGGACGCCGAGACCGAGGCGCGCATCCTCGAGACGGTGCGCGCACTGCGCGGCCGCTGCACGGTGATCTTCTGCACGCACCGGGACGCGGTGCGTCGCGCGGCGGACGCGGTGATCGAGGTGTAGCCTCCGCGGGGAGTTCCGTGTTTTCGAACTGCTTCACCACGGAGACACGGAGGGCACGGACAAGGGCAACTACAAGACCTTGGGGTCACGACAGCGCGCCACTCAGACATCTGCGTGGCGCTCGCAGTTCCCCCAAGAAGTCGCTTTTGCAGTTCTCCGTGCCCTCCGTGTCTCCGTGTTGAAGGGTTTTGCCGTTCCCCGTGCCCTCCGGGTGCTCCGTGCGGTCGCCCGCAGGGAGCCGGCGAGCGATACGCGATGAAATGCAATCGTCTGCGGCGGAAAGGTGACGCGCCCGGGACGGTGCGGTGCGATTGTGCGAGGCACCGGGCGGGCCGGCAACAACCGCAGCCGAGGATGGGCGATGCACGACTATCGGAAGCTGGACGTGTGGGTGAAGAGCCATGAACTCGCGGTGGACATCCATCGCTTGGCGATGAGTCCCGTGGGCGGGGAGGTCGTGCATCGCGAACTGCGCGCAGCCGCGCTGGAGGTACCGGTGCGCCTCGTACGCGGCTGCGAGGCGGAGGAGGCCGGCGAGTTCGCGGTCGCGATGCGCGACGCGGCGGCGGCGGTGGATGAACTGGGCTACCGGCTGCGGTTCGCGCGCGACGCGGCGGCGATTGACGACGTGCCGTTCGCGCGGCTCGAGGCGCGCGTGAACCAACTGCGCGCGATGCTCGGCGGACTGAACCGCACGGTGCGCGTCAGGCTGGGGGCGGCGGGTCGTCCGGCGGCGAGTCGGCCGGCGGCGTCCCGCCCGGCGGCCCCTCGCGCGGTCCCTGATCGGGCGCAACGAGGCGCCCTGGATGCCGGTTCATCGCCGCCACGATCCCGTCCGTGATCCACGTCGTGACGCCGGTCGTCAGCGCGGGGAGGAGCGCGCGCACCACCGTCGTCTCGTCGGCTTCGAACTCGTCGAGGACGTAGTCGCGCAGGTGTTCGCCGGGGACGGGCTCCGCGCGCCCCACCCCGATGCGCAGGCGCGCATACTCCAGCGTGCCGAGCGCGTCCTCGACGCTGCGCAGGCCGTTGTGGCCGCCCGCGGAGCCCTTCGCGCGAAACCGGAACGCGCCGACGGGGAGGGCGACGTCGTCCACGACAACAAGCAGGTCGCTTGCCACGGCCCAGAACGGCCGGTTGACGTACGGCGCGAGGGCGTCGCCGCTGAGATTCATGAAGGTGAGCGGTTCGAGCAGCCGAACGCGGCGTTGCTCGACCTCGCCGTCCGCGGCGCGACCGTGCGTCACGGCGCGCCACGGGGGAAAACGCCAAACGTCGGCCAGGTGGTTGACCACCCACCAGCCGACGTTGTGACGCGTGCGCTCGTATTCGGGACCCGGATTGCCCAGACCGACGACGAGCTTCACGGGAGGTCGCTCGCCTAGGCCTTCGTCTCGGCCTCGGCGCCCTCCTCCTCCTTCTTGCCCTTGCTGAGCACTTCCGGCTCCGCCGGGGCGGCCGCGGCCTCGCCCGGCAGCGGCTCCGCCGCCTTCTCTTCCTTCGGCGCCGCGCAGGTGCAGAGGGTCGCGTCCTCGTCGTCGAGCACCTCGATGCCGGCTGGCACCGCAACGTCGCTGACGTGCAGCGAGCGGCCGATGGCAAGGTTGGTGATGTCCACCTCGATGCGCGACGGAATCGCCATCGGGTCCACGCGGATGGAGAACTCGTGCATGATCTGGTCGACGATGCCGCCTTCCTTCACGCCAATGGAGGCGCCGACGTACACGATCGGGACGCGCACGGTGACCTTCTCGCCAGCGACCAGTTCCTGGAAGTCGACGTGGAGGATGTCCTTGCGATAGGGATGGCGCTGAATCTCGCGAATCAGCGCATTCGACTTGGCGCCGTCGACATCGAGTTCAAACACGGTGGTGCGGTACGGGACCTTTTCGAGGAGCAGCTCGAACGCGTGCGTCTCGAGGGAGAGCGCGCGCGGCTCGCGCGCGTGCCCGTAGATGACGCCGGGAATACGGCCAGCGGCGCGCAGCTTGCGGGCCGTGCCCTTGCCGGTGTCATTGCGTCCGGCGGCGGAAAGCGGAGTGGTAGCCATGGTTCGATCCAGCTGGAGTACTCTGCGCTACGTGGGTTCCCGGTAGGTCCGGCCCGGCGGCGCAGGAAAACAGAGAAACAACAGAGAAACAACAGAGAAACAACAGAGAAACAACAGAGAAACAACAGAGAGACAACAGAGAAACAACAGAAACGACAGAAACAACAGAAACGACAGAAACGACAGAGACGACAGAGACGACAGAGACGACAGAAACAACAGACAAGCAACAGCCAACTCAGACTCTACCGTCCACCGTCAACCGTCCACCGTCCACGGTCCACCGTCAGCCGTCACTCAAATAGCGAACTCACCGACTGGTACGCATGTGTGCTCCGAATGGCCTTGGCGAGCAGTTCGCCGACCGAGAGCACGTTGAGCGTGGGGAACTTCCGGGACTCGGGGATGCAGATCGTGTCGGTGACGGTCACTTCCTTCACCGGCGCCGAGGCGAGCCGCTCCACGGCGGGGCCGCTGAACAGGGCGTGCGTGGCGCAGATGTAGATGTCGCGCGCGCCGAGGTCCTTGAGCGCGCGGGCCGACTCGGTCACCGTGCCGGCGGTGTCGATCATGTCGTCGGCGAGGAGACAGTCACGCCCCTCGACATCGCCGACGACGTTCACGACCTCGGCGACATTGGCCTGCGGGCGGCGCTTGTCGATGATGGCGAGCGAGGCGTCGAGGCGCTTGGCGAAGCCGCGCGCCATCTTCGCCGAGCCCACGTCCGGCGCGACGACGACGAGGTCCTTGAGGTCCTTCTTGCGGTAGTGCGACGTCAGCACGGGCGCGGCGTAGAGGTGATCGACGGGAATGTCGAAGAACCCCTGCAGCGCGTGCGCGTGGAAGTCGATGGCCAGCAGCCGGTCGGCGCCCGCGCCGGTGAGCATGTTGGCCATGAGCTTGGCGCCGATGGCCACGCGGGGCTGGTCCTTGCGGTCCTGGCGGGCATACCCGAAGTAGGGCACCACACAGGTGATGCGTGCGGCGGAGGCGCGCCGGGCGGCGTCCACCAGGAGCAGGAGCTCCATGATGTTCTCGGCCGGCGGGTTCGTCGGCTGCACGATGTAGACGTCGGCGCCGCGGACGTTCTCATCAATGCGCGCGAAGACCTCCCCATCGGCGAACCGTGAAGTGGTCGCCTTGGTGAGATCGGTGTCCAGGTGCTTGACGATGTTCTCGGCAAGCGCCCGGTTGGCCGTTCCGGTCATGACCCGGAAGCCCTTGAGAGGAACCGCGAGGCCGTCCATAGCCTTGTAATCTGGCCTATTCCGGGGTCAAATGGTAGGAGGCGGACGGGAGACGGGAGACGGAAGACGGAAGACAGCGAGGGGCGACCGCGCCTTGTCTCCCGTCCTCCGTCTCCAGTCTCCCGTCTGCCCTTCCATTGCCCCCGGTGGATTCGAACCACCATTACCGGATCCAAAGACCGGGGTCCTAGCCATTGGACGAGGGGGCAGTCGCCGCGCGCATCACGCTGCAGTGACTCGAGGCGCCACCTGTGCGTCGAGTCACGAGCAAGATAACTTGCGCCGCCAGTGGCGTCACCCGTATCCGGTGCGGGGTGCGGCCAATCTGTCCGCGGGCGCAATGGTCTGTTTGACGGGACTCTGACGGTGCGTGGTCAGTATGCGCCCGCTGGAGAGTCCGAGAGTCTGATTCAACGAGCGTTCGCGATCCGGTCGTCAGCCTGATCGTTCAGCTCACACAGTGTCTGAGGGTCGTTCGATGGTTGAGGTACGCCATTGCCGCGGGTGCGGATTCCCGGTGGCTCGCATCGCGGCGGCATGTCCGAAGTGCAAGATCGGGTCGCCCGGCTACACCGAGCACGAGTTGTCCGTCCGACGCTGGAAGCTGCTGGCCGGGTTCGTCGCGCTGTTGGCACTGGCGGCGGCGTTCGCGCGACCGATTGGGCCGTAGGCGCTAGGGAGGTCCTGGAGGCGCAGCGCGCCCTGAGGCTTGTTCAGAGGCTCGAAAGGGCGCCTCCGGGAATGCGCCATGACCGCGGTACTGGGGGCCTGGACCAGGTGGAGTCGAGGTTCTCGGCGAGCCATACGTCGGTGGCGGCCACCGGACCTTCCCCGCAAAGCCACCGCTGCCGTCGGGGCTGACCTTGTGGAAATAGATCTGGTCGACCGATCCGGCACCCTCTTTCAGCGCCCCTTCCGGTGGCCACCGTGTTACCGAAAATCACGGGCGGTGTCGCGCACCGATTCGCGTGGACGAGAGTCGCGCACAGCGGTGCGACCCACGTGCCGATCACAGAATCGACTAGCGATTGCCCGGGATGGCGCGCGGGCTGGGTCAATCGAGGGGAAGGGCGGCACCGTTGTTGCCCGGCAGGGCTCACCGGCGATTCTGACGATGCTGGCCGAGCCGCCGACCGGGATAGACTTGGTGGAGGGCGAGAGCGTCAGCGCGTCCTGGAGGGCGGGCGCGATCGCCTGCTTCTTGCACTTGTTCACGGGACCTTCGTAGCCCCTGCGCCAACCGGATCAAACCCAACCGGCCAGACCGTGCCGTTGGTGTACGTGGCGCCCGTGAGTTTGACGCCGGTGAGCGTGCAGCCTGTCAAGTTGGCTCCGCCGAGTGTCGCATTGCGCAACTCGGCGCCTGAGACGTTGCAGTTTCTCAGATCTGCGTTCGTAAAGTTCGCCCCTGAAAGCGTTGCGCCCGGAGCCACCAACCCCGACAGGTTCGCGCCGGTGAAGTTGGCATTGCTGAAATCCCACCAACCCCAGTCCTTGCCGGCCAAGTTCATTCCGGTGTAGTCAAGACCCGGACCCCACATTCCTTTTCCTGCCGGGACAAATCCCGCTGGCCAGGACGTACCCGAGTTGAACCTGGCATTCACAAGCGTCGCCCCAGTGAGTGTCGCGCCGGTGAAGTCGACGCTGTACAGCCCGGTGCCGGTCATGTTGGCGTTCGTCAGGTCAGCTCCAATCATGATCGTGCCAACGAAGTTCGTACCCGTGAGGTTCGCCCCCACGAACTTCGAGCGGGTGAACTCATAATAGCCGAGGTCCCTGCCTGTGATCGTTTGTCCGGTGTAGTCCATATCTGGACCCCACATTCCCGTGCCGGCAGTCGAAAAGCCGGCAGGCCACACCGTGCTCTGCCTGAAGTACGCGTCGGTCCACGTCACGCCCGCCACAACTGCACCTTCGAAGTTCGTCCCATGAAGGTTTACCTTCGTGAGGTTCGCATTGCTCAGGTCAGCGTACTGTAGCTGAGTGTCACGGAGGTTTGCCGCGGCTAGGTTTGCCCCAGAGAGAAGCGCACCGCGCAAGTCGACGTTCCAGAGGTCGGTCGCACCCGCGAGGTTCTGCCCGGAGTAGTCAGGGCCAACGTATATGGTCACCGACGCACTCTTGCCGCCTGCAGACGCCACAACGCTCGTTGATCCAACGCGCACGCCTGCCACCAGCCCCGTCGCTGACACTGTCGCGTTGTTCGCGCTGTTCGACTGCCACGTCACGGTGACACCACTCATGGCATTCCCGCCGGCGTCGAGCGCCGTGGCGGTCAACTGCTTCGTCTTCCCGACGGCGACGCCGGTGATCGAGGGCGTCACCGTCAGCGACGCGACGGGCACATAGGTCGTGATGGTGGCCGTGGCCGCCTTGCCTTCGCTGGTCGCCGTGATCGTCGCGGTGCCGGCGCTCACCGCGGTGACGAGCCCCGACGCCGCGACCATGGCCACCAAGGCGCTGGAGGTGGACCACGTGACGGCGCGGCCTGTGAGGGGTGCGCCCGTGCTGTCCTTCGTCGTCGCCGTCAGCAGTTGCGTCTGTCCGACGGCGAGGCTCGCCGTCGCGGGACTCACCTGCACGCTGGCCACCGGCACCACGATCACGCTGACCGTCGCCGTCGCACTCTTGCCTTCACTCGTTGCCGTGATGGTCGCCGTGCCGAGGGCCTGGGCGGTCACCAGACCGTTCGTTGTGACCGTGGCGACGGTGGTCGAGGATGACGTCCACGTGACCGTCCGCCCCGCCAGCGCCGCCCCCGCGACGTCGCGCGGCACCGCCGTGAACTGGGCCGAGCCGCCGACCCCGAGCGTTACCGTGGTCGGCGTGAGCGTCACCTGATCGACCGGCGGCAGCACCGTGACCGTCGCGGTGGCCGCCTTGCCCTCGCTGGTTGCGGTGATGGTCGCCGTCCCCGCGCTCACCGCGGTGACGAGGCCTGTGCTCGAGACTGTGGCGACGCCGGCGCTCGAGGTCGACCAGCTCACCGTGCGTCCCGTCAACGTTGCCCCCGTGCTGTCCTTGGTGGTCGCCGTCACCTGCTGGGTCTGGCCGACCCCGAGCGTCGCGGTGAACGGGCTCAGTACCACGGACGCCACCGGGGTCAGGATGACGCTCACGGTGGCGGTGGCGCTCTTGCCCTCGCTGGTGGCGGTGATCGTCGCGCTCCCCACGGCGACGCCCGTCACGAGCCCGCTGGCGCTGACCGTCGCGACACTGGGCGCAGACGACGACCACGTCACCGGGCGGCCCGTCAGCGTCGCGCCGCTCGCGTCCGTCGTCGTCGCCGTCAACTGCCGCGTCGCGCCAATGCCAAGCGTGAGCGACGCCGGGGCAATCGCCACCGAGCTGACGGGGGGCACTACCGTAATCGCCGAACTGCCCGTCTTGCCTTCGACAGATGCCGTGACATTCGCGGTCCCGACGGCGACGGCGGTGACGAGGCCGGAGGCAGAGACCGTCGCGGTCGCGCCGTTGGAGGTGGACCACGTCACCGTCCGGCCCGTGAGCGTCGCGCCCGCCGCGTCCCGTGGCGTTGCCGTCAGCTGCTGTGTCTGCCCCGCGACGAGACTCGCGGCGCCTGGGCTGACGCCCACGCTTGCGACTGGGACGAGCGTGACCGTCACGGTGGCTGCGTCGATGCGGCCGAGGCTTGCGGCACTGATGACCGCCGTGCCGGCTGCCAAGGCGGAGACGAGCCCTGCACTGTTCACGGAGGCAACGGTGGGATTCGACGACGTCCACGCGACGGTGGGGGAAACTCCCGCATCGGCCGTGACCGTGGCAGTCAAGGTCGTCGTCTGGCCGATGGCAATGGTCACCATCGTCGGCGAGACGGCGAGGCTCTGCACCCCGAGCACCGTCATCCCGATGCTCGCTGTGGCCGTCCCCGCCGCGGCGGTGATGGTGGCGGCGCCGCGGGCGACGCCCGTGACGGTGCCGCTCGACGTCACGGAGGCCACGGCCTGGTCCGAGGAGGTCCAGCTGACCCCGGAGGCCGGCAGGACGGTACCCTTGGAACGCAGGCTGGCGGCGATGCTGGCCGTGCCGCCGACGAGGATGGACGTGGTGGAGGGCGAGAGCGTCAGCGTGTCCGGGACGGCGGGCGCGATCGCCTGCTCCACGCCACAACCGAGCGCGAGTGCGGCGATCGTGACCGTTACGAGCCGCTGGCGGCCGCGTAGGTGGGCAAGTCGGTGCATTGCGCTTACTCGTGACGTGGAGGTGTTGGCGACCCCGGCTCCACTCGCACGATCTCGTAGGTCAGATCCGCCACCGCACGCTCGTTTGATGGAATGGCCAACACCCACTTGGCCAGCGCCTCGAACGTGTCGCGAATGGTAGGCACGCGCGCCCCGTCGGTGCCCGTACGCCGTGGCGTGCCCTCGAAGGGGACGGGCACCGTGGTCGCCACCACGGTGATGCGTTCGGTTGTCGACGGTGTATCGGAAGGCAACGTCGCCCGGAGTCGCAAGCCCAGCTGCGCGCGCTGCGCCACGGACGGAACCTCGAGCGGCACGCCCTGGCGTACGCGAAGCTCCGGCACGTAGACGTTGGGAAACAAGACTTCCACCGAATCCGCGGTCACGAGAAAGACCGTGATCCATGCGTCCGCGGATGCCGTCACCTGCAGGAGCACCTCGTCGCTTCGTTCAGGTGTTCCGCGATCGGCGAAACGGTTGCCGTTTGCCGTCGCCTCCAGTCGAAACGCCGAGGGCAGACGCTGCAGGTCCTCCCGGACCCACGCCTTGATTGCGACCACGTACGGTGCGTTGGTCGCGGCGCCTCCGGATGGCGATTCCCACCCGTCCTGCAGGATCTCATAGCGCGTGACAATCCCCGAGGAGGTCTCACGGATGATCCGACTGAATCGCTCCTCCACCGTGTTGGCGCGTTCCGTGGTTGACAGGTCGAGCATCGAAGCGACCCGCGTGCCAAGTGCCTGGCCGACGGCATCGCTCATGGCCGCCTGCAACGCGCGCCGGCGCACCTCTCGCGGTGACAGCTCTTCAGTCAGCACTGCGCGACCCACCGCACGTGGCACCTCGATCGCCTTGGCGACGGACCGGACAGGCTGCGACTGCGCGGCGCTCGCGGCGCCGATCAGGAGCGAGGCGGCAAGCCAGCGGAAGGTCACGTTGCTACGGACGTATGAACGGTAGGGGCCGGTCCGCCGCTTGTCCGAACGCCTGCGGCGTCTGGTCTCGCTGCCGAAGGCGGCGTGAGAGGCGCGTTACTTCAGGCGCGATGCGTTCGATGACCTGTCGGCCGCTTGGAACGACGGCGCTGCCATCCTCCGTGGCAGATCGCGCCAGCTCGGACAGCAGAGAGTACGTGAACAGGCCGTGCTGTTTCTGGTCGTACCACCCGCTGATCTCGTTGGCCGCGGATGCCGAGAGCACCACGGCGTTGGCACTGGCGAGCACGGGGTTCTCGACGCGGAGGGTGAGCGGACTGACCCCGCGCAGCAACGAGCCGCGGTCGGAGAACCCGCTGAAGCACGCGTCGAGCATCACGGTCACCGAGCGGGCCGGCAGTTGCGCGAGATTGAGGTAGAGCTGGCGCAGCGGATACGCGGTGAGCGGCAAGACCTGCGGGTCGGCGTCCACCGGCACGAGGAACGCGCCGCCGTTCGTGGGGTCAGGCGCTCCGTGCCCGGAATAGAACACCACGATGTCCGACGACTTGTCCGGCATCAAGAAGTTGTGAAGCTGCCCCCGATAGTCATCCTTGGAACCGAAGATGCGCTGGAAGGTCGACAGGCTGGCGTTCGTAGCAACGATCACGTTCTCGTCGCGAAATCCGTACGTCTCGACGAGAAAGCGACGCATCAACTCGGCATCCCGGTCTGCGTACTCGACGCTCGGGACTTCCGGGCGATGGTACTGCCGGTTGCCAATGACCACCGCCACGGCGTTCGGATTCCTGAAACGCGTCTTCGGCGGCTCTATCGCTGGAATCGCGATGACGGATTGCGCCGGGGCAACGCTCACGGGCCTCGGTGACGTTGCGGCTGCATTAGTCCGACTGGCGCTGTCCGGTGCGGCGGCAGTGCTGGCGGTCGCGACGGCAGCGGCACGCTGGCGCTCATCCTCAAGCTGGAGCCGCGCGACCTCAGCCTCGAACTTCGGCTTCCACGCTTCCAACGCGCGTTCGTAGTCCGCCTGCGCCACGCTGAACTGGGCGTTCGCGACTTGGTACTTCGCGAGCGAGCGCTTGTATCCTCCACTGCCAATCATCCGCGCAACTAGGGCGCTGGCCACCGCCGCGCCCGCGGCGATGCCTGCCGAGCATCCCGACGACGAGGACGTGATAGACTCGCCAGCGGCGAGGTACTTCCCGTCGACGAATCCGCCGTAAGGTGCGGGCGCGGTCTTCGTGACAGAACACGCGCTTCCTGATGCCGCGAATGCGCCGCCGCCAGCGACGGCTGCGGCAATGACGGATCCGGCGATGCCCGGCTTCCTGGGCGCAATCGGTCGGATGGGCGCGACGGGACGGGGGACGTTCCTCAACGCCGTGGCTTCGAAGCGGCCCGACCCGAGGCCCCCCCCCCGGTCTGGTGCCTGCGCAGATGCCACGGGTGCGGTCGTGGACGCGATCACGCTGACGAGAGCAAAGGCCCGCGTCCATTCATCGACCGCGCGCATCTCGCGTCGAGTGCAAGGCAGGCGCATACGGACAGGATCTGAAGATGAGGAGTGAACCCGAGCCAAGAACCCCGGGTTGCGGAGCCTTAGGGCGTGGGACGATCAGCCGCCTTGGCCTTCTCGTACTTCTCGATCTCGTCGTTCATCTCCTTGAACGCCTGCGTTGCGCGGAAGCGGGTGTACAGCGCCTGTTGGGCCGCCAGCTTGTCGCGAAGCGCCTTGTTCGCAGCGCCGACAGGCAGCTCCATCAGCACGAATGCGCGATACACATCCTCGCCCGGCACCAGTTCCTGTTCCTTAACCCGTGAGCCAACCAGTTCCTCACTGACGACGGCCTTCGACGCGGTCGTGAACTGGTCGAGAAGCTCTGCGCTGGCCCCCTGACCCACTTCCTCCTGGAACCGCTTCGCGAAGGCTCCCAGCTTCACGGTCATCTGTTGCGCGATCTGCGCGCGAGCGGCCATCTGGGCCTTCTCCGCCGCCAACTGCATGTCCTTCGACTCGGCCGTTGCAACGCCAAAAAAGATGTCGTCCGCGCGCGGTGGGGTGGTGTACCACTTGGGTGCCGCACCAACCACGCCACGCGTCTCGGGCGTTGATTTCACGTGCGGCTTCCCGCAGGCAGCGAAAAGAGCGAGCAACACGTAAGAGGCTGCGGCGAAAGACCTAGACCTTTTTGCGAACGACATTCGGGGCTCCTTAGCGACATCGTGGCGGAGGCGCTTGAGCGCTCTCCTCAGCAGGAGAGCCTACGATCGTCCGTCAAACCGGCGTCAAATGCCTTTCAGTGTGACGGCGAGCCGCGCTAAGTCCATCAACACACTAAACTTCGCTTGACTGCCGACAGAAGCCGGAGTAGCCCGTAATGTCGTTGGAAGGTGACCGAGCTCGAAGCCGGTACTTCGAGAGAAGCCAGCCTGACGTCGAGATGCGTGCCACGTGCGCTTACGCCGTCGCGCGACCGATTACGAGAGGTCGTGAGGAAGTGGCGCAGCAGTGGTGGTAAGCAGCATCCCCCAACCGGTGGGGAGAGCCATGCTCATCGGCGCGGTCGGGCGGGTTTCCAGCACCGCGAACAGCGTCGACCCCGACCCACTCATCATCGCCATCACCGCCGCGGGGAGCGCGGCGAGTTGCGCGCGCACGGTCGCGAGCGCCGGATGCCGATCGAAGATGACGGGCTCGAAGTCGTTCACGGCGTCGGCGGCGATGGCAGTCCAGCCGCCGAGCGCGCGCGGCGAGCGCCAGGCGGCGCCCACGGCGTGAGCGTGCGTGGCGCGCTGCGCGGCGAGCGCCGCGTACGCCTCGGCGGTGTTGACGCCGAAGTCGGGGACCACGAGCAGGACAGGCGCCTCGGGGAGCGGCGGCAGGTCGAGCAGGCGCTCGCCGCGCCCCCAGCCGAGGGCGAGCTCGGATGGCGACGCAAGGAACGCGACGTCGGCGCCGAGGCGCGCGGCGATGTCGATCAGCGCAGCGTCACCGAGCGGCCGCGGCGCGAGCGCGTCGAGCGCGCGCAGCACGGCGGCCGCGTCGGCGCTCCCGCCGCCGAGGCCGCCGCCAACGGGAATCCACTTCTCGATCTCGATGGAGAATCCCTGCGGCCAGCGCGCCACGGCGGCATACGCCTCGGCGGCGCGCCAAGCGAGGTTCTTCTCCACGGGACCCAGGTCGACGGCACGCGCCGAGTCGCCGAAGCGGACGTCGAGCGCGCGGGTGTGCGCCTCGTGCACGCTCACGACGTCGGCGAGGGCGAGCCGCTGGAAGAGCGTCTCGATCTGGTGGAAGCCGCCCGCCTCGCGGGCCAGAACGCGCAGGGCGAGGTTGACCTTGGCCTGTGCCTGCACGCGTGCGGTGCTCACCGCGGCACCTCGTGTTCGCCGGTCACGCGCCGCTCCTCTTCCGCCTTCGCGGCCTCGACGTCGCCGAGGTGCACGCCCATGCGCAGGAAGTACCACGCGCCGATGAGCGTGATGGGGATGTACGACAGGACGTGGAAGCCGATGGCCCACGTCACGGCGAGCTCCTCGGAGACGCCGTACACCGGGAGCGACAGCTTGGCCATCGTCTCGAAGACGCCGACGAAGCCCGGCGACGACGGGACAGAGACGCCGAGCGCGATGATCCCCTGCACGAAGCACGCGGCCATGAACGGCGCGTCGATGCCGAGCGCCTTGAAGCCGAACCAGAAGGCGAGCGCGTTCATCAGCCAGTGCGCCATCGCCCACGCGAATGCGGCGAGGAACGTTCGGAACTCGCGCAGGACGCCCAGTCCGGCCGCGACGGTGTGCACCAGCGCGCCGATGCGATCCTTGTGCTTGGGGATGATCGCGCCGGTCACGCGTCCGACGGCGGCCTCGGCGGCGTGCGGCCAGCGGGCGAGCGCGAAGTAGAAGGCGAACAGCCCAAGGATGATGGCGAGCAGCACCAGCGCCGTCGCGCGAATCGGTGTTCCCGCGATGGCGAGATCGGACGGGAAGTTCGGCGCGAGCATCGCGAGCACGAGCAGCAGCAGCACGGAGAGCGCGTCGAAGGCGCGGTCAATCGCGATGGAGGCGAAGGCCGTGGACCACTTCACCTCGCGCCGCTCGCGCACGATGACGAAGACGCGCACCAACTCGCCGACGCGGGCAGGGAGGACGTTGTTGCACATCATCCCGATGGCGGTGGCGCGCCACAGCGGGCCGAACGGGAGGTTGGGCGCCACGGGGTTGAGCAGGGTGCGCCAGCGGCGTGCGCGCAGCGGGAAGATGAGCTGCGAGGCCACGGTACAGAGGACCCACAGCGTGAGGTCGCTGCCGCGCAGCGCGGTCACGACCTGCGCGATGTCGATGCCCTTGAACGCGTACCACAGCAGGAGCGCGCTGACGACGATGCCGATCGCGCCGCGCGCGCCCATCCGCATGGGCTACTCCGACGTGGCAGCGAGCTCGAGCAGGTCGAACAGCTCGTTGAGCATCGCGGGGTCGGGGGCGCCGGTCGACTGGCGGATCTGGTCGCGCAGCTCGATGGCGCGGTCGAGCGCGTCGCGGCCGCGGTAGACGAGATCCTCGATGGGGACCACGACGTCGCTCGGCAGGTCCGCCGGCTCAACCAACGGCTGCTCCTCGAGCGCGCCGAGGCCGGCGAGGCCCTTCGCGAGCAGCGCGTTGAGCGCTTCGCCCGACGGCGCGCGGCCGCCGCCGGTGGAGACCAGTGACGGCTCGCCCTCAGGCGCGAGCGCTGCGATGTCCACGAGCGCGGAGGGAGGAGTCGCGCGCGGAGGCGCCGCGCGCGGAGGCGCTGCGGGCGGAGGCGCTGCAGGCGGAGGCGCTGCAGGCGGAGGCGCCGCGGGCGGAGCGATCGGGGCGACCGGCGGCGCGGCCACCACCGGCGTCATGGCGGGGCGTGACTCGATCTCGCGCACGATATCCGCCGTGGACTTGCCGTGGGGTGCCGCGAGCAGGGCACTCGCATGGTCGAGCGCCTCCAGCGCGGCGCCCGCCAAGAGGGCCGCCTGGGCGCGCTGGCTTTCGAAGAACGCGGCGAGGCTCTCCTCGCTGAAGCTCACCGCCAGCCGGGACAGCGCGCGTGCCGCGCCGCCAAGTTCGCGGGCGAGACGCTCACGGCTCGCCGCATCCACGGCGGCGCGGGCGTCGGCGACCAGCCGACGCAGGTGTTCCGCGTGGCTCACCACTTCGAGACGGAACCGCTGTGAGGCGGTCGTGGGTGGCGACGGTGCGGCGCTCACGAGGCCCGGCTTGCCGTCGTCGGGAAACAGGGAGCCGATGGGGACGATGTCATCGCCGGCGGCGGCCGTGCCGCCCAGAGCGGCCGACGCCTCCGCGAAGGCGACGAGCGCCGCGCTCGCTGTGCCGGGGCGCTCACCACGACCCAGCGCCGCCCCCGCCTCGGCGAGCAGATCGGCCGCCGTGCCGAACAGTGCGCGCAGGATGGGCGTGGCGGCGCCGCCCAACTCGAACGCCTTGGCGCCTTGGTCGAGCGCGTCGACGACTTCGGGCAGTGGCGGCAGATCCTTGAGTGCCGCGACGCCTCGAAGGGCTCGGACGCGCTGCAGTGTACCGGCGAATTCCGCCGGAGCCACCGGTTGCGCGACGAAGGTGGACAGCGCGCTGGCGATCTGCGCGATCTCCGGCGCGAGGAAGGCGGGGATGCTCGCGCTGGCGCTCGGGGCCTGCGCCGCCGGCGCGAATGCCGCTAGCTCGAGGGTGCGCGCGGAGGCCCGCCGCGTCTCGGCCTCGCCCCACGTGCGCACCCCGCGGATCAGGAGCTTGAGATCGTCGATCGCCGCGACGAACGCGCCCCGCACCCCAGGATCCCACGCCAGCGTCCCAGCGGCGAGGGCGTGCGACGCACGCTCGAGTGCGCCAGCGACATCGGCGATGCCCCCGATCTTCGCCATCACCGCGCTGCCGCGCAGTGCGCGGGCGTGCCGGATGAACCCGTGCAGGTCGGGCACGCCCCCCTGCGCCTTGGCGAGGAGTCCGTCAATGGACTCGACGCACTCGGACGCTTCGAGCGTGAAGAAGTCGAGGAGGCCGCTGCTCATCGCGTTAGCAAGCTACGGGAGAGGGAAACGGGTGGCAATGCGGGCATACTGATAGACGGGCGTGCGAGGGCTGGTGTAACGGAGAATTGGGACTTGGACCGAGGATTGCGATGGCGGATCGCGATTGAGGAATCCGATGGGCGATGGCGAAGCGGCGCAATCGCGATCCAGCTCCTTGATCGAGATCCGCGATCGCAATCCTCGGTCCAAATCCTCAATCCCCCCTCGCCAAGTCCATCGCGCCTCGCATCTCCCTCACCGCGCTGTCCAGCCCCACGAACACCGCGCGGCTGACGATGTGATGCCCGATGTTCAGCTCCTCGATCTCAGCGATGGCGGCCACCGGACCCACGTTGCGCACGGTCAGGCCGTGGCCGGCGTGCACGGCCAGAGCGGCGGCACGGCCGCGGCGGGCCCCCTCGGCTAGCGCGGCGAGCGTGGCGGGACCGCCGGGCGCGTGCGCATACCGCCCGGTGTGCAGTTCGATGGCCACCGCGCCCGCCGACGCCGACGCGTCGATCATCCGGGGATCGGCGTCGATGAACAGCGAGGTTCGGATCCCGGCGGCGGCCAGCCGGGCGAGCCCATCGCGCAGGCGCGCCGGCTCCCGTGTGACGTCGAGGCCGCCCTCAGTCGTCACTTCTAGGCGGCGTTCGGGCACCAGGGTGACTTGGTGCGGACGCAGTCGTTCGGCGATGGCCAGCATCTCATCGGTGAGGGCCATCTCGAGGTTGAAGGGCGCGCGGGTCGCCCGCATCAGCGCGTCGAGGTCGGCGTCCTGGATGTGGCGGCGATCCTCGCGCAGGTGCGCGGTGATACCGTCGGCGCCGGCGGCGGCACAGACGGCGGCGGCGGCGGCCGGGTCGGGCTCGTCCGCCTGACGCGCCTGCCGCAGCGTCGCTACGTGGTCGATGTTGATGTACAGGCGGAGATGCGTTGGGCCGCCGGTTGCTGCCATAGTCCACTCCATCCGTGATCGCGGAGTTCTCCGCGGGAGCCATCAGTGAAGCAAGTCGCCCTGCTGCTGCTGCCCTTCATCACCTCCTGCGCCAGCCTGTCCGGCGGGGGGGACGGTGCCGGTGCCGAATCCCCGAGCGCGGCCATCCAGCAGTTCCTGACTGCCGCGCGCCGCAAGGACCTGCCCGCCATGGCGAACGTGTGGGGGACCGAGAAGGGCCCGGCGAGCAAGGCGCTTGGCCGGCAGGAGCTTGAGCGACGCGAGTTGATAATGATCCAGTGCCTCGCGCATGAACAAGCCACCCTTGGCGCTTCGACGCCCGGCGAGGCTGGGCGACTGCGCATCCCGGTGGAGCTGACGCTCGTCACGCTCAAGGCGCGGCCGGCGTTCACCGTGGTGAAGGGGCCGGGCGGGCGGTGGTTCGTCCAGGATCTCGAGATTGCGGTGCTGCGTGATGGCGGGTTCTGCGGGGCGACGGCGGGGCCGCCGGGCGCCGCGGGGGGCGCCGCGCGGTAGCGGCGCGCAGCAACGGCGCGCCACGGCGCGGTCGATGGGGCGGCGAGGTCCGGATTCCGGGGCTTGCCGCCCCGATTAGTATTCGCACAGTTCGATGAGGACGCCGCCCGTCGACTTCGGGTGCAGGAAGGCGATGCGCTTTCCCTCGGCGCCGAGGCGCGGTACCTCGTCGATGAGCGTGACCCCGGCGGCCTTCGCCTTGGCGAGGGTGCCGTCGAGGTCATCGACGTAGAAGCAGATGTGGTGAATGCCCGGGCCGCGCTTTTCCACGAACTTCGCGATTGGCGAATCGGCGGCGGCCGGCTCGAGCAGCTCCACGAGCGAGTCACCGGCGGCGAGGCCGGCGATCCGGGAGCCGTCGGCATCGTCCAGCGGCACCTCGGGGAGGCCAAGCACGTCGCGGTAGAGCGGCAGGACGTCGGGGAGGGCGCGTACGGCCACACCGAGGTGGGCGATGCGGGTGCCTCGACGGACGGGAGAGTTCACGGTGCGGTGCTCCATCGGCAAAGTGGGCGCCTAACATTATCAAGCGCGGCGCGTGCGTGGCACCGTCGCGGCGGAGGCGAGGGAACATGGCGGGGAACTTGGTGGCGGTCACGGACGCCGATTTCGAGCAGGAGATCGAGAAGCATGCGGGCGTGTCGGTGGTGGACTTCTGGGCGACGTGGTGCGGCCCCTGCCGTATGATCGCGCCGATTCTCGAGCAGCTGTCCGTGGAGTTCGCCGGCAAGGTGAAGGTGGCCAAGCTCGACGTGGACACGAACCAGAAGACGTCGATGCGCTTCAACGTACGCTCGATCCCGACGCTCCTGTTCTTCAAGGACGGCAAGGTGGTGGATCAGGTGATCGGTGCGGTCCCGAAGTCCGCGCTCGAAGCCAAGTTCAAGCAGCACTCGGCCTGACCGCCACATTGCGGCCGCGCGCTCCGCGACCGCACAATTGAACCCGGGCGGCGCCGCACACCGTCCGGGCTTCGTTTTCCCTCGCTCCCATGCCAGTCGCCGCCGAACAACTGCGGTATCCCAAGATCCGGGCGCTGCTGCCGCGCACGCGGCTCGCGTACGTGCATCTGCAGAACCTGCTCACCGACGCCAAGCGCGATCGCGCGGCGCGGGTGTTCGGCTATGTCGCGATCTGGCTGCCGGAGCAGCTCCTCGTGCTGTACATGGAGGAGGGCGACCTCGTGAACGCGACGGCGACGGTAGACGGGCGCGTGTGGCGCGCGCTGCCGATCGGCGAGGCGGTGGCGCTGGTCCCCAACGCGGCGGAGTACGGCGAGATCTGCTTCCACGAAGCCGAGGACGAGCAGCTGGCGGCAATGCATGCCACCCAGGTCCTGCCCGACTTGGGATGGCCGGCGGAACTCGCACTCACCAGCGCGCCGGCGCTGCTGGGGCACCTGATGGCGACACTGTTCGATGGGCTGTTGGAAGTGGTCGTGGACGGCGACGTCAACTACCTCGTCTTCCAGTTCGGCGTGCCGCTGCGCGGCTACTACGCCAATGATGTCTTCGTGAATGACGAGCAGGCGCGCGCGCGCGCGCTGATTGGACGCGCGGTAGAGGGCGGCGGCACGGTGCGCCGGTGGGACGTGCCGCCCGCGCTTCCCAATCAGGCGGCGCCAGCGCTCATCACGGCCTATCGCGAGCTGATGACGACGCTCGTGCGGCGGTTGCAGGAGCACGGCGCGGGAAGCGCCACGGCTGTGGCCGAACACGCGCGGCACCATCTGGCCGCCAAGCACCCGGTGCTTGAGAAGTTCTCGCTGACCATCCCCAACCAGCGCGACCCGGTGGTCGAGACGCCGGCCCTGTCGGAGGCGATGGCGGCCTGGTTGCGCGAGACGCTGATGCATCTGCATCTGCCCGACGGCGTGACCGGCGAGCAGCTGCTCGTCGAGGTCGCGCGTCCGCGCCGGCACCTGTTCCAGGCGGCCGGCCTGTTCGAGGCGCTGCATTGGAACCTGCGGTGGTAGGCGCGAACGGCGCCCTCTTCATTGTCAGCACGCCCATCGGGAACCTCGGGGACCTGAGCGCGCGCGCGCAGGAGACGCTGCGCGCCGTGGACGCGATTCTCGCCGAGGACACGCGACACACCCGCGCCCTGCTGACGCACTTCGACATTCACACGCCGCTCGAGTCGTATCACGAGCACAACGAGGCGTCGGCCACGCCGTCGCTCGTCTCGCGCCTCCAGTTGGGGGCGCGGCTGGCCCTGGTGAGCGACGCGGGAACGCCGCTGCTCAGCGATCCGGGCGCTCGTCTAGTGCATGCAGTCGTCGCGGCGGGGATCGCCGTGGTGCCAATTCCTGGCCCCTCGGCGCTGCTGGCCGCGCTCGTCGGCGCGGCGCTTCCCGCCGATCGGTTCACCTTCTTCGGGTTTGTGCCCCGCAAGGGGCCGGAGCGGCGCGCGGCGCTGGCCGACATCGCCGCGCTGCGCCACACCGCGGTGCTCTACGAGGCGCCCAACCGCGTGGGCGAGACGCTGGCTGATCTCGCCGCGGCGGGCGCGGGCGAGCGCGCCGCGGTCGTTGCGCGCGAACTCACCAAGCAGTTCGAGGAGTTCCGGCGCGGCACCGTACACGAGCTGGCCGCGGCCTTTGCCGAAACACCGCCTCGGGGCGAGGTCGTGATCGTTCTGCAGGGGGGCGATGCCCCGCCGCTCGACGAGGAGGCCCTGCGGACGAGGGCGTCCGCCCTTCGGAGCGAGGGACTGAGCGCCCGGGACGTGGTGCGCGTTCTCATGGAGGAAGAGGGAGCGCCCCGCAACTTGGCGTATCGCCTCGCCCACGACTGACCATGCGCCTCCCATTCCTTCTGCTCGCGCTGCCCCTCGTGGCCGGCGCGGTCCGGCCGCTCGCCGCGCCGGCTGCGCCTGCCGCGCGTTTGGCCGTCGCCCGCCTGCAATACGATGGCGGCGGTGACTGGTACGCGAACCCGTCGAGTCTGCCCAACCTCATCGCCGCGATCCGCCAGCGGACCACGCTCGACGTCGAGCCGCGCGAGGTGCGCGTGACGCTGATGGACGAGCGGCTGTGGGAGTATCCGTTCCTGCACCTCACGGGACACGGCACCATCCGACTGACCGACGCGGAAGTGGCGCGCCTGCGCGAGTACTTGCTGCGCGGCGGATTCCTGCACGCCGATGACAACTACGGTCTCGACGAGTCGTTCCGCCGGGAGATACGTCGCGTCTTCCCTGACCGCGACCTCGTGGATGTGCCGCTGCGGCATCCGGTCTATCACATCGTGTACGACCTGCCACAGGGGCTGCCGAAGATCCACGAGCACGACGGCAAACCGGCGCGCGGTCTGGGGATTTTCATCGGCGACCGGCTCGCGGTGTACTACAGCCACGAGAGCGACCTTGGCAACGGATGGGAGGACGTGGGAACGTACCGGGAAGATCCGCAGGAGTTGCACGAGCAGGCGCTGCGCATGGGCGTGAATCTCTTCGCCTACGCCGTGACGAGCCGGCCGGGCGCATGACGACCGCTCAGCGCCTGCTCGACGAGCACGCGCGGGTGTCGCGTTGGCGCCGCGCGTCGGTGGCGCTGCGCGCCGCCGCCGCGGTGCTCGCCGCGCTGACGCTCGGGGCGCTGATGCTCGGCGACGCGCGCTGGTTGGTGCTGCCGCGCGCGCTGCCACTGGCCTGGTGGTTGCTCGCCGCGGCGGCCGGGTGGGGCGTGTGGGTGTGGCATCGTCGCCGACGCCTCACGCGGCCGGCGCCCGGCGATGTGGCCGCGGCCATCGAAGCCGAGCGCGGCCTGCGCGATGGCGCGGCCCGCACACTGCTGGAAGTCGCGCCGCTGGGTGGCCCATTCGTCGCGCGCGCCGATGCGCTGCTCGGCGCCCGCCTTGGCGCCGCGCCGCTCGCGCCGCGCTTGCGTCGCGCAACGGGGCGACGACTCGCCGGCGCGGCCGGCCTCGTGGCGATCTTTGCTGCCGGCGCCGCGCTCTCCGGCGGTTCGCACGGCGACGGCTGGCGCGCGCTGCTGCATCCCGCGGACGCGTGGGCGGGAACGCTGCTGCCCTCGATCACCTTCGACGATCCGCCGGCCGGCCTGCTGCGCGGTGACACCGCACTGCTGCGCGTGCGGGCGTTGGGACGCGCGACCATCACCGTGCGCCAACGCGCGACCGGCGGTGCGTGGCGGGACTCGACGCTCGCCGTGCGTGAGGGCGCGGCCCGCTGGCGCGTCGGTCCGCTCGATGCGGATCTGGTCCTCGTCGCGACGGACGGTCGCGCGACGAGCGACACGTTACACCTGCGATTGGCCGAGCGCTCGTTCGTGGGCGACGTCACGATCGCGGCGCGCTTTCCCGCGTATCTGGGACGCCAAGACGAGACGCTCCCAAGCGATGGCGCGGTGCGCGTGCCGCAGGGGACGATGCTGACCGTGACCGGCCGCGCCTCCGAGGAGCTTGCCGCGGTCTCGCTGGGGAGCGATGCCCAGCGCGTGGCGATGGCGGTGAGCGGCCGTGGATTCAATGGGCGCTTCACGCCCCACGCGAGCGCGACGCTGAGTTGGCGCGCCGCGGGGCGCGCTGGCCCGATCGCCGACGTCCCCGCGCCGCTGCTGCTGGACGTGGTGCCCGATTCCGCGCCGCAGGTGGACTTCCTCAGTCCCGGCGCGGACTCGACGATTTCGCCGACGGGAACGGTGCGCGTGGCCGTGGCCGCGCTCGACGATCGGGTGCTGCGGGACGTGTCGCTCTCGGTATGGGCGCGGCGCGCGGACGGGCGCGTGACAGAACCGCAGGGGCGGCGCCTCTTCGATGGCGGCGCGCCGTCGTACCTCGGCGCCGTGGGCGTGGATCTCGCCGCGCTGGCGCTGACTCCTGGTGATGAGGTGCACGTGCAGGCCAGCGCGCGCGACGACGCGCCGTGGGGGCAGGTGGGGCGGAGCCGAGAGCTGCTGCTGCGCGTTCCGGCGGTCGAGGACCAGCGGCGCGAGGCGCGCGCGGCGGCCGACTCGCTGGTGAGCCGCGCGCTCGCCGCGGCGCGCGCGCAGCAACGGCTGGAACAGCGCACCGCCGACGCGGCGCGCTCGCGCACCCAGAGCGAGAAAGGCAAGACAGGCGACGCGATGTCGTTCGACGCCGCCGAGAAGGCGAAAGCGCTGGCCAAGGAGCAGGGCGAGATGGCCGAGCGCTCGCGCGAGGTGCAGGAGGCGACGCGCGAGCTTGAGGAGCGCCTGCGCGCCGCCGGCGGGCTCGATAGCTCCCTGCAGGCGCAGTTGCGCGAGGCCCAGCGCCTGATGCGCGAAGCGCTCACCCCCGAACTGCTCGCCGCGATGAAGAAGCTCGAGGGGGCGGCGCAGGAGCTGTCGCAGGACCGCGCGCGGCAGTCCATGGCCGATCTCGCCGAGCAGCAGAAGCGCCTGCGCGAAGCGCTCGAGAAGAGCGCGGAGATGCTGAAGCGCGCGGCGATCGAAGGGCAGATGAAGACGCTGCGCGAGGACGCCGCGACCATGGCCAAGCGTCAGCGACAGCTGGCCGATTCGTCGGGCGGCGATCCATCGCGTGCGCAGTCGATGGCCCAGCAGACCGCGGATCTTGCCAGAGAGATCCAGCAGTTGCAGCAGCGGTTGGAGCGCGAGCGCGCGAACGCTGGCGCGCGCCAGGCGGGGACGGCGGCGAATCAGGCGCAGGCATCGCGCGAAGCGATGCAGCGCGCGGCCCAGTCGCCATCGCAGTCCGGGCGCGAACAGGCGGCGCGCGAGGCGGCGCAGGCGATGCAGCAGGCCAGCCAGGCGCTCGAGCAGGCGCGGGAGCGGCAGGTGGCGGCGTGGAAGGACGACGTCACCGGCTCGCTCGACAAGGCCGTGCAAGAGATGATGCAGATGGCGAGGCAGCAGGAGCAGTTGGCGGAGCAGGTGCAGGGGAACCGGCAGGGGGACCCTTCGGCGGACGCGCGGGCGCAGCAGAGCGCGTTGCAGCAGGGAGTGCAGCGCGCGGGCGAGCGGCTGGCCGAGCAGGCGCGCAAGAGCGCGATGGTCTCGCCCGGCGCGCAGCAGGCGATGCGCGACGCGCAGCAGCGTGTGGATCAGGCGATGCGCGATGCGAACAACGCGCAGCAGGGGCAGGGCAGTCCGTCGCAGCAGGCGTCGTCGATGCGCGAGGCCGCGCAGGCGCTGCGGCAGGCGGCGAGCGCGCTGGCCCGGGACCGCGAGCGCGTGGACGGCGCACAGTCGGGAAGCGGCGTCCCCGAGATGATCGCGGAGCTGCAGAAGCTGGCCCAGCAGCAGGGCGAGGTGAACCAGCAGATGGCCAGCCTCTTCCCGACGCCGAATCAGCGGCAGAACGCCGACGCCGCGTCGCTCGAACGGGCGCGCGTGCTCGCGCGGCAGCAGCGGGCCGTCGCGCGCGCCCTCGATGACGTGCAGGACCTGGACGCGACCGGACGGACGCGCGAGCTCGCGCGCGAGGCGCGCACGCTGGCTCAGGCGCTCGAGGCGGGAGCGGCCGATCCCTCGACGCTCGACCGCCAGCAGCGCCTCTTCCGCAAGATGCTCGATGCCGGACGCTTGCTGCAGCAGGAGGAGCGCGACGAGCAGGGGCCGCGCGAGTCGAAGCCGGGTGACAAGGTGTCGCCGTTCGCGCCGCCAGCGGGCGACGTGCGCGGTCGCGACGCGCTGCGGTATCGCGCGCCGACGTGGGAAGAGTTGCGCGCGCTTGCGCCGGAGGAGCGGCGGGCGGTTCTGGAATACTTCAGACGGCTCAACGCTGCGCCGACACCGACGGTGGACGGTGGACGGTTGACGGTGGACGGTGGACGGCGGACGGCGGAGCCGCCGGCGAAGCCGTAGGATGCAGGGCTCCTCCGCGAGGCGGCCTCTCGTGCGCGCGCTGACTACGGCGTGGCTGCTCGCCGCGCCGTCCGCGCTTGGGGCGCAGGCGCAGCCCGGCGAGGGGGCGGTGCGTCGCGCCATCGATCTGGAGAACGCGGCGAAGTATCGGGAAGCCGTGACCGCCTATCGCGAGGCCATCGCGCAGGGGGCGGTGACGCAAGGTGTGCTGGGACTCGAGCGCGCCTTCGCCTCACTCGGGCAGGAGGACTCGGTGCTTCCCTCGGTGGAGGCGCTGCTGCGCGCCGCGCCGCGCGACCCGACCCTGCGCGGCGTGCAACTCCGGACCCTGCGCGCGATGGGACGCGACGCCTCCGCGCGCCGCGCGTTCGAGGAGTGGCGCGCGCTCGACCCGCGCGTGGCGGCGCCGTTCCGGGAGTACGCGCGCTTGCTGCTCACCGACCGGCGCGCGGATGCCGCCGATTCCGTGCTGCAGCAGGCGGTGGCCGCGCTCGGCACGCCGCGCGAGTTCGCGACGGAGTTCGCCGACCTCTACGTGACACTTAACCGCTGGGACGCAGCGGCGGCCGCGTGGCGCGACGCGCTCGCTGACGCGCCGTACCTCGACCAGTCGGCGGCGTTCTCGCTGATGGGGGCGCCGTCTGCCGCGCGCGATGGCGTGCGTCGCGCGCTCACCCCCGCGCTGACCACGCATGTGGTGGTGGTCGCTGCGCTCGCTCGAACACGCGCCTGGCTTGAGCTGCGCTGGGGCGCGCCGCGCGAGGGATGGCGCGCGCTGAGCGCGCTGCCGCCGGCGGACAGCACCGCGCAACTGTGGATCGAGTTTGCCGAGGAAGCCACGCATGCGGGCGGCGCGTTGGTGGCCCGTGAAGCGTTCGAGGCGGCGTTCCGCGTGCTCGGCGAGCCAGCGCTCGCCCTGCGCGCCGCCACGGTCGCGCTCAGTGGCGGCGACGCGGTCGGCGCCCTGCGGCTCGCTGAGTTGGCGGCGGCGAAGCTGGACAGCGCCGCGGCCGCGTCCGAGGCGCTTGCGGTACGCGTGCGCGCGCTGGCGGAACTTGGACGTCCGCAGGAGGCCGAGCGGGTGATCGCGGCGCACGGCGCGCGCGTGACCGCGGCACAGCGGCGGCTCTTCGCCCGCTCGCTGGCGTGGGGGTGGATCCGCGCCGGCGACGTGACGCGGGCGCGTCGCGCTGCGGCGGAGAGCGGAGGCGAGGACGAGGACGTCGTCTCGGGCTGGCTCGCCCTGTTCGACGGTGACTTGGACGGTGCCCGCGCCGGACTGCGCACGGCCGAGGAAAAGACGGGCGACGTGGTGACGGCGCTGGCATTTATCTCGCGCGCCAAGCGCGCGCGCGCGCCTGCGATCGGCGCGGCCTTCCTCGCCCTTGCCCGCCGCGACTCGACGCGCGCGTCACGCGCGTTCGAGGCGGCGGCCGACTCCGTGCCCGAGGCCGCCTCGTTCCTGCTGGGGCTCGCCGCGCGCGTG
>VHBQ01000022.1 GCA_016871855.1 Gemmatimonadota bacterium
ATCATCACGAACCACCACTGCGTGCGCGGCAACGTGAACGCCCTGAGCAAGCCGGGCGAGCACCTGCTCGACTCGGGCTTCGTGGCCGCGACGCCCGCAGACGAGCGGCGCATGCCCGGGATGGTGGCGGATCAGCTGCTGGCCGCGCTCGACATCACCGACGAGGTGAACCGCGCGGGGGATGCCGCCGCCGAGGGAGCCGCACGTGAGGCGGCCCGGCGCACGGCGATCGCCGCGGCGCAGTCGCGGCTCAAAGCGCAGCACGCGTCGCCCGGCGACTCGGTGTGGGTGCAGGTCGTGCCGCTGTACAACGGCGCGCGATCATCTGCGTACGTGTTCCGCCGTTACACCGACATTCGCCTTGTCGTCGCCGCCGAACTCGGCGTCGCCAATCTCGGCGGCGACTGGGACAACTTCACCTTCCCACGGTACGCGCTGGATTTTGCGATTCTGCGCGCGTATGGCGCCGATGGAAAGCCAGTCAAGAGCCCGGCGTACTTCGCGTGGGGCGGTGTGAACGGCGCGAAGGAGAACGACGTCGTGTTCGTGATCGGCAACCCGGGCGCCACCCGCCGGCTGACGACCATTAGCCAGCTGGAGTACCAGCGTGACGTTGCCCTGCCGGTCACGGAACGGTTCTTGTCGTCGCACCTGGCAGCGCTCAAGGCGTTCCGCGACGCGAGCAAGGATGATCGCGAACGCGCCGACGCGATGGTCGCGATGCTGGGCCTGTCGAACCGGTGGAAGCCGATTCCCGGCCGGCTTGAGGGACTCCGCGACGCGAGCATCATGAACCGCCGCGCGGCCATCGAGCAGGAGCTGGCGCAGGCCATCCAGCAGAAGCCGGAGCTGAAGGCGAAGTACGGCAAAGTGATCGACCGGATGGCCGAACTGCAGCGCCAGCGTCTGCGGTCGCGCACCACGCTGGCCGCGTTCTCGCAGATCGTGAGTCCGGCAGCCAGCAGTGCCACGCTGCAGCTGGCATACTGGGCCTGGCGCGTGCAGCGCGGCCCAGCGGATTCGGTGGCGCTGTTCCGCCAGCGGCTGGAGCGCGTGCGCACGCAACCGCGGGAACTCGAGCGACGTTACCTGGCGATCTCGCTCGACGACATCGCCTCGGCGTACGGTGCCGGGCACGCGTTCACCCAAGCGGCCCTCAAGGGCCAGGCGGCGCAGGCGGCGGCGGACGCGCTGTTGGCCGCCACGGCGCTGACGACGGCGGACGGCGTACGGCGGGCCGCGGCCGGCGAGCTCGCCAACGATCCGGCGATGCAGATGATCAACACGGTGATGCCAACGGTCCTCGGATTCGAGGCGGAGCAGGCGCGCCTCGACGCCGAAGAGGCCGTGCTGTCCGCGCAGATCGGGCGGGCACGCTTCGAGCTGTACGGCCCGAGCATTCCACCGGACGGGTCATCGTCGCCGCGCATCGCGGATGGCGTCGTGAAGGGGTATGAATACAACGGCACGCTCGCCGCGCCGTTCACGACCTTCTACGGCGTGTACGACCGCAACCGCAGCCACGGTCTGGGAAGCGACTGGAACCTGCCGCATCGCTGGCGCGTGCCGCCGAACGGACTGGATCTCGGCACGCCGCTGAACTTCGTCTCCACGGCGGACAGCTACGGCGGCAACTCCGGCTCGCCGGCGGTGACGAAGGACCTGCGCATCGTCGGGCTCAACTTCGACCGGAACATCAATGCGCTGGTGCGCGACTACATCTACCTGCCCGAGCGCGGTCGCAACGTGATGGTGGACGTGCGCGCCATTCAGGAGTCGCTGGCGTATGTGTACCGCGCGCACCGCGTCGTGCGAGAGCTAACGACGGGACGAATGTAGGGACGACGAGCATCCGGGAGGGTCAGATGCCGGGGCATCTCAGTCGATGGAGTCTGGTGCTCCTGTTTGCCGCCGGCCTCGCGAGGCCGGCGGTGGCGCAGGAGCGGAGCGCGCCGCCCACGCGCGAGCAGCTGCTGGTCGCTGCGCGCGAGATCATGAATGCGGCGCGCTATTGCACGATGGTGACCAACGGCGCCGACACGCAGCCACAGGCGCGCATCATCGATGCGTTCAGCCCGGACGCGCAGTTTATGGTCTGGATTGCCACGAACCGGGTGACGCGGAAAGTGGCCGAGCTCAAGGCGAACCCGCGCGTCACGCTGCTCTACTACCATGCGCCGACGTTCGAGTACGTGACGCTGCAGGGCACGGCCACCTTCTCTGACGCGCCCGCCGAGAAGGCCGCGCACTGGAAGCCGGAGTGGGCGAAGCTGTACAAGGATGAATACCGCGGCCCGGACTACCTGCTGATCAAGATCGTTCCGTCGCGTCTTGAGATCGTCAGCGTCGCCCGCGGCATCGACAATGACGCCGTGACGTGGCGGCCCACGACGGTTAGCCTGCCGTAGCGGCGTTCTCGTCGGCGTCGAGAATCACGTAGTGTGCGCGCGACCCCTGCGCGCCGAACACGAGCGACTGCTCGATGTCGGCCGTCTTGGACGGACCGCTCAGGAACCAGCCGCATCCGGGACCGGCCGGGACGAGTCGCATGGCTTCGTGCATCGTGGGCACGACCGCGTCAGCCGGGACGATCACCACCATCCGCTCTTCGCGGACGATGTCGTTGCGCTGCGCGAGATCGGCGGCGTCCACATAGACCGCGGCGTTCTCGGCAACGGCGAACCGGCCGCGCACGATCATCGTGTGCGCGCGGTTGGCGCCAAGGAGCGTGTCGAGCAGGGCGTCCACTGACTGCCCAGTGAGGCGCATGGTGCCATGCCCGCCAACCTCAGTGAGCGCGCGCAGGAACTGCTCACGCAGCGTAGCGAGATCGGCCGACTGCTCGACTTTGGCCTCGGCGGGCGGCGCCGGTGGAACGCGGGCGGCCCGGATGGCAGTCAGGATGACATCGCGTGCGCTCATTGATGCCGTCCCTCGCGCCGCGCCCAATCGCGGAACGACTCGTCGGCGAGCACGGGCAGCGCTCGACCAGGCCGCGTCCAGGGGTTGGCCCGTCCGCCGAGCAGGGCCGCGGGCAGCCAACGCTGCAAGCGTCGCGCGATACGGGCGCCCCACTCGAAGCGGTCCAGGCGCGACAGGAACCAACCGAGCACCGGAAAGAGCACCCCGTAGCCTCGCGGCGCATGACCAGCCGCTGCAGCGCGCTCGCGCCAGGTGAGCAGTTGCTCGGGGATGTTGATTCTCACCGGACAGACATCCGCGCACGACCCGCAGAGCGTGGAGGCAAAGGCGAGTTCGTGGTGCGCGCCGAGGTCTACACCTGGCGCGAGGATGGCGCCGATGGGTCCTTGGATGACATGCCCATAGCTGTAGCCGCCGCTGCGCCGGTACACGGGGCAGGTGTTGAGGCAGGCTCCGCAGCGGATGCAGTGCAGGGCGCTGCGCATCGCTTCGTCCGCAAGCCGCGACGTCCGTCCATTGTTCACGAGCACGACGTGCATCGCGCCCCCCGGCTTGGGCGAGTTCACGTGCGTCGTGTAGGACGTCACCGGCTGTCCCGTGCCGCTGCGGGCGAGCAGGCGCAGCAGCACACCGAGGTCGTCGCGCGTGGCGACGATCTTCTCGATGCCGGCGCAGGCGATGTGGATGGGCGCCGTATGCATGCCGAGGTCGGCGTTGCCTTCGTTGGTGCAGACCACCACGCCGCCGGTCTCGGCGACGAGCACGTTGGCGCCGGTGATGCCTGCCCCCGCGGTGAGGAGCGTATCGCGCAGATGCACGCGCGCGGCGGCGGTGAGCCGGTCAGGATCGGATTCGCCGGCCGGGGTGCCAATGGTGCGGTGGAAGAGCGCCCCGATCTCCTCGCGTTTCCAATGGATGGCCGGCATCACGATGTGCGATGGCGGCTCCTTGGCCAGCTGGACGATGCGCTCGCCAAGGTCGGTGTCGACGACCTCGATGCCGTGCGCCTCAAGATACGGGTTCAGGCCGCACTCCTCGGTGAGCATCGACTTGCTCTTCGACACGCGCGTCACGTTGGCCTCGGCGAGGATGCCGAGCACGATGGCGTTGTGTTCGGCGGCGTCGCGCGCCCAGTGCACGCGAACGCCGTTGGCGGTCGCGGTGCGCTCAAACTGCTCCAGCAATGCGGCGAGCCGGCTCATCGCATGCGCCTTGAGCGCCGCGCCGGCATCGCGCAGCGCCTCCCACTCAGGGAGGGCTGTGGCACGGTCGCGCTTCTGCCGCACCAGCCACAGCGACTGGTCGTGCCACGCGGCGCGCTCGGCGTCGCCGAGGAAGCCGGCGGCGGCGCGCGCGTGGCCGGTGCGCGGTGACAAGAATTCTCGGCTCACCGCGTGGCCTCCTCAAGGAGCTCAGCGATGTGCAGCGTGCGCAGTGCGTCGCCTCTGGCGCGGGCAACTGCCTCGAGATGGAGCAGGCACGATGGATCGCTGCTCACCAAGACGTCGGCATGGTGCCGCGCCACGTCGGCCAGCTTGTCGCGCCCCATCGAGACGGACACGTCCGGTTCGCCGACGGCGAACGAGCCGCCGAAGCCGCAGCACTCGTCGGGGCGGTCGAGATCGGCGAAGGTGAGGCCCTCGAGTCCGGCGAGCAGCGTGCGCATCGAGCCGTCGACGGGTTGGTGCAGCTCGGAGGCTCCGCCGAGTCGAAGGCCGCGTTGGGCATGGCAGCCTAGGTGCATCGCCACACGATGAGGGAACCGGCCGCTGAGCGTCGGCCGGCCAAGCGGCCCAGCAATGAACTCGCACAACTCGTACGTGACGCGGGCCGCGTGCGCGGACGGGCGGGAATCGAGCAGCGCCGGCAGGTGATGCCGCACGTAGTGCGTGCAGCTGCCGGACGGCATCACGATCGCGTCGAAGTCGCTGGACGCGCGTGCCCAATTGTCAGCGGCGGCGCGCGCGGCGCGATGCTGGCCGGCGTTGTACATCGGCTGGCCGCAGCAGGGGGCATCGAACGCGAGCCGCACGTCGCAACCCAGCCGCTCGAGCAGGGCGAGCGCCGCCCGCGCCGCCTGCGGGCGGAACTGGTCAACGTAGCAAGGCACAGCCAACGCGACGCGCATACGCGGAGGATAAGGTAGCGCCGGCGGCCGCGCGCCGCCGCGAGCGGAGGCGCCGCGCCCGCGTGCATTTCTTGACGCTGTCGACCCCCGGCACGACTATAGTGCCTGTCCGGTTCGTGGGGCGGCGCGACGGCGCCGTCAGTCCGGGCTCATCGCCACCGCGCGTGGCCTGCCGGGAGCGTTCCCATTCCAATCACACAGAGCATCCAACTCAGCACCGTCGACTGGCTGATTCTCCTCATCTACTTCGCCACGGTGATCGGGATCGGCGCGGCGCTGAAGCGCGGCATGAAGAGCTCGAACGACTTCTTCATGTCGGGACGCAACATCCCGGCGTGGATTGCCGGCCTCGCCTTTCTGAGCGCCAACCTCGGTGCGCAGGAAGTGATGGGCATGGCGGCCTCGGGGGCGAAGTACGGGATGATGACGTCGCATTTCTACTGGGTTGGCGCCGTCCCGGCGATGGTCTTCGTGGGCGTCTTCATGATGCCGTTCTACTACGGCTCCAAGGCGCGCAGCGTCCCCGAGTACCTGAAGCTGCGCTACGACGAGAAGACGCGGACGTTTAACGCCTTCAGCTTCGCGGCGATGACCGTGTTCTCGAGCGGCATCTCGATGTACGCGATGGCGAAGATCCTGAACCTGCTGCTCGGCTGGAACTTCGACGTCGCGCTGTGGGCCAGCGCGGCGATCGTGCTCGCCTACATCTTCCTGGGCGGACTCACCTCGGCGATCTACAACGAGGTGATGCAGTTCTTCCTGATCGTGCTCGGCTTTGCGCCGCTTGTCTTCCTCGGACTGCGCGATGCGGGCGGATGGTCGGGGCTGGTCGCCCGGCTCGATCTCGTCGCCACGTCGAACCAGAACGTGGCCGGCCAGCCGTTTGAGGCCGGGGCGTGGGTGAGCGCGTGGAGCCATATGGGCTCGTCGGGGGGCAATCCGATGGGCGTTGAGTGGTTCGGGATGGCCATGGGACTCGGCTTCGTGCTGTCGTTCGGCTACTGGTGCACCGACTTCCTGGTCGTGCAGCGGGCGATGGTGGCGGAGAACGAGCAGGCGGCGCGCCGCGTGCCGTTGATTGCCGCCGTGCCGAAGATGCTCTTCCCGTTCCTCGTGATCCTGCCGGGGATGATCGCCATCGCGCTGACCTATCAGGCCGGCCAGACGGGGTTCTCGTTGCCGGTGAAGGGGAACGCGTACGACTACGACATGACCATCCCGTTGATGCTCAAGCACTATTTCCCGTCGGGACTGCTTGGCTTGGGGCTCACGGCGTTGATGGCGTCGTTCATGAGCGGGATGGCGGGAAACGTCACGGCGTTCAACACGGTCTGGACGTACGACATCTACCAGAGCCACATCGCGCCGAACAAGAGCGACGGGCACTACCTGTGGATGGGGCGGATGGCGACGGTGTTCGGCATCGTGCTGTCCATCATGACGGCGTACATGGCGCAGCACTTCAACAACATCATGGACATGCTGCAGCTCGTGTTCGCGTTTGTGAACGCGCCGCTGTTTGCGACGTTCCTGCTGGGGATGTTCTGGAGGCGCACCACCGGACACGGCGCGTTCTACGGCCTGCTGTCTGGTACCGCGGCGGCGGCACTGCACCACGGGTTCACGGTGCCGGTGGGAGCCGAGAGCCTGTTCAAGGGCGGGTGGATCGGCCCGATCCTGCACACGTATCCCAGCGAGATGGCGCAGAACTTCTGGACGGCCATCTGGTCGTGGACGACGTGCTTCACGGTGACGATCCTCATCAGCCTGCTGACGAAGCGGCTGAAGAGCGACGAGGAACTCCGCGGGCTCGTCTACTCGCTGACCGAGCGGCACTCCGAGGGGCACCTGCCCTGGTACCAGCGGCCCATCTACCTCGGCGCGCTCATCCTGCTGGGCGTGACCGTCCTCAACCTTGCCTTCCTCTGAGGCGCCGCCATGAAATTCGACTTGCGGCTTCCGATTGGCTTCCTGTTCTCGATCTTCGGCGGGATCCTGGCGATCTACGGCGTGCTCACGCCGCCGGAAACGTACACGCAGTCGCTCGGCATCAACGTGAACCTCTACTGGGGAGTGGTGCTGTGTGCGTTTGGGGGGGTGATGCTGGGGTTTGCTGTGCGAGGGAGGAGGGAGGGGTAGGTGCAGGGGAAGGGAGCAGAGTGGGGTGCAGGGGAACGGGGCAGAGTGGGGTGCAGGGGAACGGGGCACAGTGAAGTGCAGAGCAAGGGGGAGGCGTGAGGCGCAGAGAATTCGTTCAGGCCGCGGCCGTCGCCGCTACGGGGTGCTCGCTCCCCGCGCCCTTCGCGCGCAGCGGGCGCGCGGTGCGGCGCATCAGCCTCGAGCTCTACTCCGTCCGTAACGAGATGCGGAAGGATCCTGAGGCGACGCTCGCCGCGGTGCGGGCGATGGGGTACGAGGACGTCGAGTTGCTCTGGTCGTTCGGGAACTTCGGGCGCACGAACGAGCAGGTGAAGACGGCGCTCAAGAACACGGGTCTCAAGGCGTCATCGGCGCACATCGCACCAGAGATCCTGACGAAGGACTGGCAGAAAAGCGTGGACGCGGCGGCGTATCTTGGGCAGGAGTACCTTTTCGCGCCGAGCCTCCCCGCGGAAACCAACAGGTCGCTCGACAGCTGGAAGAAGTGGGCGGACATCTTCAACGCAGCCGGCGCGGTGGCGCGCAAAGCCGGGGTCTGGGTGGGATTTCACAACGAACCCAACCACCAGAAGCTCCTTGATGGTGTGGTCCCGCTCGAGCTGTTCATCGAACGCACCGATCCGACTGCCGTGCGACTCCAGCTGGACGCGGGCAACATGCGGATGGGCGGGGCCGATCCCGCCGCGTACGTGCGCAAGTATCACGACCGCTTCTGGTCGTTCCACGTGAAGGACGTGGTGGCGGACAATACCAAGGACACAGACCTGGGGACGGGCACGGTGGACTTCCGCGCGCTGTTCGGTCTCGTGCGCGACGTGGACGAGAAGCTCTTCGTGGTGGAGCAGGAAGGGTCGTCCGCGCCGCTGGAGAGCGCCAAGCGGAACTTGCAGTTCATGCGGACGCTGCGCGTCTAGCCCTCGGAGGACAGGCCATGCGGGGAATCCTCGGCGCCATCTGCTGCGCAACATTGCCAGCGGTCGCGGCGCACGGCGTCGACGCACAGAGCGTTCGCCCGAGTCCAGCGACGCGCGGCGGCGCGGTCAACGCGACGGCGGTGTCCGCCCCGCCAAACGCCCCCGCACAGGTGGTCCTCAGTGACGGCGCGATCGTCCTGCGCTACAATGGCGCGACCATCTTCACCGGCAGCCTGAGCGCCACACGCGGCACCCCACGCGTGCGGCAGCTCGTGGACACCTCGGGCGGACGGATCACGCAGGTGGTCAGCTGGGTCTCCGGCGCCGGTCGCTACGCGCTGCGCGGAACAGTGCGCGCCGCGGGCGAAGCGTTCGCGGTGGAGGCCGATCCGCGCGAGGACGGCGTACCGATCGTGCGGCACAGCGTAGGGCCGAGCCACAACCTGCTGAACCGCGCCGTGTATGCGCGCGACCGCGACTGGCTGCTGAGCGTGGACTTCCCGGCCAGCGCCCGGTTGACCCCCGTGGTCCACGGTGACTCGAGTGCCCACGAATTAGTAGCAGAAGGATACGAAATAACCCTGCGCTTCCGCCCCCGCTTCTACCAGCGGCACCGCGCCCTGGCGCACTACGAGCCGTGGACCTTCCGGCCGTGGACAGGCGCGGTGCAAGGGTGGACGTCGTGGTTCGCGTTCAAGGACAAGGTGACCGAGGAGGACATCCAGCGCGCCGCCGACGTGATGGCGTCGCAACTGAAGCCGTACGGGTACGACGTGCTGCAGATTGACGACGGCTTCCAGCAGAACCCGATCTCGGTGCCGGACCACTGGCTAACCACGAACGCGAAGTTCCCTGGTGGGCTCTCGGAGCTGCAGGCGTACATCGCCGGGCGCGGGCTGACGCCGGGACTGTGGACCAACACGGCGTTTCACGATTCGGCGTGGGCGGCGGGTCACCCGCAGTACTTCATTCGCGGCGCCGACGGTAAGCCGTCGCGCGGCAACTGGGTGGGGTACGTGATGGACGGCAGCGCGGCGACGATGCGTGACCTCGTCCTGCCGGTGTACAAGGAGCTGCGGCGGCAGGGGTGGCGCTACTATAAGGTGGACGCCCTGCGGCACACGCGGTACGAGGGGTTCAACAGCCACGCCGGATACTTCACGCAGCGGAAGCTGGACCGCGAGCGGGTGTTTCGCGACTTCGTGCAACAGATTCGCGCGACAATCGGGCGGGAGTCGTTCCTGCTCGCGTCCTGGGGGCCGCGCCCGGAGCTCATCGGAATCATCGACGCCACGCGGCTCGGCGACGCACCGTGACCTCGAACAGCTGGTGCATGAGGGGAAGTTCCGCGAGGACCTGTACTATCGGCTCCACGTCTTCCCCATCGAGTTGCCGCCGCTGCGCGAGCGTCGTGAAGACGTCCCGGCGCTCGTTCGGCATTTCGCCCGCCGGTTCCGGACCGAACTCGGCGTGGAAGAGCGCGACTTCGACCGGGACGCCATGGACGTGCTGTGCCGCTACGACTGGCCGGGCAATGTGCGCGAACTCGAGAACGTGGTGCAGCGGGCGTTGGTCTCACGCCGTCAGGGACCCATTGGCGTCGAGTCGCTGCCGCCCAAGCTCGTGATGCGCACGATGGGCATCGCCGCGGGTTCGAGAACGGAGGCACCCGCCGCCAGCCAAGGCGTCGAGCCGCTCGACGTCATCGAGCGCCGCGCGATCGAGCACGCGCTGTTCGTCCTCGAGGGCAATGTCTCGCTGGCCGCGAAGCAGCTCGGCATCGGCCGCGCCACGATGTACCGGAAGCTGGCGCAGTACGGACTGGTGAAACCCGAGTAGCGGCTTCACAGCGGCCGCAATGCAACGAGCGCCCCGGCCAGACCGGGGCGCTCGTCATTTGATGCGTGGCTACTTGTCGCCGCCGGTGGTATCCGGCAGCTGCGGCACACTGTTCTCCGACGCGCGCAACAAGCCGGTGTGGGTGTAGAGCAGCAGCTTGTCGCGCGTGTCCACGATGTCGAGGTTGCGCATCGTCAGCTGGCCGATGCGGTCCTGCGGCGTGAAGAACGCCTCGCCCTTCTCCATCGTCAGCCGCTCGGGCTTGTACGTGAGGTTGGGGCTCGTCGTGTCGAGGATCGAGTAGTCGTTGCCGCGGCGCAGTTCGAGCGTGACCTCGCCGGTGATCGCACTCGCCACCCAGCGCTGGGCGCTCTCGCGCAGCATCATCGCCTGCGGGTCGAGCCAGCGCCCCTGGTACAGCAGGCGGCCAAGCCGGCGCCCGTTGTTCCGGTACTGCTCGATGGTATCCTCGTTGTGGATGCCGGTCACGAGGCGCTCGTAGACGATGTACAGCAGGGCAAGCCCCGGCGCCTCGTAGATGCCGCGGCTCTTGGCCTCGATGATGCGATTCTCGATCTGGTCCGACATCCCGAGCCCGTGGCGGCCGCCGATGGCGTTGGCCTCCATGAATAGCTCGAGGAGCGTGTCGAACTGCCTGCCGTTGATCGCGACGGGATGCCCCTCCTCAAAGCGGATGCTCACCGTCTCCTTCTTGACCGCGACATCGTCGCGCCAGAAGGCGACGCCCATGATGGGCTCGACGATGGTGACGCCCTTGTTGAGGAACTCAAGGTCCTTGGCTTCGTGCGTGGCGCCGAGGATGTTCGAGTCGGTGGAGTAGGCCTTCTCGGCGCTCATCTTGTAGGCGAAGCCGTGCTTCGCCATGTACGCCGACATCTCGCTGCGGCCGCCGAGCTCGTCAATGAAGGCCTGGTCGAGCCAGGGCTTGTAGACGCGCAAGTCGGGGTTGGTGAGCAGGCCGTAGCGGTAGAACCGCTCGATGTCGTTGCCCTTGAAGGTGCTGCCGTCGCCCCAGACGTTGACGTGATCCTCGCGCATCGCGGCCACGAGCATCGTGCCGGTGACGGCGCGGCCGATGGGCGTGGTGTTGAAGTACGTCTGCCCAGCGGTGGTCACGTGGAACGCGCCGCACTGCAAAGCGCTGATCCCCTCGGCGACGAGCTGCGGACGGCACTCCACCAGGCGCGCCTTCTCCGCGCCGTACTCCATCGCCTTGCGCGGGATTTCGTCGTAGTCCTTCTCGTCGGGCTGGCCGAGGTTGGCCGTGTACGCAAAGGGAATGGCGCCCTTGGCGCGCATCCAGTGCAAGGCGGCGCTGGTGTCGAGACCGCCGGAGAAGGCGATGCCGACTTTCTCACCGACGGGGAGATGCTGGAGGATCGTGGCCACGCGACGGACTCGTGCTGGTGGTGAGGAGCGGGGCGCCGCGGGATGGCGCGGCCCGGGGGGAATTGTAAGCGAATCGGGGGGCAATTGAGAGTGGCGCGTGTGGCGGTCACGGATAGCTTGAAGCGTCATGGCCTCCGCCCCCTCGATCGTCAATGTGGGCTACCGCTCCACCAACTTCTGGGTGGTGAGCGCGGGGCGATCGCGCCTGCTCATCGACCTTGGCTGGCCGGGCATGTTCAGCGCGCTCACCGCCAACCTCGACCGGATGGACATCCCGCTGCGGGAGATCACGCACGGCGTGGCCACGCACTACCACATGGATCACGCCGGGGCGGCGCAGGATCTCAAGAACACCGGCATGCAGTTGATCGTCGCCGCCGAGCAGGTCGCCGCCGTCCCACTGATGGCGCAGCACATGAAGCCGACCGACCGCTACACGCCGATCGCGGACGACGGCAACCTCGTAGTGCCCTGCGCGCAGAGCCGCGCGCTGCTGCGAGACCTTGGCTTCGACGGCGAGTTCGTGCATACCCCGGGGCACTCGACGGACAGCATCACGGTGCTGCTCGACAGCGGCGAGGCGTTCACCGGTGACCTGACCTGGCCGAACTTCGCCACGGAAGAGGCGATGGCGGAAGTGGTGGCCAGTTGGTCGAGGCTGCGCGAACGCGGTGCGCGCACGGTGCATGCAGGGCATGGGCCGGTGCGGCCGATGCCGGCGTTGTAGCAATTCGTCAGATTCGACGGTGATTCCTCCTGAACGCGCGAGGGCTGTGATGCGACTTCGTCCCCTGGGACTCATTGTTGGCGCCATCCTTCTCGGAAGCGGGGCCTACGTCGTCAGTGTCTGGGCGCCGGACGTTCCCGTGGAGGCGCTGACCGCGCGCTGGGCGCCTACCCCCTCGCAGTTCGTCCGCCTCAATGGCCAGGCGTTCCACCTTCGCGACGACGGCCCGCGCGACGATTCGCTGCCCGTGGTGCTCGTGCACGGCACCGGGGCGAGCCTGCACACGTGGGATGGTTGGACCGACTCGCTGCGCACAACGCGCCGCGTCATTCGCTTTGACTTGCCAGGATTCGGGCTGACCGGCCCGTCGCCGGACGGTGACTACCGGATGGAGGCGTACGTGCGCGCGGTCATCGCCGTGCTCGATACGCTGGGTGTGCGGCGCGTGGTCATCGGCGGCAATTCGCTCGGCGGCGGCGTGGCCTGGCATGTAGCCGTCGCGCATCCCGAGCGTGTGTCTCACCTGATCCTCGTGGACGCGGTGGGTTATCCATTTGAACCCGAGTCCATGCCGATCGGCTTCCGGCTCGCGCGCATCCCCGTGCTGAACGTGCTGATCCAGCGCCTCCTGCCGCGTTCGGTGGTCGAGGCCAGCGTACGCAATGTGATGGGCGATCCGGCGCGCGTGACGCCGGCGCTCGTCGACCGCTACTACGATCTCACCCGCCGCGAGGGCAATCGTGCGGCGCTCGTGGCCCGGTTCCGGCAGTCTGGCGGCGATAGCGACACCGCCGCCATTCGCACGATTCGTCAGCCCACGCTGGTGCTGTGGGGCGAGCGCGACCGGCTCATTCCACTCCGGTTCGCCGCGCAGTTCGGGCGTGACATTCCCGGCAGCCGCGTCGTGACGTATCCCACGCTGGGCCACGTGCCGCACGAGGAGGATCCCGTGGCCACGTTTGCGGCGGTGCGTGCGTTCCTGATGCCCGTCTCGGGTGCCGCCGCGTCCTCAGCCGTTCGCTGATGGCGGCGCCGGGCGCGATACAGCCGGCGCGCGGTAGACGGTGACGGCGGTGTCGCCGTACTCGTAGCGTCGGCCGCCGCCGGGGAGCGGATGGGCAGCCGCATGCTCGGCGACAAAGATCCGGGCGAAGTGTGTGGCCTGCCAACTCTCGATGACGCGGTCGAGCATCCGCGATTCATATGGTGGGTCGCAGAAGCAGATGTCGTACACGCCCGTCGTGGTGAGGGCCGCCGCAAAGGGGAGCGCATCGCGCTTGAAGATCCGGGTGCCATCGCGCGCCCGAAGCGCGGCCACGTTGGCCTTGAGGGCGTGCAGGCTGGCCGGGCGCGTCTCGACGAAATCGGCGCTGCGCGCGCCACGCGAGAGCGCCTCGAGGCCCAACGCGCCGGTCCCCGCGAACAAGTCCAGCACCCGCGCGTCCTTCAGGTCACGCGCGAGCAGGTCGAGCATCGCGGCGCGCACCTTCTCTGCCGTCGGGTGCACGCGGAAGTCGTTCGGCGACGTCAGGTCGCGCCCCGCCCACTTGCCGGCGACGATTCTCATGGTTTGCTGAGCGGCACCAAGCCGCCCGGAGTGACGGCCGCTGCGCTGCCGGCGAAACTCAGGTGCGCGCCCACACCGCCGCGGGGATCGAAAGTTCGATACTCACCGCGCCCCGTCGGGATGAGTTCGATGGCGACATACGGGCGTGCGCCGAGGTCTTCTATCCGCCGGCTCCGATTGAACGTGTAGATGTTCGTGGCTCCACCGCGCTCGAAGTTCAGCCGCACCGTGGTGCGGAGGCCCCCCTCGGGCCCGCGCAGCGACCCAATGACCTCGAACGACTGGAAAGCGCCGAGTCGCTGGCGACGCCCCTCCATCAGCGCCCCCTCCTGGCGCGCCACCTCCGCGGAGTCGGGTGCGCCCTCGCCAAGTGCCGCGAGCAGCGGCCCCACGTTGCCCGCGACGAGTCCCTGGACGATTCGATGGGCGCGGGCGTTAGCTTCCGCCGCTCCCGGTGGGGACACCGTGTCGCCGGTGGAGAGCAGGCTGTAGGCGTGCTGGCCGGCGGCCTCCGCGAGCAGGCGGCCATTGGCGACGCGCAGCACCAATCGGCTGCCGTCGGCGAGGCGGTAGGTGCCGGCGATCGCTGCCAGTGATTCGGCGGGGACGCGCACCCGCTCCGGCGGCAAGGTATACGGTTGGCCGAAGAGGATGCGGTCGAGCACGCGCAGGGTCTGCGTGGCCGTGAGCTCCGACACCGTGGACGTCAGGAAGACGGACAGGCCTTCGTCCACGAAACGCAGGTACTCCGCGACGTAGACGCCATTGCCACCATTGTGTGTCACCAGGCGCGTGCTGCGCGGCGTCTTCATCACGGCCCAACCGTACGCGTATTGCGATTCGCCGTCGGGGCCTTCGTTCACATATCCCGTCGTGAATTTTCGACGGCTGGAGTCGGTGAGCACGCGCGCGTCATTGAGCGCCGCATCCCACCGGGCCATGTCACCGAGCGTGGTGTGCAGGCCGCCATTGCCACGCAGGGCCCAATACGGCGCGTCGTCCGCCGCGATGCGGTCCACGATCGTCCCCCAGTCACGGTCGTTCTGGTACCCATGCGCGAGACGCGCCGCGGGCCATCGCGGCGCCTTGTATCCGGTCTCGCGCATTCCGGCGGGCGTCAGCACCAAGTCGCGCAGCGCCGTTTCATAGTCGCTGCCGGTGACGAGCTCGATGATCGCCGCGAGCAGCGAATAGCCGGCGTTCGAGTAGAAGTGCGTGGCGCCGATCGGGTTCCGCAGGGGCGTCTCGAACATCCGGCGCACGTATTCATCGCGAGACGTCGGTTCGTAGTCCGTTGGTGAAAAGTCGGACTTGAACCCTGCGGTATGCGTGAGCAGCTGGTGCAGGGTGATCGCGCGCTTGTCTGCGGGCGCGTCAGGGAAGAAGCGTGCCAGCGAATCGGTGGTCCGCAGGCGGCCGCGTTCCTCGAGGCGCAGGATGGCGGCGGCGGTGAACTGCTTGGTGATGGACCCGAGGTTGTACACCGTGGCGGTATCGGCAACGATGCCGGCGGCGCGGTCGGCCATGCCGTAGCTGCGCGCGATCACCGGGCGCCCGTCGCGGATGACGAGGACGCCACCGGTGTAGCCGAGGTTCTCGAGCGTGAGGAAGTACTCGTGCACACGCGCCGCGAGTTGCGCGTCCGTCGGGGCCTGGGCGGTCACGGCGCCGGCGAACAGCGAGAGAGCGGACAGGAGCGCGACACGACGACCGTGCATGGCAATATCCTCAGGGGGGCTGGCAGGGCATATTGAGGATAAGCGCCCCCCGCCGGTTTGAACCAGCGCGGGGCATCTGGGTTTCCACCGGAGAGTGAATGTCCGTCATCGATGCCGTCGTTCTCGGCCGCCTGCAGCAGGAGCATGACGCCGAGGTGCTCGGGGCGGTCATTGACCTGTTCGTGGAAGACGTGCCCGTCCTGCTGACCGCGCTTGACGCGGCGCTCGCGGCCGGCGACGTCGAGGCGTTTCGGCGGCACGCACACACGATGAAGTCAAACGCCGACACGTTCGGGGCGACGACGCTCGCCGCGCTGGCGCGGGAACTCGAGGAAATCGCACGCACGGGCAGCCTGCGCGTCGATGACCGGCTCGCCCCGTTGGGCGCGGCGTCTCGCGAAGCCGTCGAGGCACTCCAGAGGCTGCATCCATGAACTACATCGCCCCGCCGCACAAACTGCTTCTCGTGGACGACAACCGGGTGAACCGACTGCTGATCGCGAAGACGCTGCAGCAACTGGGTCACCGCATCGAGACGGCGGACAATGGGCGCGAGGCGCTGGCGCGGCTGCGCCGGGAGCCGTTCGACCTCATCCTGGCCGATGTCGAAATGCCGGAGATGAATGGCTACGAGCTGCTCGATGCCTGCCTCCGAGACCCCGAGCTGCGGCACATCCCGATCATAATGACGTCCGCCGTGGACGCGGTGGACAGCATCATCCGCTGCATCGAGCTGGGCGCTGAAGACTACCTGACGAAGCCGGTGAACCCGGTGCTGCTGCGGGCGCGAGTGAACGCCAGCCTCGAAAAGAAGAAGCTCCGCGACGAGCATCGGCGGCTCATTCGCACCTTTGCCGACCGGGGCGTCGCCGCGCAACTGATGCGCGAGGGGTTCGCGCTGGGCGGCGAGTACGCGGTGATCACCGCGATGTGCTGCGACATCCGCAACTTCACCACGCTCACGGAGCTGCACGGGCCCGCGGCGGTCATCGAGCTGGTCAACGGCTACTACCGCATTGTCATCGAGACGGTCGAGTCCTACGGCGGCAACGCCAACCAGATGATGGGAGATGGCGTGATGTCGTTCTTCGGCGCGCCCGTGCACCACCCGGACCATGCGCGGCGCGCCGTCGAGTGCGCCATCGAACTGGTGCGCCAGACCGAGGCGTATGACCGCGAGCAGGAGCGCAAGGGGAAGCTGCGGCTCTCCATCGGGGTCGGCATCGCGACTGGCCAGGTCATCGCCGGGTACGCCGGCACGGAGACACGTGCAACGTACCTCTGCATCGGCGACACGGTGAACCTGAGCGCACGGCTTGAGTCGCACACCAAGGAGGTCGGCCGCACGATCGTTCTCGACGACGCGACCCGGGCAATGCTCGGCGACTCGATCGAGTTGGAGCCGCTGGGCGAGCATCTCTTCAAGGGCAAGACCAAGCCGGTGGCCGTCTTCGCGGTTCGCCGGCCGGGCGAAGGGAAGGCGTAACTACCACCGGACTTGGAGGATCGATGCGCACTGTCTCGTTTGCGCTGGCGGCTCTGGGTGTGCTCAGCGCCTGCTCCTTGCACGTCCGCCGCGGCGCGCCGGCGCCGTCCGCCGCCGAAGGCACGATCGCGCAGATCTACTACTGGCGCGCGAAGCCGGGGAAGTTCGACGAATACACGCGCTACGTCCGCGAGCACGCGGAGCCGATTGACGAGGCGGGACGGCGCGACGGCGCGTTCCTGTCGGTGACGACCTTCATGACGCGCGACACGACCAGCGCCTGGACCCACATGCGCGTCTTCGTGCTGCGCGATTCGACGCAACTCGGCGAGTTGAGCGCAAAGCTCAGCGCGGCGGGCGCGCGGCTCGAGCCGGACAGCGTGAAGCGGCGCCTGGCGGGCGAGTACTCGGCGACGCTACGGGACGCCGCTGGCCGCGCGACCGTGGCGATCCTGCGCTAGCTGATCCGCTCCGGCTCGAGCACCTGCTCGACCACCTCGCCGTCGATGGCCTGCACGTAGTAGCAGCGTGCGCCTTCCTTGGCGGCAACTGCCCGCTTGAGCGTCGTCCCCTCGAAGTACAGCCCGGCTTCGTTGTCGCACGCGTAGCCGGGCTTGAGATACCCGGTCTTGACGAGCTCGTGGTACAACGGACGCCGGCCGGGTTCGGCGTCGTAGTGCGGGGAATGGCTGCCGGGCAGGAAGCCGAGGCACTTGACCACAGACAGCGTCTTGGGGCGCGAGTCGGTGGTCCCTTCCTCGAACCAACAGAGCGAGCCGGCGCTGGCCCCGCCGAGTACGATGCCGCGCTCCCACGCCTCGCGGAGGACGAGGTCAATGCCCTGGGCGCGCCAGATCGCCTGCTGGTTGAGCGTGTTGCCGCCCGAGACGACAATCGCATCAGCCGAGAGGAGCACCTCGTCCCACCCCCTCGTCTGGGTCAGGCTCTCGATAAAGACGTCCTGCACGAACGGTTCGACATTCAGCGGCGCACAGTAGCCGTAGAAGTTGAGCTTTGCGTCGGGATGATCGCCCATCGCGGTCGGCAGATAGCAGATACGCGGGCGCGTCTTGCCCGTCAGTTGGGCCATGTACCGGATGAACGGCGTCATGAAGCCGCCGCCGGCGATCAGGATCTTTCGGATGGGAGGTGAGGACTCGTGCGAGGAACGCATAAACCAGGCAAGGGACCGCGGGCACAACGCCGGTCGAGCGAACGGCGTTCATCAGGTAGAATTTGGGTCCGTTCCGCGCGGCGGACAATGGCAAATCACCGCGTGGCAGAACGGGCTGCGCGCACATCTATTATATGCACGCATAACCCGGACCAGACGCTGGCCGTCTGGCCCGCACCGGCCACTCCAAGGTACCCGACATGAAGAAGCTTGCGCTCGCGCTCCTGCTGTTTGTCGTTGCCGACCTGCCGGCGCAGTCGCGCGCCGAGATCCGTCGCTGGGAGCGGCAGGCACAGGCCGTCACCATCGTCCGCGATACCTGGGGCATCCCGCACGTGAAGGGGAAGACCGACGCGGACGCGGTTTTTGGGGTGATCTATGCCCAGGCTGAGGATGACTTCAACCGCGTCGAGACCAACTACCTGACGGCGCTGGGTCGCATGGCCGAAGCCGAGGGAGAAGGCGAGCTCTGGCGCGACCTGCGCATGCGGATGTTCGTGGACACGACCGAGCTCAAGGCGCTCTACACGGCCAGCCCGGAGTGGCTGCGGAAGCTGATGAACGCTTGGGCCGACGGACTCAACTACTTCCTGTACACCAACCGGCAGGTGAAGCCGAAGGTGCTGACGCGGTTCGAGCCGTGGATGGCGCTGTCCTTCACGGAGGGGAGCATCGGCGGCGACATCTCCTCGGTGCCGGTGCGTGGCATCGAGCTGTTCTACGGCGCGCAGAGGGGAGGGACTCCGGCACGCGACCTTGATGCTGCGTACGGCGCCGAGGAGGCCGAAGCGGCGCTGGCCGTGCCGATGGGCTCGAACGGCGCGGCCATCGCTCCAACGAACGCCAAGAACGGGCGGGCCCTGCTGCTCATCAATCCGCACACCTCGCACTACTTCCGCGAGGAGGCGCAGATGACGAGCGACGAAGGGCTGAACGCCTACGGCGCCATCACCTGGGGGCAGTTCTTCATCTATCAGGGGTTCAACGCGACCGCGGGCTGGATGCACACCTCCAGCAACGCCGATGTCGCGGACGAGTACGCCGAGACGGTGACGAAGGCAGGCGACGGCTACGTGTACGCGTACGCGGGGGGCACGCGGCCGGTCACGGCGAAGCGGGTCACGATCCGCTACAAGACCGCCGAGGGCCTCAAGACGCGCGACTTCACCCTCTACTTCACGCACCACGGCCCGGTCGTGCGCGAAACGAACGGCAAGTGGATCACGACGCGGCTGATGAACGAGCCGATCAAGGCGTTGACGCAGTCGTACACGCGCACCAAGGCGCGAAACTACCGCGAGTTCCGCGCCACGATGGACCTGCACACGAACTCGTCCAACAACACCATCTACGCCGACGCCGAAGGCAATATCGCCTACCTGCACGCGAACTTCGTGCCGAAGCGCGACCCGAAGTTCGACTGGTCGCGGCCGGTGGACGGCAGCGATCCGGCGACCGAGTGGGGGGCGCTGCACGGCGTGGAGGAAAGCCCGCACCTGCTGAACCCGCCCAACGGCTGGCTCTACAACACGAACAACTGGCCGTACACCGCCGCGGGCGAGCATAGTCCGCGCAAGGGCGACTATCCGGCCTACATGAACCCCGGGGGCGAGAATCCGCGTGGTGTGCACGCCATCGCCGTCCTCGCCGGCAAGAAGGACTTCACCCTCGAGTCGCTGCATGCGGCGGCGTACGACAATTGGATGCCGGCGTTCGCGGCGCTGGTTCCACGCCTCGTCTCGGCGTGGGACAATCTGGCGTATTCCGACGCGCTGAAGGCGAAGCTGGCCGAGCCGATCGCGCTGCTGCGCGCCTGGGACCATCGGTGGGGCGTCGGTTCGGTGCCGACGGCGCTGGCCATCTTCTACGGTGAGGAACTCTGGCGCCTGCCGCGCGAAGGCGCGGCGATGGACGCGTACGAGTTCATCAACACGCGCCCACCCGAGCAGCAGCTCCAGGTCTTCTCGCGCGTCTACGACCGGTTGACTGCCGACTATGGCACCTGGAAGACGCCCTGGGGCGAGATCAACCGCTTCCAGCGCTTCGCGCCGGACATCGCTCCGCGCTTCAGTGACGACGCCCCGAGCGTGCCAGTAGGTTTCGCCTCGGCACGGTGGGGATCGCTGGCGTCGTACGATGCTCGCGCGACGCGCACGACGAAGAAGCTGTACGGTACGTACGGCAACAGCTTTGTGGCGGTGGTCGAGTTTGGCGACCGCGTGCGGGCCCGTGCGGTGATGGCCGGCGGCCTCAACGCCAACCCCGCGTCGAAGCACTTCGCCGACCAGGCGAAGACGTACGCTGACGGACAGCTGCGCGATGTGTACTTCTATCCGGATGAGCTGCAGGGCCACGTGGAACGCACGTATCGGCCCGGCGCCAAGCAGGACTGACCCTTTTCCCTCGGTGACTCCTGTGCGTTTTTCGACCCTCTCTCAAGCGACTCTCGTCGCGCTCGCGTGTGCGTTTCTCACCGAGTGCCTGCCCGCGCAGGCGACGTCGCCGTCGTCGGCGATGGAATGGCGGCAGATCGGCCCCAACCGCGCCGGCCGCGGCCGCAGCGCGGTGGGCGTTCCGAGCCAGCCCAACGTAGCCTACGTGGGCTTCGACAACGGAGGCGTCTGGCGCTCGACCGACTACGGCAACAACTGGGAGCCGATCTTCGACAAGGAAGCCACCGGCTCCATCGGCGCCATCGCCGTGTCGCCGTCGCACCCCAACGTCATCTACGTGGGCACGGGCGCGGGGATCATTCGTCCCGACCTCGCCACGGGGCTGGGCCTCTACAAGTCCACGGACACGGGGAAGACGTGGACGCACCTCGGGCTCTTCGACAGCCAGATGATCGCGTACATCGAGGTGGACGCGCGCAATCCCGACCGGTTCTTCGTCGCCGTCTTGGGGCACCCGTACGGCCCGAACGCCGAACGCGGCATCTTCCGCTCGCTGGACGGCGGAAAGACCCTCGAGAAGGTGCTCTACAAGGACGAATACACAAGCGCCAACGAAGTGCGCATCGATCCGTCGGACCCGAACGTCGTGTACGCGACGCTTTGGCAGCAGCAGCAGATGTTCTATGAGGGGCAGACGTTCGGTGGTGGCGGCAACGGAATCTTCAAGTCCACCGACGGCGGCACCACCTGGCGGCAGTTGACCTCAGGACTGCCGGAGAGCGTGCTGCAGGCGAACATCGCCATCGCCCCGAGCAATCCCAGTCTCCTCTACGCGATGGTCGCGTCGGCGATGCCAAATGGCGCCTCCGGGCCGGTCAGCTTCTACCGGTCCGCCGACAAGGGTGAGCACTGGGAACTCGCGGTCAACGGACCGGATGGAAAGCCGCACCGCACACCCGATCCGCGCCCGCTCGGTCGCATCGGCGGCGGCGACCTGCCGCCCGTCGTCGTGGATCCGAAGAACGAGCAGGTGGTCTACAGTGCCTCCACCGTGATGTGGCGCACCGAGGACGGCGGACTTAACTGGTCGGCCGTGCGCGGCGCGCCGGGCGGCGACGACTACCAGCGCATCTGGATCAATCCCAACGATCCCAAGATCCTTATTGCCATTGCCGACCAGGGCGCGGTGATCTCGGCGAACCGCGGCGAGACGTGGAGCAACTGGTACACGCAGCACACCGCGGCGATGTTCCACGTCACCGCCGACAACGCCTTTCCGTACCGCCTGTGCGCCGGCCAGCAGGACAGCGGCTCGGCTTGCGTGGACAGCCGGTCGATGGACGGGCAAATCACGTTCCGTGACTGGACGCCGGTGAACACGCAGGAGTACGGCGTCGTCGCCCCCGACCCGCGCAACCCGGACATCGTGTTCGGCAGCGCGCGGCAGGGCGTGTCGCGCTGGGACCGCCGCACGCGGCAGACGACGCAGGTGGGGCCGGACATGTCAGCACGCGGGCCGAAGGGCGAGGCGTACAATCGCAACGTGCGCACGATGCCACTGATCTTCTCGCCGGTGAACGCCGACCTGCTGTTCTACGCCTCAAACGCTGTTTGGCAAACCACCGACCGCGGCATCACGTGGAAGCGCATCAGCCCCGACCTGACCCGCGGCGACCAATGGGCGGTGCCGGCGAGCGCGGGCAAGTATGCCACGACGGTGAAGCCGTCCGCGCTCGGCGCGATCACGGCGCTTGCCCCGTCGTACAAGGACGCCAAGGTGCTGTGGGCCGGCACCGACGACGGCCAGGTGCAGGTGACGATGGACGGCGGCGCGACGTGGTCCAACGTCACGCCGGCCGGAATCAAGCCGTGGACGCGCATCTACAACATGGAAGCGGGGCGCCACGACCGGCTCACCGCCTACATCGCCGCCAACACGCTGCGCATTGATGATCACGCGCCGCACTTCTGGAAGACGCACGACGGCGGCAAGACGTGGACCGAGATCAACGCGGGTATCGCAACGAACTACCCGGCGAACTCCATCCGCGAGGACTCGCGGGTGAAGGGGTTGCTCTACGCGGCGACGGACGCGCAGGTCTGGGTGTCGACCGACGATGGCGCACGCTGGCAGTCGCTGCGCAACAACATGCCGGCCATTTCGGTGCGCGACATCAAGGTGAAGGACGACAGCGTGTGCCAGTGCGCCGACCTCGTGGCCGGCACGCACGGGCGCGGCTTCTGGATCCTCGACAACTTGACGCCGATCCGGCAGGCGGCCGAGGTCGCGCGGGCCGCCGCGTCGCACGGCGCCTACCTGGTGAAGCCATTGCCGGCACTGCGCATTCGTTTCGGCACCAACGAGCCGACGCCGCTGCCTCCGGAAGTTCCCGCCGGACAGAATCCGCCGAACGGCGCGATCCTGGATTACTTCCTGCCGCATCAGGCGGGCGAGGTGCGCGTCGAGATCCTCGACGCGAAGGGCATCGTGGTCCGCGCGTATTCAAGCAAGGATCCAGTGGTCACGCCGCACCCGGCGCTTGACCGCGCGGCCTACGACAGGATCTGCCAGCAGAACGTGTCGAACACGTTCTGCGGCTTGCCGCTCTACTGGCCCGAGCTGCCGCAGGTGTTCGGCACGTCCACGGGAATGCACCGGGTGACGTGGGACATGCGTCTGCAGTCGGCGCCGGTGGACGACGTGAACGCGGCCGGTGACGTCGACGCGACGGGAGCCGTGGCCGGACGCGCCTGGCTCTCCGCCACGGCGCCGTGGGCCCCGCCCGGAGCGTACACGGTACGGCTCACCGTCGACGGCGCATCGGTCACGCAGCCCATCGCCGTGAAGCTTGATCCGCGGGTCAAGACGCCGGCAGCGGCCCTCGCGCCACTGCATACGCTGTCACGCCAGATGTGGGACGGCGCCAACGTGGCGCGCGCGGAATTCGCCGCGGCGCGCGCCCTCGCCGCGAAGCTGTCGGCGGAATCCGGCGCCGACGAACTCAGAGCGGCGCTCGATTCCATCGCCCCCGCGCCGGTGCGCGGGCGCGGCCGAGGCCCGGGCGGGCGCTTCGGCGCGCCGGCGGGACCGCCGACTCTTTCCAGCGTGAGTGGCACTCTGCTCAGCGCCGCCATGGCGATGCAAGGCGCGGACGTGCCGCCCACCGCGCGTCAGGTGGCGGCCTGCGCCAGCGCGGGCCGACAGCTCGAGGAAGTCATGGCGCGGTGGACTGCGCTCAAAACGACGCGCCTCGCGGCGCTCAATGCCGCGCGCAAGACGGCGGGGCAGGGGGCGATCACACTGCCATGAACATGTCCTTGCTTCGCGGCCCCGCCGCGTCGCGCGTGTTGAGGGCGATGGTTGGCACGGCACTCGTCGCCCTCAGCGCGTCGGCGCAGTCCGCGTCGCCCGCCGACGTCGCGTTCATGAAAGGGATGATCCATCACCACGCGCAAGCCATCGAGATGGTGGTGCTCATCGCCGACCGCACCACGTCCGCCAGCCTGCGGACACTGGGGGAGCGCATCGACATCTCGCAGCGCGACGAGATCGAGATGATGCAGCAGTGGCTGCGGGCGCGCCGCGAAGAGGCGCCCGACCCGCTGCCGCATCTGGGCATGGACATGGGGGATCACGACATGCCGATGATGGCCGGCATGCTCACCAAGGCACAAATGGCCGCGCTGAAGGACGCGCGTGGCCCGGCCTTTGACCGCCTCTTCCTGAGCGGGATGATCCAGCACCACGAAGGAGCCCTGACCATGGTCCGGGAGCTCTTTGCCACTACCGGAGGAGGCCAGGAGACTGCCATCTTCCGGTTCGCTTCGGACATCGACGCCGACCAGCGGGCGGAAATCGCCCGCATGCGCACGATGCTCCGGGCGTTGAATCCGCCGTAACCCGAAGCACCGCGTTCACCCACGAGGTAGACATGCCCCCCGCAGTTCTCCGCCACGCGGCCCGTGCGGCCGCGTGCATGCTCGCCGTGTTGTCCATCGCTGCGAGCGCCGGCGCCCAGGGCGCCAGCACCAGCGATCCGCGCGCCGCGCTCGCCGCCGGCTGGAAAGACGCCGCCATCGCGATCTCGAACCTGAAACTGGTATCCACCGCTTGGCGGCCGGCTGGCATGAGCGACCCGAGGAACGCCGGCAACTTCGAGTTCATGAACTCCGACCTGGCGTTCGCCGGTCCCTATGTCTTCCAGGGGAATTTCAACGGCGTTCAGGTCTGGGATGCGTCGGACGTGGCCAACCTGAAGCTGAAGACGCTCTTGCCCTGTCCGGGCGGGCAGGGGGATGTCTCGGTGCTCGGCAACCTCATGTTCATGTCCGTCGAGGAGACGCGCGGGCGCGTGGATTGCGGTTCGGGGGGCGTGCGCGACAGCGTGAGCGCCGAACGGTTCCGCGGCATCCGGATCTTCGACATCACCGACATCGAGCGCCCGAAGGTCATCACGCAGGTGCAGACCTGCCGCGGTTCGCACACGCACACGCTAATAGAAGACCCGAAAGACAAGGGCGTCGTCTACGTGTACGTCCAGGGGACCAGCATCGTCCGGTCACCGCGTGAGCTGGCCGACTGCTCCGGCCGCGCGCCGGAGATGGACGCCAACACGTCGCTGTTCCGCATCGAGATCATCCGCGTGCCGCTGGCCCGGCCGGCGGAAGCCCGCGTGATCAACGCGCCGCGCATCTTCTCCGACTCCGCCGGGCGCATTGCCGGACTCTGGCGCGGCGGAAAGCAGGGCGAGGGGACGCAGGAGACGGCGGAAACGGATCAGTGCCACGACATCACGGCCTACCCGGAACTTGGCCTCGCCGCGGGCGCCTGCTCCGGCAACGGCATCATCCTCGACATCTCCGACCCGGCGAATCCCCGCCGCATCGCCGAGACGTTCGATCCGAACTTCGCCTACTGGCACTCGGCCAACTTCAGCAACGATGCCTCCAAGGTCCTGTTCACCGACGAATGGGGCGGCGGCATGGCGCCGCGGTGCCGGGCCAGCGACAAGATGACGTGGGGCGCGAATGCGATCTTCACCCTGCAGGGGCGCTCGATGCGCGCGGCCGGGTACTACAAGCTCCCCGTCGCGCAGACGAGGACCGAGAACTGCGTGGCGCACAACGGAGCGATCATCCCCGTCCCGGGACGCGACATCATGGTCCAGGGGTGGTATCAGGGCGGCATCTCGGTGTTTGACTTCACCGATCCCGCGAAGCCGTTCGAGATCGCGTACTTCGACCGTGGCCCGGTCAGCGCCGACACGCTGCACCTTGGAGGGTCGTGGTCGGCGTATTGGCACAACGGCCGCATCTGGAACTCGGAAATCTCGCGCGGGCTCGACGTTCTGGAGCTGACCCCGAGCGAGCAGCTGTCGGCCAACGAGATCGCCGCCGCGGCGCTGGTGCGCTTCGAGGTGAACAACCCGCAGACGCAGCGGCGCAACGTGTGGCCGGCGCACCCGGCCGTGGCGCGTGCGTACGTGGACCAGCTCGAGCGCGGACGCGGGCTGGGCGCCGCCCGCATCGCCGCCGTGCGCGCGGCGATCGATGCAGCGGAGTTGCGTTCGGGCGCCGCGCGCCAGTCGGCCTATGCCGCACTGGCCGCGTCTCTGAAGGACGACGCGGGCAGCGCCGGCGACTCGGCGCGTGTGCGCGCTCTCGCGGACGTGGTGGGGCAGCTCGCCGCCCGCTGAGCGATCGACGGCACCACGCGCGAGGGGCGCCACCAAGGCATCGGTGGCGCCCCTCGACTGTCGATGGCAACCCTACGCGGCGATCGCGCGCAGCGCCTTCACGAAGGCGTCGAGCTCCGCCGTAATCGTGTACACCTGCGGTGTCACCCGCACGCCGTGCACCCCCGCGCCGTTGATGGCCACCGTCCAGATCCTGTGTTTCTCGAACAGCGTCTTCATCAAGTCGGCAGGTGTCACGCCGGCGACGCCGACGTTGGCGATGCCGCACGACCGCCCGGGCTCGGCGGGCGTGTTAAGAACAATGCGGGGCTGGCCTCGCACCTGGTCGCTCCAGTAGCGCTGGAGGTAGCGCAGGCGCGCCTCCTTGCGGGCGCCGCCGATCGCCTCGTGGAAGACGATGGCGTCCTCGATGCCGAGGTCCGTATGGCACGGGTGCGTGCCCGTGTGGTTCAGCTTGCTGATGTCGTCATCAGGCGCGGGATCGCCGTAGACGGGCCACAGCCCCGCGATGCGTTCCTTCTTCACGTACAGGATCCCCGCGCCGAGCGGCACGGAGAGCCACTTATGCAGTGACGCGCCGTAGTAGTCGCAATCGAGGTCGGGGATCTTGAAGTCGAGGTGGGCGAACGCATGCGCGCCGTCCACCATGACCTGCATGCCGCGCGCGTGCGCCATGTCGCAGATCTTCCGCACGGGGAGCACGTGCCCCGTGATGTTGATCATGTGGCAGACCATCAGCAGGCGCGTCTTTGGCGTGATGGCGTTGGCGTACACCTGCACCACGTCGTCGTCGCTGGCCGGATGCAGCGGCACGTCCACGAACCGGTTGACCATGCCGTGGCGCCGCGCCATCAACCGGAACTGGTCGAGCATCGCGCCGTAGTCCTGGTTGGCCATCACCGCCTCGTCGCCCGGTTTCCAGTCGAAGCCGGCGATCACCGTGTCCAGCGACTCGGTGGTATTGCGCGTGATGATCAGTTCGGCCGGCGAACACCCGGCCATCGCGGCGAGCTTCGTCCGCACGCGCAGCTTCTCGTCGTTCTTCACGGTGCGCATGTAGCGCGAGCCCATGTAGTTGATGCGCCTCACATGGCTGAAGAACCCTTCGAGCACCGGCTCGGGCTGGAAGCAGTAGTACCCGTTCTCGAGATTGATGTACTGGGGGTCGAGCCGGAACTTCGCCCGCACCGCGGCCCAAAACGCCTCATCCTCGGCGAGCTCGACGGGCGGAACAGACGCGTACTGGGCCAGCAGTTCAGGGCCGAAGACGAGGCCGGCCGATACGCCGCCCATCGTGCGAAGAAACTCACGCTTGTTCATCTCGGGACTCCTTGCGGGTCGGATGCCGTGCCCGCCAATTGCCCGGTGCCGGGGCCGGTGGCTGGATGCTCGGTTCCTGTGAAGCGAGTATATAGTAGCGGCCAAAGCCGGCCACGGTCAGTCGACCCTCAGTCGAACAGCTCACCCGCCAGGAGTGCGCATGCGCATCAGCCCCCACTTCATTGCTCTCGTTCTTCCGCTGGCGCTGGTCGCGCAGGATCCGCCGCGTCCGCAGCAGGCGCCGTCGCCACGCGCCGACAGCACGCGGATGGCCAACCGGCTGGACGCCGAGGGCCAGACGACGAAGGCGCGCGAGATCTTCGCCGCGCTCATCGCTGGCGCACCGACGCCCGCCGCGCGTGCCGCGTCGCAGCGCGCGATGGCCATGTCGTACGCGTTCGACGGCGACTGCGCCAACACGGTGAAGTACGAAGAGATGGTGATCGCGTACCAGAAGACGCGCGAAGCCGAGGCGCCACAGGATGCCTTCTACCAGCAGGGGGAAATGGCGAACGAGGCGGCGCGGGTGTGCATCGATGCCGGCGATCTGAACACGGCGGAGAAGTACTACCGGCTGGGATCGGAACTCGGCAACAGGGAGCCGGAGCCCCGCACGCATCCTAAGAGCCTCTGGGACTTCCGCCTTGAGCATGCCTTGGCGCGTTTGGCCGCGCGCCGTGGCGACAAGACGCTGGCCGCTCGTCACGTGGCCGCCGCCCGCCGGGCGCTGGACAGCGACACGGCGATGGCCCGACAGCAGGAGCGCTTCTTCCCGTATCTCACGGGCTACGTGGCGCTCTACACGGGCGATCTCGCCACGGCCGAGGCGGATCTCACGAAGGCCATCGCCACCCGCGGCAACGAGCGCGATCCCTTCTTCCACGCGCTGCTCGGGATGACGCATGAGAAGAAGGGCGACGCGGCGAAGGCGAAGGAGATGTACCAGAAGGCGTACGAGCTGGCCGGGAACGCCCACAACCCGCCGGCGGCGTTCACGCGCCCGTTCGCGCGCAAGAAGCTCGGGATGTAGGGGTGGCGATCGACACGGAAGGGTTGAGGCCGCGCCTTCAGGCGGCACTTGGTGACACCTTGGAAGTCGGCGAAGTCCTCGGCGTCGGGGGCTTCGCCGCCGTCTTTCGCGCGCGCGACCCGTTTCTCGAGCGCGACGTCGCCGTGAAGGTGCTCGACCCTTCACTGGCGCTGAGCGAGGAGCTTGAGGCGCAGTTCCTCGACGAGGCCCGCATCGTGGCGGGCGTGGAGCATCCGCACATCGTGCCACTCTACGATGCCGCGGCGAAGGGCGGGTTGCTCTATCTCGTGATGCGCCTGCTTCCGGGGCAGTCGCTGGCCGACCGGCTGTCGGCTGAAGGACGGCTCGCGCCGCCGGACGCCGCCCGCCTGGCGCACGAAGTAGGGATGGCGCTCGCCGCGGCGCATGACCGGGGCGTCGTGCACCGTGACATCAAGCCCGACAACATCCTGCTCGATGCCTCGGGTCACGCGACCGTCACGGACTTCGGCATCTCACGGGTGACCGGACGGCCGAGCGCCGAACGCGCCGGCACGACAAGCGGCACCCCAAGCCATATGAGTCCGGAGCAGGCTCTGGGCGAAGAGGTGGACGGCCGCAGCGACGTGTACTCGCTGGGCGTGGTGCTGTTCGAGATGCTGACCGGGAAGCTGCCCTTCGAGGGAAGGTCGCTCACCGAGCTGATGGCCAAGGTCATCTCCGCGCCGCCGCCGGCGGTATCCGAGCTCGCCCCAGAGACGCCGACGGCGCTTGTCGCGCTGGTGCGGCGAATGCTGTCGAAGGAGCGGGAGCAGCGACCTTCAGCGGCGGAGGTGGTGCAGTTGCTGTCCCAGGCGCGGGCGCCGGAAGCGCTGCTCACGCCACGGCAGGCCGCGTGGAAGAAGCGCCGGCGTCGGTTCGCGATGCTGGGGATCGGCGTCGGGAGCGCCGCCCTCGTGCTCTACGGCGTCTGGCGCGTGGCGGCGTTCGTCTGGCGCATCGCCATGGTCGATCCGGGACAGGAGCCGACGATCTTCACCGATTCGGTGTACATGCCGGCGGCGCTGATCGCGGCGGCTCGCGAGGAAGGGTCGCTGCAGCCCGACGAGCCGGTGCTGCTGGTGTTCATCCCGGGCGGGCGCACCGAAGCGGACGCGACGATCTTCACCGACTCATTCGTCGTGCGGCGATCGCCGAAAGGAGCGAGACGCATCCTGCTGCGCGGCGCCGACCTCGGCGTGAACCGTGCCAAGCGGCCTGATGAAGCGAAACTCCGCGGGTACCTGATCGTGAGCCGCGGGAAGCAGCAGGCCGACACGCTCTATAACGACCTGGGCGGGCTCGACTTTGGCCGGCTGCTGCTGTCGCTGGCCACCAACCGGGAAAAACTGAGAGGCGAGAAACCGTGACCCACTATTCCATGACCGCGCGCGGCAGCTTCGAGGTCACGATGACGCCGCAGGCGAGCAACACGCACGACGGTGTCACCGAGTCGCGCGTCGCGCTGGACAAGCGCTACCACGGGCACCTGGAGGCGGCGGGGTCGGGGGCGATGCTGAGCACAACGACCGCCGTCAAAGGGTCGGCCGGGTACGTGGCGATGGAACGCGTGTCCGGCACGCTGCACGGCCGCGCGGGGAGCTTCGTGCTCCAGCACTCGGGGATCATGACCCGCGGCACGCCGCAGCTGATCGTGACGATCGTTCCTGACTCAGGCACCGGCGAGTTGGCCGGCATCAGCGGAGAGTGCGGCATCACGGTCACGCCTTCGGGGCACACGTACGAGTTGCACTACACGCTGACCGGCGCGCGGTAGCCGCGCGGCCGCGGGGCCCACTATGCGATTCATTCTTCGGCAGAAGCTGTTGGCGTGGGGCAATGACTTCGTCGTGCGCGACGAGGCCGGCAACGATGCCTTTGTCGTGGACGGCCGCGCCATCAGTCTCGGCAACAAGGCCTCGTTCCAGGACACAGCCGGCAACGAGCTGGCCTTCATCAGCCAGAAGTTCCTGTCGCTGGTTCCGGTCTACGAGATCTTCATCGGCGGCGTGCTGGCCGCCGTGGTGCGGAAGGACGTGTTCAAGCTGTTCCACCACACGTTCAGCGTGGACGTGCCCGGTCCGGACGATCTGACCGCCGAAGGCGATCTCACACAGCACGAGTATGCGTTCCGACGCGGCACGCAGCCGGTGGCGCACGTGTCGAAGAAGTGGTTCACGCTTGCCGACACCTACGGAGTGGATGTCGGCGAGGGTGAGGATGCGGTGCTGATCCTCGCTTGCGCGGTCGTCATCGACCTGGTCTGCCACGACCAGCGGCGGCGGTAGTCGTTCGCGACGTCGTTGCGCGACTCGCCGCCGCGTCGGGCGGCGACCGCAAGACGCGCGCTAGCCTGCCTGCATCCAGCGCCCGACGGCGGCGGTAAGGCCAGCCACCGACCCCGTGAGCACCGTCCCCCAGATGAGGTCCACGACGGCGCCCTTGACCGGGAAGTCCTTGAGCAGGGCGAGCGACGTCAGGTCGAAGGCAGCGTACGCGGCGAGCCCGAACAGCGCGCCCAGCGCCACGGCATAGCCCACCGACTCGCGTTCAAGCGCGGGCTTCACGCAGAGCACGACGATCGCGGCCACGTAGATGAGATAGAACAGGATGGCGGGCCCCCACTGCACGTCGGGGCGCAGCAGGTGTCCCATCTGCTCAGCGTAGAACTTCTTCGCGACCACGCCGAGCCAGGTCAGGTCGATGGCGAAGAAGATGACAATGGCGGCGGCGTAGAGCTTGAGGAACTGAACGGCGGGCATTGGCAGGTGTCCGTTGAGGTACCGAGCTAAACATTCGCCGCAAGACAGATGTTCCCACTGCGGTGTGCGGTGCGGTATATTCTCGGACCCGAATGACCAGCCCCTCCCCCCGACACTTCGCCCGCTACGTCGCCCTCGGCGACAGTTCCACCGAAGGGCTCGACGATCCGGACGGCCGCGGCGGTTATCGCGGCTGGGCGAATCGCCTGGCCGCGCACGTCGCGGCGGCCCAGCCGGGCGGCCTGCTGTACGCGAACCTCGCGGTGCGTGGGCGGAAGACGCGCGACGTGCGGCGCGAGCAGCTCGCCCCCGCGCTGGGGATGCACCCGGACCTGGTGACCGTCTTCTCGGGGGTCAACGACATCGCCCGACGAAACTGCGACGTCACCGCGGTGGCGCGCGAGATGGAGCGCATGTTCGCGGCCTTCACCGACACCGGGGCCACGGTGCTCACCATCACGATGCCCGACCTCAGCGACGTCACGCCGGTCGCGCGGCTGCTGCGCGATCGGCTGCTGAGACTCAACGAGAGAGTCCGCGAGGCATGCGCGCGCACTGGCGCAACCTGCGTGGATCTGGCGCGGGCGCCGGTGACGGGCGACCTTCGCTTGTGGAGTGACGACCGCCTGCACGCGAACAGCGAAGGTCACGCGCGCATCGCCGCCGCGCTCGCGCACGCGCTCGGGCTTCCCGGGCACGATGGATCATGGGCCGAGCCGCTTCCGGCCGCTCCCGCGTCCTCAATCGTGTCCCGACTGAGCACCGAGGTGCGGTGGACCGGCGAGCACCTGGTGCCGTGGCTGTGGCGGCATGCGCGCGGCGTCTCGTCGGGCGACGGTCGGACGGCCAAACGGCCAACGCTCGAGTCGGTGAGCGAGGACAACGTGTGATGCGGTAGGGAGGGGGCGTGGCGCGTCATCCCGTGCGGGACCCCCAAGACGAACAGCGCGTGCGCGACCGGTCGAGCATCGCGGACTGAGCCATGCGTCAGCTCCCGCTCTCGCTCCGCGCCCTGCTGGCAACCGCGATTCCCGTCACGGTGGCGGGAGTGGTGCCGTGGCTGATGCTGGGCGGCGCACTGCCGCGCGTGCCTGCGTGGCGCTACGGGCTGCTCGTGCCCATGTTGGGCGGACTCGCGCTCGCCCTGTGGGGCATCGTGCTCTTCGCGACGCGCGGCCGCGGCACGCTGGCCCCAGTGAGTCCACCCACGCAGTTCGTCGCATGCGGCCCGTACCGTTTCACGCGCAACCCGATGTACGTCGGCGTCACATGCTGGCTGCTTGGCTTGGCGATGTTCACCGGCGCACGCGCCCTGCTCTGGTACGCCGTCCTCGTGCCCGTCGGCTTTCACATGTTCGTTCGCTTCGTCGAGGAACCAAAGCTGCGCCGCCGCTTTGGCGCGGAATACGAGGCGTACACGCAGCGCGTCCCGCGCTGGCTGGGACGCCGGCGCGGGACGCGCGAGGCCTAGCAGCGACTACGGATCGAAGTGCGCGCCGCAGCCGTCGAGGCCATCAGCCGCGCCGGTGTTGCGCACCGCGCTGCGGGCGTTCACCGCGGCCATCAGGTCGCTCACCTTGTAGTATCGCCCGCCGCGGATCACCACCTCGAGTTTCTGCAGGTCGCTGATCTTCTCAAGCGGATTGCCGTTGACGACCAGCAGGTCGGCCACCTTCCCCTCGCGAATGCTGCCGTACTGCGCGTCGTCCTTCATGAAGCGCGCCGCATCAATGGTCGCGATCTGGAGGATCTTCGCGCGGGGGATGCCGGCGCGTTCGTACATCTCCAGCTCGCGGCGATAGGTCGCGCCCGCGGCGTTATCGGTGCCGGCCACCAGCGGCACGCCGGCCGCGTACAGGCGGCGGATCAGCTTCATGTACGCCGAGTCCGCCTTCTCTTGATTCCCCGAGCCGCCGGCGCCCACCACCGACGCGCCGCCGCCAATCCAGAGGTTGAACGTGCCGTCCACCACGGTGCGGCGTTGCGCCAGGAACTCAATGAGCGACGTCATCGCCGGCGAGTCCACATCGAACGTGGGAGCCACCGCGGTTGCCACCTGCGAGTAGGCGCGCATCTGCGGCAGGTACAGCGAATCCGGAAAGAAGTTCGAGAAGAAGAACGCCGCGTGCTGGATCTCGTCGTAGCCAAGGGCCACGGCCGCCTGCATGGACATGCCGCGCGGAATGTGCCCGCTCAGGATCATGCCACGCTTGCGCGCTTCGGTGGCGATCACCGGGACCAAGTCCGGGTGCGTGATGTTGTACAGCTTGATCTGCCGGTACCCGAGCGAGTCGTAGCGCGCCACCCACGCGCGCGCCTCCGCCTCGGTGGACACCAGCACCTCCGTGGGGCCGGCCCACGCGAGCGGCCCCTCCATAAAGCCGCCGAGGATAATGCGCGGCGAGGCGAGCTTGCCCGCGCGCTCGCGGTCGCGCTGGGAGACGGCGACGTCGATGTCTGACGCGAGATCGCGCGCAGTGGTGAGTCCCTGGGCCAGCTGCATCGCGCCGAAGACGGACTGACTGGCCACTTGCAGGTGCGTGTGCATCTCCCACATGCCGGGCATGATGGTCTTGCCCGTGGCGTCGATGACCGTCGCGTCCGCCGACACGGCGGCGGTCGCGTCCGGCCCGACGCTCACAATGCGGTCGCCGCGCACCACCACGGTCTGACTCGGCACCATCACGCCGCGTTCGCTGTCGAAGAGACTGCCGTTGCGGATCACGAGGTCGCCGCGCAGGGGCGTCACCACCCGCTTGGCGACCGCCTCCCCCACCGCGTTGCGCCACTTCAACTCGATGGCGCGAAACGACGGAAGGAGCGGGCGCAGATCGGGACGCACCGTGATGAACCACTGCACATCGGTGGCGAGCAGTTGTCCGCGCTCGTCCAGCCAGACGCCGGTCGGAGTCGGGGCTCCGTTGCGATAGACCATCACGAGGCGCGCGCGCTGGCGGCGGCTGCCAAGCCGCAGGGTCGTGTCGGCGATCACTTCGGCGCGCGCGGATCCCGTGCCCATGACCGATGCCGCGCGACTCGGTTGCGCCAGGAGGAAGCGCGCGAGGGCCGCCTGCTCCCACGGCGTGCCGCCGCGCGCTCCGACATACGACGTCGGGTTGCGTTTCACGGCCATGCGTCGCGGGCTGCCGGGGGTGCCGTACCAGACCGAGTCGGCGCCCACCTCGAAGCCGTCCGTGGGCGTCCCTGCGGTGCCGTCGGCAAGCACGGGGCGTTGCTCCCCGCTGACTGGCTCGCCGTTGGCGTTCAGCCGGTAGCGCATCTCCACGCGCGTGCCGCGGTTCCGGTCGGTGAAGACCCAACGGACGATCGCCGAATCGGCCGTGCGCACCACCACCAAGTCGCCCGCCTCGCGGCCGTGATTGGAGACGATCCAGCGCGTGGAGTCGGTGGGAAGGAGCGCGCCGGCGAGCGCGAGCAGAGGGAGCAGCATAGGGGGTCCTGTTGGAGGGCGACGAGCGCCTGAATAATGCCTGCGCCGCGGCAGCGGCGCAGGGGTGGGCTGGCGCGAAAGCCGCACGGCGCCGAAAATCCCCGGATCCCGTTCCTCGTCCGTGAGCCCGCATGAGCCGCAAGCTGATCAGCACTGAGTCGACGTTCGAGAAGGCCATCGGCTACTCCCGCGCCGTCGTCGACGGCCGCTGGGTCTTCGTCTCCGGCACGACCGGATTCGATTACAACACCATGACCATCAGCGATGACGTCGTGGTGCAAGCCGATCGCTGCCTCCAAAACATCCAGCGGGCGCTGGCCGACGCCAAATGCCGGCTCACCGACGTGGTGCGCGTCACGTACATCCTGCCCGACCGCGACGACTTTCCCAAGACGTGGCCGGTGCTCCAGCGCTACCTCGGCAACATCCGCCCGGCCGCCACGATGCTCGTCGCCGGCCTGTCGGACCCGCGGATGAAGATCGAGATCGAGGTCACGGCCCGGCGGCAGAAGCGGGCCAAGAACGGCAAGTCAGAAGAGTAGCGGCCGCCCCGCGGCTAGCCGCGCAGGAGCAGCGAACAGCAGGTCACCGCTCCCTCGGCCTTCGCCAACTCGGAGACGTCCACCGTGTGCACCACGGCGCTGTGCGCCTCCAGGCGCTGCCGCGTGCGTGCGTACGCGGAACTGGCGACCAACACGGATCCGACCCGCAGAACGTTCGCGGCCATCGGTTCCTGCTCGTCCACGGTGATCACGCGATACGCCCGGAAGACGGCGGAGTCGACCCACGCCGGATTGATCAACACGGTATCGTCGCTGACCGCGGTGACGGCCGTCTTCAGGTGCAGGCAGCCGGACACCGCGATGCCGTGCACGACATACCCGTGCGGTTCCGTCGCGGCGCGCAGCTGCGCGATGCCGTCTTCGTTCGTGCGCCCCGACCGCCCCACAAAGATCGTGCGTCCCATGACGAGCACATCGCCGCCGTCGAGTGTCGCCGGCGCCTTCAACCGAACGAGCGGACGCTCGGGCGCGAGCGCTGACGCCACGGCGGTAACCTCCGCACGACGGGCCTTCGCCCCCGGACGCGTGATGACCGCCAGCTCGTCGAGCACGACCGCGGTGTCCTCGATGAAGACGGCATCGGGGTGCTCCGGCGCTGGCGCCACGCGCCGCAGTTCGCAGCCGAGCGAGACCAGCAGACGCTCATAGCCGCGATGCTGCGCGCGCGCGACGTCCACGCGAATGGGCGCGCGCGGCACGTGCGTCAGTTCGCAGGCCGCCAAGGTCGGCGACACGTCGCGTGTGAAAGCGATCAAATGAACGGTCATGGTCCGTGCCAAGGATGCGCGCTGGGCCCGCCGCGCGCCACCAACCTGGTGCGTCCTGCGCTTTCGGCCTCAAAACGGCCGGTAAGGGAAAAGCTGGCAATTCCCGTCCACCGTAGAGGACATCTGCCGACACCGAATTGGGCACGAAAGGGGTCACGTGGCATGGCGCGGTTGGCCATCTTTAAGGACGATGACCGGCAGGGCCGCAGCGCGGTGTGGCGAAGCAGCGCCGCGCGCGCCGTGCGTTTTTTTCCGAGGACCGATTGTATGACCGCCATTGCGACCAAGCCCCCGCGCATCATCACCGAGCTTCCCGGCCCAAAGGCCAAGGCGATCATCGCCCGCGACGCGGACGTGGTGTCGCCATCCTATCCGCGGGGCGTGCCTTTCGTGATGCACCACGGCAAGGGCGCCGACGCCTGGGACGTGGACGGCAACCGCTTCCTCGACTTCTGCGGCGGCATCGCGGTGTGCAACACGGGCCACGCCCATCCCGCCGTGGTGCAAGCGATCAAGGACGCGGCCGATCAGTTCCTGCATATCTCCAGCGACTTCTGGCATGAGAAGTGGGTGCTGCTCGCCGAGCGCATCAACGCCCTGAAGCCTATGGGCAACGAGCCGGTGATGAGCTTCATGTGCCAGAGCGGCGCGGAGGCCGTGGAGAGTTCACTCAAGCTGGCCCGCTACGTGACCGGACGCACGCGCTTCATCGGCTTCCTCGGCGGCTTCCACGGCCGCACGATGGGCGCGCTGGCGTTCACGGCCAGCAAGTACACGCAGCAGTCCGGCTTCTTTCCCACGATGCCGGGCGTCACGCACGTGCCGTATCCCAACCCCTTCCGCCCGCTCTTCGCGGGACAGGACCAGGGCAAGGCTGTGCTCGACTATATCGAGCGCTACCTGTTCCAGAACAACGTGCCGCCCAAGGATGTCGCGGCCATTGTCGTCGAGCCCATCCAGGGCGAGGGCGGCTACATCGTGCCGCCTGACGGGTTCCTCGCCGGCCTGCGCGCGCTCTGCGACAAGCACGGCATCCTCCTGGTCTTCGACGAAGTGCAGGCCGGCATCGGGCGCACGGGCAAGATGTTCGCGTCCCAGCACTGGGGCGTAGTGCCCGACATCATGGCGCTGGCCAAGGGGCTCGGGTCCGGCATCCCCGTCGGGATGTGCGTGGCCAAGAAGTCCATCATGTCGCAGTGGAAGAAGGGCGCGCACGGCAACACGTACGGCGGCAACCCGGTGGCCGCCGCGTCAGCGCTCGCCACGCTCGACCTGGTCGAGCACGGCCTGATGCAGAACGCCGCCACCGTCGGCGCGTACTTCATGGATCGACTGCGCGTACTGCAGGCGACGCGCACGTGCATCGGCGAAGTGCGCGGCAAGGGGCTGATGATCGGGTGCGAGTTCGTGAACCCGGACGGCTCGCCGGCGCAGAAGCTCTGCGACGACATCATCGTGCGCGCGTACCACCACGGCCTGCTGCTGCTGCCGTGCGGGTTGAGCACGGTGCGCTTTATGCCGCCGCTGCTGATCACCACGGCCGAGGTGGACGAGGCGATCGAGATGCTCGACGCGGCCATTGGCGAGGCGGCCAGCGCCTAGCGAACCGCGAAAGGCCCCGGGATCTTTCCCGGGGCCTTTTCCTTTTCCCCCAGCCCCCCACTCATGACTGAAGCGCCCATCGCGCGCCGCAGGATCGGCTTCTGGATGGCGACGGCGCTCGTCGTCGGCAACATCATCGGCTCCGCGATCTTCATGTTGCCCGCGAGCCTGGCCCCCTTTGGCTGGAACGCCGTATCGGCGTGGCTGGTGACGCTGGTGGGCGCGCTGTGCCTCGCGTGGGTGTTCGCCGTGCTGTCCGGGGCCCTCCCAGAGGCCGGCGGCAGCTTTGGATTCATGCAGCGCGGTGTCGGTGCGGAGGCGGCATTCATCGGCGCGTGGGGCTACGTGGTGTCCATCTGGGCGGCGAACGCCGCCATCACGATGGCGGGGGTGAGCTACCTCACGCGGCTCGTGCCGTGGCTGGGGACGACACCCGGCGCTTCGGTGGGCGTGGCGCTGGCGGTCATCTGGACGCTGGCGTGGGTGAACCTGCACGGACTACATGCCGCCGGCGGCGTGCAGTCGGTGACCACGGTGATCAAGCTGCTGCCGTTCGTCGGCGTGATTGGCCTAGCCGTGTGGCGTCTTGGCACAGACGGCATGGCGGCGCTCCCACCACTCGGCGACGGCACCTTCACCCTGGCGGGCACCACCGGCGCCGTTGGCCTGACGCTCTACGCGATGACCGGACTCGAGAGCGCCACCGTGCCGGCCGATGCGGTGGAACGGCCGGAGCGCAATGTGCCGCGCGCGACAATGGTGGGCACGGCACTCTCCGCGGTGGTGAGTCTCGTCGCCACGTGCGCGGTGGCCCTCATGCTCCCCGCAGCCGCAGTGACGTCTTCGAGCGCGCCCACCTCTGATTTCATCGCCGCGGCCTTCGGCGGCGGCGCCGGCGTGGTCGTTGCCGCCTGCGCCGTCGTGAGCGCGTTCGGGTGCCTGAACGGTTGGCTGTTGCTCAGCGGCGAACTGCCCGCGGCGATGGCGAAGGCGGGGACACTGCCCGCGTGGTTTGGCCGCGTGAACGCGCATGGCGCTCCCTCGCGCAGCATCCTGCTCGGCGCCGTCATTTCCTCAGTGTTGACGCTGCTTGCCGCCACCAAGGTCGGCATCGCGGCCTACAACTTCGCGATTCTCATCGCCACGGCCACGAATCTCCTGTTGTACCTCTTCTGTGTGCTGGCCGCGCTGCGCTTCATGTGGGACGGACGCGTGCGGCGATCCGCCGCGCTCGGTGTTGCGTCCGCGCTGGCGCTCATGTTCGTCGTGTGGGCGTTCCACGGCGCCGGATGGGAAGCGCTCGCGTGGGGGGCGGCGCTCACGGCGGCCGGATGGCCGCTCCATCGTCTTGCGCGCCGCGCAGCGGCGGGCGCCGTCACTTCGGACGCGGCGCCAACCGGCTGAACTCCTCCGCGCCCGGCGCCGGCGTGCGCGCCAGTGTCTTCAGGTCGAGGCGGTAGAGCCCGAAGCGCCAGCCGTATCCCTCCGCCCACTCGAAATTGTCCATGAGCGACCAGTGGAAGGCCCCTCGCACGTCCACGCCCTCGTCAATCGCTTGCTTGACGGCGTACGCGTGCTGCCGGATGAACGCGGGACGATGCGCACCCGTCGAGTCGGCCACGCCATACTCCGTGATCACGATCGGCAAGCGATAGCGCTTCCACCCTTCGCGCACCAAACCCAGAAGGCCTTCCGGGAAGATCTCGACCTTGGCGTCACTCACCGTCCCCGGGCCGTTGCCGATCTCCACCATGCCCGGTGAGCCGGGGCTGAACGTCACGGTGTTGCGCCGGTAGTAGTTGATGCCCACCCAATCGACGGAGCCTTTCAGCGCCGGCGCCTCGACGTCAAGCGACGGGAACCCCGGCAGGCTGAACGACTGCCGGCCCTGCCGGATCGACTCATAGAACGACCAGTTGAACCCCTCGGCCACGGTGTTCGACACGAACCACTCGAGCAGATTCCAGCGGTTCGCCGGTTCGAACCAGATCATGTTCGACGCCAGGCCGATGAAGGCGTCGGCATCGCCGGCGCGCAACGCCGCCGCCGCCGATGCGTGCGCTGCGAGCAGACCGGCGAACGCGCGCACGGCCAGCGCGTGGTCCTTCACTCCCGGCGGCCAGTAGCCGGTGACGTAGCCGTTGTACATCTGCACCTGCGGCTCGTTCACCGTGCACCACCACTTCACCTGTGGACCGAACCGGCGCGCCGCCTCGGCGGCGAAGCGCCCAAAACGGTCGGGGAAATCCGGTGCCGTCGCGCCGCCGCGATCCGCGATCCACGCCGGTAGCGTGAAGTGCAGGAGCGTCACCACGGGCTCCTGCCCGGCGGCACGGAGCTGAGCGATCTCGTCGCCATAGTGAGCCCAGGCCGTCTCGTCCCACTGTCCTTCCACGGGCTCCAGCCGACTCCACTCGAGTGAAAAGCGGTAGGCGGTCGCGCCCAGCGAGCGCATCAAGCCGACGTCCTCGGCGACGCGCTCCCAATGCCCGGCCGCGGCGCCGCTTCGATCGCCGTGCGCGATCTTCCCCGCCTGCTGTTCGAACCGCCACCAGTCGTTGTGGACGTTGCCGCCTTCCACCTGGTGCGCGGCGGTCGCCGTGCCCCAGAGGAACGCGGATGGCCACGCCGGTGTGAACGCCGTCGTCGCCGCCGCATCAAGCGTGGGACGCGGGTTGGTGCGCTGGAAATAGAGCGCGGCGCCGAGGTAGACGACGGCAAGGGCCGCAAGGACGTAGCCGAGACGACGCATCCACCGCATGCGTGACTCCCGAAAGAGGATCACCCGCCGGTTGGCCGCTGCCGCGCCCCCGGCCCGAATCGCCCTGAAGGTCGCGCCTCGTCGTCCGTCGCGCTACGGCGCTCTCGGCAGCGCGGGGTGCGCGGGGCGCCGGTCGGCGCTGTCACGAATGGCCGTCAACCGCAGCACGACTTCCGGCTGGAGCGGCGAGAGGTCCTTGGTCTCGCCCGGGTCGGCGGTCACGTTGAAGAGCCGCATCGTGTCGCGCATCCAGACGCCCTTCCATCCGCCGAACAGCACGGCCGACTGGTTGCGGTCCGGCGAGAACCAGACGAAGACATCGCGCGTCTTCACCGCCCCCTTGCCGACGAGCGCCGGGAGCAGTGACCGCCCGTCGATGCCCGTGGGGGCCTTGAGTCCGGCCGCCTCCACGATCGTGGCGTGCACGTCGGTGAAATCGGCGCGCACCGCCGAGGTGCTGCCGGGGCGAATCTTGCCGGGCCACGCGGCGATGCCGGGGACGCGCAAGCCGCCCTCGTACAAGTCGCCCTTGTAGCCGCGATAGCCGAGCGTGCCGTTGAACCAGCGGCCGATCTGGTTTGTCGCGCCGTCGTTGGCGCCGCGCAGCATCGTGGCGCCGTTGTCCGACAGGAAGATGATCAGCGTGCGCTTGGCGATGCCCAGCGAGTCGAGGAGCGCACGGAGGTGGCCGAGGTCCTGATCGAGGCGCCAGACCTGCGCAGCATAGCTCTTCTTGGCGGTCGGCCAGGGCCGGTCAGCATAGGGGTCAAGCGACGTGACCTCGAAACCACCATCATCCTGCCCGCGGGCGCCCTCGTTGTTGATATGGGGCAGGGTGGTCGCCCAGTACAGGAAGAACGGCTTCTTGGCGTTCGCGCGCACCCACTGAAACGCGCGTTCGCCGATCAGGTCCGGTGCGTACGCCGTACGCACCGTCGCGCGTCCGGTGCCCATTCGACCCGGGTTCGGCACGACATTCCCCGTCTTCACCGAGTCCCGATTGCTCAGCAGGTACTCAGGGAAGTAGTTGTGCGCGTGCCTCTGGTCGCGGAAGCCGAAGAACGCGTCGAAGCCCTGCGCGTTGGGCCAGCTCTCCGGCTGGCTGTCCCAGCTAAGGCCCCATTTCCCGAAGAGTCCGGTCGCGTACCCCTTGGCCTTCAGTCGTTCCGCGAGGGTGAGGTCGGCTGTCCGCAGGTAGTCATTGTCATTGTCATCGAGCCGGCAGTGCCCGTTGTGCAGCGCGGTCATCAGCGAACAGCGCGCGGGCCCGCACACGGCGGCGCTCGAGCGCATCTCGGCCAGCTTCATTCCCTCGCGCGCCAGTCGGTCGATGTGCGGAGTGAGCAACTCGGTCTGCCCCCACGCCCCGATCTCGCCGATACCCAAGTCGTCGGCGAGGAAGATGACGATGTTCGGGGGCGGCTCGACCGGACGGGCGGGGGCTCGGCGGGCAGGCGGGCGCTGCTGCGCCCCGCAGATGTCCACCGGACCAAGAGACATGGCGGCGAACAAGACGGTCAGGAGGAAGTGGCGAGCCATTCAAACTCCCACGCTTGAGAGCGGCGAGCATCGGGACCCCAGCGGCCCCCGCGCGCCGTCGAAACGTAGTCAGGCGTCCACGGAGGCGAAAAGCTCGGCGAGTGGCTAACGTATGCCCAGACCACTGGCCGCCCGCCCCGGGAGACTCGATGAAGCAACTGTATGCGCTTGCCGTCCTGATCATCACCGCTGCCGTCCTGCCGTCCGTTTCCGACGCACAGGCAGGTCCAGACAAGCTCGTCTTCATCGTCCGCCACGCCGAGAAGGCGAACGCCACCGATCCGGACGTCTCGCTCAGCGATGCCGGGAGGGCGCGTGCGCGAGCGCTCGAGGCGGCGTTGCGCGACGCCAGCGTCACCGACGTCCTGGTCACGCCGCGCAAGCGCACGCACGAAACCGCTTCGGCGGTCGTCGCCGCGCGTCAACTCACCGCGCACGTGGTTCCTTTCGGTGCGAACACCGCAGAGCACGCCGCGCTAGTCGCGGCCGCGGTGCGCGCCGCCACGGGACGCAGCGTACTGGTGGTCGGCCACAGCAACACCGTGACGCACATCATCGCCGCCCTGGGCGGACCGCGGCTCCCGGAGTTGTGTGACCCACAGTACGCCGGGCTCTACATCATGCGGGTGCCGGTCGACGGCGCGCCGACGCTCATCCGCGCGCAGTATGGCGCCGCAGACCCGCCGGACGCGGCAAACTGCGCGGCGAACTCAATGCGGTAGCCTCGCCCCGCTTTCCCCCGCACGACTCCTCCGCTCACCGCACCCATGCCTCTTCACTCCCTCTTCGACAACAACCGCCGCTGGGCGGAGCGCCTCGCCGCCGAGAACCCGGGCTTCTTTTCCACGTTGCAGGCGCAGCAAGCCCCGGGGTACCTGTGGATCGGCTGCTCCGACAGCCGCGTGCCGGCCAACGAGATCGTCGGCCTGCTGCCTGGCGAGCTCTTCGTCCACCGCAATGTCGCCAACGTGGTCGTGCACACCGACCTCAATTGCCTCTCCGTCGTGCAGTACGCAGTGGACGCGCTGCAGGTGAAGCATGTGATCGTCTGCGGGCACTACGGATGCGGCGGTGTGCGCGCCGCGCTGGAAGACGCGCGCATGGGGCTCATCGACAACTGGCTGCGCCACGTGCAGGACGTGAAGCAGAGGTACGCCCCGCAACTGGCGGCCCTGGACGGCGACGCGCGCCTGCAACGGCTGTGCGAACTCAATGTGGTGGCGCAGGTGCGCAACGTCTGTGAGACAACCATCATGCGCGATGCCTGGGCGCGCGGACAGGCGGTCACGGTGCATGGCTGGATCTACGGGCTGTCCGACGGCCGGCTCAAGGACCTCGGCCTCGCGGCGCGCTCATGGGACGAGTGCGAGGCGCAGGTGGCGACGGTGACCGGGGTCGGTGCGCCGCGCTGAGGGGGACGAGGGACGGGAACTGCCTTCACGACGGAGCGCACGAAGCACGACAACGGCCTCACAGGAGAGCACGGAGATCACGGAGAACGGCGACTACAACACCTGGGGTTAACGACTGAACGCCACGCAGACTTTTGCGTGGCGTTCGCAGTTCCCCCAGGGTTTACAGTGGCCGTTCTCCGTGATCTCCGTGATCTCCTGTAGAGCAGTTGCGGTGCTCAGTTGCTCCGCGGTGACGCCGTCCCCGTTCCTCGTCCCTTGCTTGCTACGCCCCCCACCGCGCCCGCCAGCGCCG
>VHBQ01000023.1 GCA_016871855.1 Gemmatimonadota bacterium
CCGCGGATGACCCCGCGGAGATTCACGCCGTGCGGCATCGTACGCACCCCGTGTGGGGCGTACAGTTCCACCCGGAGTCCATCCTGACGCAGGAAGGCCGACGCCTGCTGGCGAACTTTCTGCGCCTCGCGGCATCGCGCGCGCCCGTCGCGTCGTGAATCCCCGCCCGTCAGCATTGGGAGCCAACGCATGACGCTTGTTCGCAGACTGCTCGCGGCCCTCGCCATCACCGCCGCCGTTGCGTGCCTCGTCTTCTTCCTCGGCGTGGCGCGGTTCGTGGGCGCGCGAATGAACCAAGTGGACGAAACCAAGGCCCTCGCCGTCTCCGAGCGCGCCGCGGCCCTGCACGCCACGCTGCGCGTCGCCGACCTGCACAATGACCTGCTACTGTGGGACCGGGACCCGATCACGCGACGCGGCTGGGGACACACCGACGTACCGCGCCTCGTGGAAGGCAACGTGACCCTGCAGGTCTTCTCGACCGTCACGAAGACGCCCAAGGGCCAGAACTACGAGCGGAACAGCGCCGCGACCGACAACATCACCTTGCTGGCCGTCGCCTCGCGCTGGCCGCGCCGCACGTGGGACAGTCGCCTCCAGCGCGCGCTGTATCAGGCGGACAAGCTGGAACACGCGGCGGGCATTTCTGAGGGGCGGCTCATCGTCGCGCACAGCGCCGAGGAACTCCGGAAGGCGCTCGAGTTCCGCGCCACGACGCCGGGGATCAAGCCGGTGATCGGCGTGTTGGCCACAGAGGGCCTGCAGGCCATCGACGGCGCACTGGCCAACGTGGACACGCTGTACGCCCACGGCTTCCGTATGGCGGGCCTGGCGCACTTCTTCGACAACGAGGTCGCCGGCTCGGCCCACGGCGAGGCCAAGGGGGGACTGACGGCGCTCGGCCGCAGCGTCCTGGCCCGCATGGAGGCGCTCGGCATCCTCGTGGACCTCGCGCACGCCTCGCCCGAGAGCTTTGCTGAGGCGCTGGCTCTCTCGAGTCGGCCGGTTGTCGTGTCGCATACCGGCGTCCAGGCGACGTGCCCGGGCCCGCGCAACCTGACCGACGACCAACTGCGGGCCCTCGCCTCGCGCGGCGCGCTCATCGGCATCGGATTCTGGGACGGTGCGGTCTGCGACCCGTCGCCGCAGTCCATCGCGAAGGCCATCCGGCACGCGGTCAACGTGGCGGGGCTGGAGCGCGTGGCACTCGGGTCCGACTGGGACGGTGCCACCACCGTGGCTTTCGGCTCGGATCAGGTGGCGCAGGTGACGGAGGCGCTGCTGCAGGCGGGGTTCACGGAGGCGGAGATCCGGGCCGTCATGGGGGAGAACACGTTGCGTTTCCTCCTCGCCAACCTTCCCCGGGGCGGCTAACCCCTTCCTGTACGCCGGGGCAGCGCCCGCTCTGAAGATGCCGCGTTTTTGACCATAGACGGTCCTGCCCATATATTGGGTGGCGTGATTTTTGCATCAGCGTCCCCGTTTCGGGGGGGTGCCATTTGAGCATCCTTGCCGTGATTCCCGCCCGATTGGGCGCCACCCGGCTACCCCGCAAACCGCTGCGTCTGCTCGGGGGGGTCCCGCTGGTGGTTCGGGTCTGCGAGCGTGTGCGCAGCCTCGGCTTGGCCGACCGTGTGGTCGCAGCCACGGAGTCCGAGGAAGTGATGGCGGTGCTGCGGGCGCACGGCGCGGAGGGCGTCCTCACGTCGCCTGATCATCCGTCGGGCACTGACCGCGTCGCCGAGGTCGCGCGCCGCCCCGAATACGCCGCTCACGACATCGTGGTGAACGTGCAGGGGGACGAGCCCTTCATGCGCGGCGATGCGATGGCAGGGGCCATCGAGATGGTCAGGGGCCGAGGATTTGATCTCGGCACCGCGGCGGGCCGCCGTGGTTCCGACATCCTGGCGGACCCGAACTGCGTGAAGGTGGTGCGTGCCGATGACGGACGAGCGCTCTACTTCTCTCGCGCGCCGATTCCGCACCTGCGCGACGCTGAGGATGCCGCAACGCGCGACTCGCTGGTCCTGCAGCACATGGGCATCTACGCCGCCCGTCGCGAGGCGCTCGCGACGTGGGTGTCGCTGCCGCCGCACCCGTTGGAAATCGTCGAGAAGCTCGAGCAGCTGCGCGCCCTGGCCGCCGGACTGGCGATGGGCGTCGCGATCGTGGACGCCCCGTCCTGGGGCGAGGTCAACACCGAGGACGACCTGGTGCGCGCCAACGCGCACTGGGAACAGCTCACCGCCGGGACCGCCGCATGACGCCCACCGCATCCAGCACCAAGTACATCTTCGTCACCGGCGGCGTGGTCTCGTCGCTCGGCAAGGGGATCGCGGCCGCCTCGCTGGGGCGCCTGCTCGTTGAACGCGGTCTGCGGGTCACGATGATGAAGTTCGACCCGTACCTCAACGTCGACCCCGGAACGATGTCGCCGTTCCAGCACGGCGAAGTCTTCGTGACCGACGACGGAGCGGAGACGGACCTCGACCTCGGCCACTACGAACGGTTCATCGACCGGCCGTTGAGCCAGGCGAACAACGTCACGACAGGGCGCATCTACCTGAACGTCATCACCAAGGAGCGCCGCGGCGAGTACCTGGGCTCGACGGTGCAGGTGATCCCGCACATCACCGACGAGATCAAGGCGGCCATTCGCCGCCTGGCGCCGGAGAATGATGTGGTGCTGGTGGAGATCGGCGGCACGGTGGGCGACATCGAGTCGCAGCCGTTCCTTGAAGCGATCCGCCAGTTCCGCCACGACATCGGCCGCGACAACGCGCTGTTCATCCACCTCACGCTGGTGCCGTTCATCGCCGCCGCTGGCGAAGTGAAAACGAAGCCCACGCAGCACTCGGTGCGCGAACTGATGGAGCTCGGTATCCAGCCCGACATCCTGATCTGCCGCACCGAGCGTCCGCTGAGCGAGGACACGAAGCGCAAGATCGCGCTCTTCTGCAACGTCGAATTCGGCGCCGTGATCGAGAGCCGCGACGTGCCCACCATCTACCAGATCCCCCTGGCCTTTGCGGACCAGGGACTCGATCAGCTGGTCTGCCGGAAACTCGGACTGGAGACCAAGCCCGCCGACCTGACGGCGTGGCGCTCGCTGGTCGAAAAGGTGGTCGAGCCCAAGTCGAAGGTGCGGATCGCGGTTGTCGGCAAGTACACCGACTACGCGGACAGCTACAAGAGCATCCAAGAGGCGCTGATCCACGGCGGGATCGCGAATGACGTTGGCGTCGAGGTGGCCTGGACGTCTTCCGACCTGTTCACCGACCGGGAGACGGCCAAGCGCCTGCTCGGCGCCTACGACGGCCTCCTCGTCCCGGGCGGCTTCGGTGTGCGCGGCGTCGAGGGCATGGTCGAGGCGATCGCCGGCGCGCGCGAGGGCGGCACACCGTTCTTCGGCATCTGCCTCGGCATGCAGGTGGCGATCATCGAGTATGCGCGCAACGTCTGCGGGCTCGACGACTCCAACTCCAGCGAGTTCGCGCCGGAGTGCGCGCATCCCGTGATCGCACTGATGGAGAGCCAGCACGGCGTGAAGGACCTCGGGGGGACGATGCGCCTCGGCGCCTACGCCTGCCGGCTCGCGCGCGGGTCGCGCACCGCCGAGATCTACGGCGTGCCGGAGATCAGCGAACGGCATCGGCATCGCTACGAGGTAAGCAACGGATTCCGCGAACTCTTCGTGGAGAAGGGGATGCGGCTCTCCGGTCTGTCGCCCGACGGGTCGCTGGTGGAAATGGTGGAACTGCCTGACCATCCGTACTACGTCGCGTGCCAGTTCCATCCGGAGCTCAAGTCGCGCCCGACGCGGCCGCATCCGCTGTTCGCCAGCTTCATCGGCGCCGCCGTCAACCGCCGCAATGCGAGGGCCGGGGCAGGGAGCGCCCCAGCGCTCGCAAAGGCGAAGTAGCATGCCCGCCGCCTTCCCACGCGGCGAGTTGTTCCTCATCGCCGGCCCCTGCGTCGTCGAGTCCGACGACCTGATGCTGCGCGTGGGCGAGCATCTCGCGCGCCTCGCCGAACGCGTCCCCGGCGGCATCATCTACAAGGCCAGCTTCGACAAGGCCAATCGGTCCAACGCGGGCGCCCCTCGCGGGCCGGGAATGGAGGAGGGGCTCGCGACCCTCGACCGCGTGCGCGCGGCCACCGGCCTGCCGGTGATCACCGACGTGCACCTGCCCGAGCAGTGCGCCATCGCGGCGCTCGTCGTGGACGCGCTGCAGATCCCCGCGTTCCTGTGCCGGCAGACCGACTTGCTCGAGGCCGCGGGCCGAGCTGGCAAGCCGGTGAACATCAAGAAGGGGCAGTTCCTGCACCCCGAGGGCATGCGCGGCGCGGTATCGAAGGTGCGAGCCGCCGATCCGACCGGCGCGCGCGCCCCCGGCGAACTCGACGTCGCAGTTACCGAGCGCGGCTCCTTCTTTGGCTACGGCGACCTCGTCGTGGACATGCGGGCCATCCCGCGTATGCGAGAGGCGTGCGACTGTCCGGTGATCTTTGACGCCACGCACTCCGTGCAGCAGCCGGGGAAGGGTGAGGGCGGCGCGTCGGGCGGCCTCCGCGCGATGATCCCCCATCTCACCCTCGCCGCCTGCGCGGCCGGTGCGGATGGCCTCTTCATGGAGACGCACCCGGACCCGGACCACGCGCCTAGCGATGGGCCGAACATGATGCCGCTGCACCAGCTCGACGAACTCATCTTCCGCGCGATCGACGTCTGGGCCGCGGCGAAAGGACGGCGCTGATGGCATCCCCCACGCTCGACGCGGAACTCGCGCAACGCATCGAGTTCGTCGTCTTCGACGTGGACGGCGTGCTCACCGACGGCGGCGTTTACCTCGGTGACGTCGACGGCCGGCGCATGGAGTTCAAGAAGTACGACATCCAGGACGGCCTCGGCATCCTGCTGCTCCGTTGGGCGGGCCTACGCGTGGGCATCATCACCGGGCGCGTCTCGGAGAGTGTCGCGCTGCGCGCCGCCGAGCTGAAGGTGGACGACCTCGTGCAGGACGAGCAGGCCCGCAAGCTGCCGGCACTGCGCAAGATCTGTCACAAGCACCACATCGCGCTGAGCGACGTGGCGTTCGTGGGCGACGACCTGCCCGACATCGGCGTCCTGCGCGAAGTCGGTCTTCCCGTCGCCGTGGGCAACGCCACGGAGGACGCGCTGAAGTGCGCGACGCTTCGCCTCACGCGCCCGGGCGGCGCGGGCGCCGTACGCGAGTTCTGTGAAGTGCTGCTGCGCGCGCGCGGCGAGTGGGAGGCGCTGGTCGAGCGCTACGTGCAGAGCCGGTCGGAGGGACACGTCAAGTGACGACGGCAGCGGAGATCATCGCGCGGGGGCGGCGCGTCATCGAGCTCGAGCAGGCCGCGCTGGCCCGGACGGCGGCGCGCACCGGCCCATCGTTCGCGGCGGCGGTGGAGCGCATCGCCAGCGCGAAGGGGCGGACCATCGTCGCCGGCATTGGCAAGAGTGGGCTCATCGGTCGCAAGATCGCCGCCACGCTCACCTCTACGGGCACGCCGGCCACCTTCCTGCATCCGACCGAGAGCGTGCACGGCGACCTCGGAATCGTCGGCACCGACGACGTCGCCATTCTCATCTCCAAGAGCGGCGAGACCGATGAGCTGCTGCCGCTGCTGGAACAGCTCAAGCGGCTTGGGGTAGGGGTCATCGCGCTCACGGGCGAGGTGGATTCGACGCTGGCGCGCGCGGCCGACGTGGCGCTCGATGCCTCGGTGGAGGAGGAGGCGTGCCCGCACGACCTCGCGCCGACCACCAGCACCACCGTCACGCTGGCGTTGGGCGACGCGCTGGCCGTCGCCCTACTCGAGGTGAAGGGCTTCCGGCGCGAGGATTTTGCGCGTCTGCACCCGGGCGGGTCGCTGGGGCGCAAGCTCCTGACGCGGGTGCGCGATGTGATGCTTACCGACCGGCTGCCGATACTCCCGCCGACAGCGACGATGCGAGAGGCGGTGGTGCAGCTCGCCGAGCGGCGCGGCATCGTGCTGGTGGCGGATGAACGTCGGCGGCTGATGGGCCTGCTCACCACGGGCGACCTGACGCGCCTGATGGAGAAGGTGCAGGACGTGTTCCCGGTGCGGGTGGATGGGGTGATGGTGAAGGCGCCCAAGACGGCGAGCCCCGACGAACTGGGCAGCGCGGTGGTGTACCGGATGGAGACGCACGGCATCATGGCGATGCCCGTGCTGGCGGAGGACGGCGCGATCGTGGGCGTCGTGCACCTCCATGACCTCATGCGGGCGGGGGCGGGGTGAGGGAACGACAGACGGTGGACGGTGGACGGTGGAGGGTGGATGGGCGCCGTCGGTGGCGGTGGCGTGTCGCCGCCTGCGCGGCGTTCCTCGCGCTCGCCGCCGCCTGCCGCGATGCGCAGCAGCCGAAGACAGGGTCCACGACCGCCGGCATCGACCCGGCGGCCGATCAGGTGGTGTTCGGATCGCGCACGCTGGTCACCGATGGCGGCCTGCGCCGCGCCGAGGTCTTCAGTGACACGGCGCTGTTCTACGATGACAACACGCGCATGGATATGCGCATCGTGCGGGCGGTTTTCTACAGTGCGAGCGGCGCCAAGGACGCGGTGATGACGTCCCGCACCGGGCAGTACCTCACGCGTGACAACGTGCTGGAGGCCCGCGGCAACGTGGTCATCAACACGATCGACGGCCGGCGGCTCCTGACCGAACACGTCAAGTACGATTCCCGCGTCAATCAGATCTCGTCGGACAGCGCCTTCGTGCTGACGGAGGAGGGGCGCGAGGCCAGCGGCGTGGGCTTCGTCTCCGACCCCGACATGAACAACCTGCGCATCCTGCGCGCGTCGCGGGCGAAGGCGCGCGACGTGAAGGTGCCGGGCACCTGATGCGCGCGCGCTGGTGGGGGCTCGCGCTGTTGGCGCCGCTGGGTCTCGCGGCGCAGGCCCCCGCGCGCCAGCGCACCTGCAACCTCGAGTTGTACAACTTCGACTCGACGACGACGCTCCTCATCAAGCTGCCGAGCGGCCAGTACAACGGCTACTACGGCCGTGGCGTGCGCGGCAAGTGCACCAACACCGACCAGCGGCTCGCCGGCGACTCGCTGGAGACGATGGGCGAGCAGAAGTCGTACACGATCATCGGCCGCGCGCACTACGAGGAGAAGCGGGTGCGCCTGGACGCCGACCGCATCAATTACTATCAGCTCGACGAACGCGTGCTCGCTGAGGGGAACGTCGTGGCGGTGACCGAGAACGGCACCGTGATGCGAGGTCCGCGCGCCGAGTACTACCGCGAGATGCCCGGGATGCGGGCGCAGTCGCGATTGGTCGCCACGGGACGTCCGGTCACCCGTCTGAGCCCCGCCGACGCCGGCGGCGGCGCGACGGACACTGTGGAAGTCATCGCCGACCAGGTCGTGGACGTCGCCGACTCGTTGCTCTACGCCGGCGGTTCGGTGGTCATCAACCGGCCCGACCTCTCGGCGACGTCAGACAGCGCCACCATGGACAGCGGCACGGAATGGGCTCGACTGAACGGACGGCCCCGCATCGAAGGGCGAGGCGAGTCCAAGTTCACCCTCGTCGGGCGGCAGGTGGACCTCTGGTCGCGCGATCGGAAACTGACGCGCGTGCTCTCTGCCGACAGTGCCCGCGCCACGAGCGAGGACGTCACGCTGGCCTCCGACAGCATCGACCTGCGCCTCACCGAGCAGAAGCTGTCCCGTGCCTATGCGTGGGGGGTATCGCGGGCGCGGGCGGTCGCCACGGACCGCGACATCCTGGCCGATTCGATCGACGTCGACATGCCGGGGCAGGTGTTGCGCGAGCTCCGGGCCCTGCGCAGCGCGTTCGCCAAGAGCAAGACGGACACCACCAAGTTCACCTCGACCGAGGATGACTGGCTGCGCGGCGACACCATCGTGGCCGCGTTCGACAGCGCTCGGGCGGCAGGCGATTCCGCAGCGAAGCCGCAGGTCCGAACCATCCTCGCGTCCGGCGCCGCCTCGTCGTTCTATCAAGTCGCCTCGTCCCAGGGCGCGCGCGCCGCGCCCAACCTGAACTATGTGAAGGGGCAGGCCATCACCGTGCAGTTCGGCGCCGATCGGGCGGTGCAGTCGGTGTCCGTGCGTGAGCAGGCCGCGGGCGTGTACCTCGAGCGGCTTGCCGTTGATTCGCTGTCTGCGGACAGCACTGCGGCCGCCAAACCACCCGCCGCCAACGCCACGCAAGGTCAGCGCCCCACCGCACCGCAAGCGCCGGCGTCGCCCGGCGCGCGCACGCCACCTCCAACGCCCGCGAAGAAACCGTGACGAATCCAGGCTCCGCCCCGCAGGATCCCGCTGAAGGGACCAGCGCCGACGCTTCGCGAGACGCCGCCGCGCTCGATACGCGGCGCGAAGAGGCGCGCGCCGTCGCCGAGCGGCTTGCCGGCGGCGATCGTTCGGTGGCGATGGCGTTGGGGGCGCTGATTGGCGTCGCCGATGAGCGCGGTGGCGCGGCGTTTAACGATCTGGCCGTGCGATACCGCGACGACCATCTGTCCGCGTTGCAGGCGGAAGGGCGTGACGTCGAGCGGGAGGCCGGGCGTTTGAGCCTCGACGAGGTCCGCACGCACCTCGCGAGCGTCGCACTGCCGCGCCTTGCCGATGCGGGATCGGTGACCTTCGGCGACCTCGAGGACCCGGACGTCCGGATCACGATCACCCCCGCGCTGTGGCAGTCGGTGAGCGACGGCCGCGACGTGTACACCGATGCCCTGCGCCAGACGGGCGAGCACGCCGCGCCGCGCGTGTCGGCGTCGACGATGCCGCACGTCGAGGGCCGCAGCGTCCTGCGCGCCGAGGGGCTGGTGAAGACGTACCGCCGGCGCAACGTGGTGAACAACGTTGCGCTGGAACTGCGTCAGGGTGAGATCGTCGGCCTCCTCGGACCAAATGGGGCAGGGAAGACGACCAGTTTCTACATGATCACGGGCCTCATTCCGCCCGCGGCTGGCCGCATCGTGCTCGACGGCACCGACATCACCAAGATGCCGATGTTCCGGCGCGCGCGAATGGGGATCGGCTACCTCTCGCAGGAGCCGTCCATCTTCCGGAAGCTGACGGTAGAGGAGAACATCCTCGCCATCCTTGAGGAGCTCGATCTTCCCAAGGCCGAGCGGGCGGCGCGGCTGGAAGCGCTGCTCGACGAGCTTGGGCTCAAGCACCTGCGCCACAGCAAGGCTTACCAGCTCTCTGGCGGCGAGCGCCGCCGGCTGGAGATCACGCGCGCGCTGGTCACGCAGCCGAAGTTCATGATGCTCGACGAGCCGTTCGCCGGCGTCGACCCCATTGCCGTCCACGACATCCAGATGATCGTCGCATCGTTGCGCCACCGCGGCATCGGGGTGCTGATCTCGGACCATAACGTCGAGCAGACGCTCGACATCGTGGACCGCGCGTACATCATGTTCGACGGGCAGGTGAAGGTGTCGGGTACCGTGCGCGAACTCGTCTTCGACGACACGGTCTCGCGCGTCTACCTGGGCCCGACGCTGACCGCGCGCCTGCGCGAACGCTTCCAGCGCGAACGCGGCGGCGAAGTGTCCGCCGCCGGAGCCGGCGTCGCGACGGAGCAAACCGACGCCGCGGACTTCGGCGCCGAGCCGCCGGCGCCGCCCGGCACCTCGGACGAGGCCGCGTCGCCGTGAAAACGGGGCTGAGCCAGTCCGTCCGCCTGGGGCAGGAGCTGAAGATCAATCCTCGCCTGTACCAGGCGATGGACATGCTCACGATGCCCCTGCTGGACCTGCAGCAGCACCTCAAGCAGGAGCTGCTCGTCAATCCCTTCCTCGAACTCGTGGAAGACGATGACGAAGAGACTGGCGACAGCGAGTCCGCGGACGACTCGTCGCCCGCCGAGGGCGAGGCGTTTGAGGTGCCGCTCGAGGAAGCGGCTCCGCCGCCGGAAGCGGATCCCCGCACGCAGGAGACGGACTGGGAAGACATCCTCCTTGATGGCTTCGACGTCTCCGGCGCGCGCGAAGAAAGCGAAGAGCGTGAGTACGTCGAACCGGTGAGCGTCGCGCGGGGCGGACTTGAGGACGACCTGCGAGGCCAGCTGGCCCTGCTCAACCTGACGCCGCGTCAGCAGGTGCTGGCCGAGGAGTTCGTTGGCAACATCAATGACGACGGCTACCTCGCGTGCGGTCTCGACGAGATTCTCCGCGGCATCAACGCCGAGATCGAGCGCAGCGCGGAGGCCGCCGGTCGGGACAGCGACGCGCTGCCGTACTTCACCGCGGCCGAGGCCGAGGCGATGCTCGGCATCATTCAAGGGCTCGAACCGGCCGGCGTGGGCGCGCGCGACCTGCGGGAGTGCCTCCTGCTCCAGTTGCGGGAGCTGCCCGGCGACGTGGAGCTCCCGCGACGCATGCTCGCCGAGCACTTCGAGGAACTGGTGGCGCACAAGTGGGCAGAGATCGCGCGCAAGGTCGGAACCACGGCCGCGGTGGTGCAGGGGGCCGCCGACCAGATCGCGAGGCTCAACCCCAAGCCGGGGCTGTCTAAGAGCGACGCACATGACGGCTACGTCATCCCCGATCTCGTCGTGCAGAAGGTGGACGGGCAGTATCTCGTGTTCCTCAACGACACGAACGTCCCGCGCCTTCGCCTGAGCCGCGTGTACCAGGACCTCGCTCGCGACCGCAAGCGGTTCACGGCCGAACACAAGGAGTTCATCGCCAGCAAGCTCAACGCCGCGCAGTGGCTGATCCAGGCCATCGAACAGCGGCGGCACACGATGCTCAAGGTGATGCACTTCATCGTGGACCGGCAGCGGGACTTCTTCGAGAAGGGCGTGCAGCACCTCCGGCCGCTGACCCTGCGCGAGGTCGCCGACGTCATCGGCATGCACGAGTCCACCGTCAGTCGCGTGACGTCGGACAAGTACGTGCAGACACCGCGCGGCGTCCTCCCGCTCAAGTACTTCTTCTCCTCCGGCATCGCCACCGCCGATGGCGAGGATATGTCGGCGCGCGGCATCAAGGACAAGATCGAGAAGCTCGTGAAGGACGAGGACCCGAAGGACCCGCTCACCGACCAGGCGATCGTGGCAATCCTCGATCAAGAGGGGATCCGCATCGCTCGGCGCACCGTGGCCAAGTACCGCGAGCAGCTTCGCGTGCTCCCGGCGCGCATGCGGAAGCGCGTGTAGTCATGCGGCGCCTCGCCCTCGACCAGCGGACCGGTTGGTCCGTGCCCGTTCCCCTGTACTGAGAGAACATCGTGCCTGTTCCCGTGACCTCAGTGGACGTCTCCGTCCTTGTTCCCTCCAAGGACGAGGCCGAGAACCTCCCGCTCTTTCTCGAGCAGTGCGCGCAGACCTTCGCCGGCCGCTCCGAGCGGTACGAAGTCGTCGTCATTGACGACGGCTCCACCGATGGATCGTGGGCGCTGCTCGACTCACTGCGCGCGCGCCATCCGTTCCTGCGCGCGGTCCGGCACCGCGCGCGCCGCGGCATCGCCGATGCGCTGCGCACCGGGTATCTCCACGCGCGGGGCGGCGTGCTCGTCTTCTACCCAGCCGACCTGCAGTTCAAGCCCGAGGACATTCCGCGGCTCGTTGCGCCGATCCTCGCCGGCGAAAGCGACATGGTCACCGGTTTCAAGCAAGGGAAGTACGAAAAGGCTTTCGTCTCGCGCATCTACAACGCGCTGAGCCGAGCACTCTTCGACGTGCGCGTGAAGGACCTCAACAACGTGAAGGCCTACCGCCGCGAGATCATGGATGCGCAGCCGTCGCGCCCGGACTGGCACCGGTACATGATCGTGCTCGCTACACAGCAAGGATTCACGGTCACGGAGATTCCCGTGCCGCTGTATCCGCGGCACGCGGGACGGTCGAAGTTCGGCATCGGGCGCATTCCGGTCGGCGTGCTCGACATGCTCTCGGTCTGGTTCGAGCTGCGATTCGGCCAGAAGCCGCTGCTCGCCTTCGGAATGCTCGGCGTCGTGCTCTTCGGCGCCGGGTTCCTTGCCGGACTCGTTGCCCTCTACCTCCTGTTCACGGAAAACGTCGGGGTGCGCGCGGTGTGGACGGTGATCCAGACCTGCCTGATCCTCGGCGGCATCTTCTTCGCCACCGGGCTGCTCGGCGAACAGATCGCCGTGCAGCGCGCCGAACTGCGCGAGCTGCGTCGGCGCCTTGACGAAACCTCTCAGCCCCCCGGGGAGTGAGCAGACCGCCCCTGCGGGTGCTCTTCGTCACGCACGCGTTCCCACGGCAGTCCGGGGACGCGGCAGGGGCGTTTGTCCTTGCGCTGGCCCGCGCGCTGAAGGGCGAGGGGGTCGAGGTCCGCGTGCTTGCCCCCAGCGCTCCAGGACTCGCCGACGCAGAGACGATCGACGCCGTGCGAGTGGTGCGCTACCGCTACGCGCCGCGTGCGTGGGAAACCCTCGCATACACCGGGACGATGGCCGAGCAGGTGGCGTCGTCGCTCCGCGCCAAGCTTGCGCTCGCGATGATGATCTGGCGTGGACGACGCGCCGCGCGGCATCACGTGCGCTCCTGGCGGCCGCACCTCGTGCACGCCCACTGGTGGTTCCCCTCGGGGATGCAAGCGGGTGGGCATGACGTCCCGATGATCGTCACTATGCACGGCTCGGATGTGCGCCTGATGCGCACGGTCCAGGCGCGCGCGATCTTCGGGCGTGTCGCCGAGCAGTCCGCGGCGCTCTTCGCCGTTTCGTCCTGGCTCGCGCGGCAGGCCAGCGCCGCCTTGAATGGCCGGCCGGTAGGGACCGCGCCGATGCCCGCCGCCACGGTGCTCTTCACGCCGCCTCCCCCCGACGCGCATGACCGCGGGCGGATGCTGTTCGTCGGGCGCCTCAACGCGCAGAAGGGACTTGATGACGTGCTGCAGGCGCTGAGCCAATCGCGGAAGCCCTGGACACTCGACGTCGTCGGCGATGGCCCGGATCGCGACGCGCTGCAGGCGCGGGCCTCGGCGCTCGGCGTCGCCGAACGCGTGCAGTGGCTCGGGCACCTGCCGCACCACGATCTGCCGGCGCTCTACGCGCGGAGCGCCGCGCTCGTGATCCCGTCCACCGACGAAGGGCTCGGACTCGTCGGCGTCGAAGCCGCGCTGTGCGAGACACCCGCCGTGGCCTACGCGAGCGGCGGTCTCACCGACGTCGTGCGCGACGGTGCGACGGGTTGGCTTGTCCCGCCCGGCGACGTCGCCGCGCTGGCCCACGCAATTGACGGCGTCGTCGAACGCCCGACCAAGGCCCGTGCGCTCGGCGCCGCGGCGCGCGTTCGCGCGCTGGCTGTGTTCTCGCCCGAAGCGGTCGGCGCGCGTTACCGCGAGGCGTACGACGCCGCGCTCGGCGGGCGCGCGTGATGCGCCGGGTGATTCGCCACGCCCTGCAGGCCGTGCTGCTCGGCTTCGTCGGCTGGTACTTGTACGTCCACTGGAGCGACTACGAACGCGTCTTCCAGGTGGCTCGCCCGCAGTGGTGGGCTCTCCTGCTGTCGTGCGTCCTCGTCCTCGTCGCCTACGTGGTGCTCATCCAGACGTGGCGTCAGGTCGTCGAGGCATGGGGCGAGCGGCTCGACTTCGCCGGCGCCGCGCGCATCTGGTTCGTCAGCAACCTCGGCAAGTACGTGCCGGGGAAGGTGTGGGCGATTGCCGCCATGGGCGCGCTCGCCCAAGAGCGGGGCGTTTCACCCGCCGCCGCCGTCGGCTCGTCGCTCGTCGTGCAGCTGGTGAACCTGATCACGGGATTCGCCGTCTTCTTCATTGCGGGGGCGCGCGCCGTGGAGGTGCCGGCGGCCGCAATCGGCGGCGTCGTGCTGCTCGCGCTCGCCACGATCGCCGCGCCGTCGCTGCTGCCGTGGTGCGTGCGCGGCATCAACCGTCTCGCCGGCAGGGAGTTCGCCGTGCCGCACCTGCCGACCCGCGCGATCTACTGGGCCGCAGGGGGCACAACACTCGCCTGGGCGCTCTATGGCGTGGCCTTCGAGTTCTTCGCCATCGGAGTCTCCGGCGGGGCGGTCGGCGGTTCGCTCGGCGACTGGACGGCGGTTTTTGTTGGGCCATATCTGCTAGGTTTCATCGCGGTCTTCGCGCCGGGTGGCATCGGGGTCCGCGAGGTGGCAATGGCCGAGGCGCTGCAGCGGAGCGGCCTCGCCATCGGCGCGACGTCGGCGCTGCTCGTCGCGGCGTCGCGCGTCTGGCTCACGCTCCTCGAAATCGTCCCAGGTGTCGTGCTGCTGCTAATGCGGCCCCCCGCACGCTCTTCCTCGACTTCCTCCCATCGCTAGATGACCACGCCCGACCTCGCGCCAGCGAACACTGAACCGCCGCGCGGCGCCCTCTGGGCCGCTCTCGCCTGCGCGCTCGCCGCGCTGGCGCTCGGCTATCCGGCGCTCGGCGGCCAGTTCCTCGTGAACCCGATGAGCGACCAGTACATCGCCGGGTTCGCGTTCCGCGACTTCGCCGTTGAGCAGTGGAGGGCCACCGGCGCCATCCCGCTGTGGAATCCCTACCTATTCGGCGGGATGCCATTCGTCGCGGCGATGCACGGCGACATCTTCTATCCCACGTTTTGGCTCCGCCTCCTGCTCGGCACCGATACGGGGATGACGTGGGGGTTCATCAGCCATCTCTGGCTGGCGGGGTTCGGCACCTATCTGTTCCTGCGCGCAGCGGGCCTCGGCTTCGCCAGCGCGCTGGTCGGCGCGCTCGCGTACCAGCTGGGCGGCCCGATCGCCGCGTATGCGTCGCCCGGGCATGACGGCAAGCTCTTCGTGAGCGCGCTGCTGCCGTTCACGCTGCTGCTGCTCACCCGCGGCATTCGCGACAACCGCCACTGGGCGTGGGGAGCGCTGGCCATCGTCATCGGGCTCGCCGTGCTCTCGCCGCACCCGCAGCTCCTGCAATACCACCTGCTCGTCGCCGGGGCGTGGGCCCTGATGCTCGCATTTGGCACCGCGGGGTTGGATCGCCCCACCGCCTTCAAGCGGCTCGGTTTCGCCCTCGGGGCGGTGCTGCTCGGCTGCGCCATCGGCACCATCCAGTACCTGCCGCTCGCCGAGTACACGCCGTGGTCTCCACGCGCCGGTGGCCGCGACTACGCGTACGCCACCTCGTACTCGTGGCCGATCGAGGAACTGATCAACGTCTATCTGCCGCAGTTCTCGGGCATTCTCGACAACTACTGGGGCCGCAACGGCATTCACCTGCACAGCGAGTATCTCGGTGCCGCGGTGCTGATGCTCGTCCCGCTGGCGTTCATGACTGGCGGGGAGGCGCGGCGCGGATTCCGTCGGTTCTGGGTTGGCGTCGGCATCGTCTCGCTTCTCTGGGCGCTGGGCGGCTCCACGCCATTCTTCCAGCTGGTCTACGCAGTGGTCCCGGGAACGAAGTTCTTCCGCGCGCCGAGCACCATGATGTTCGTCTTCGCGTTCGCCATCGCGGTGCTCGCCGCGCTCGGCGCGGAGCGGCTGTTCGCCGGCAAGGTCACGGCGCGCTACGCCTACGGCTGGATTATCGCCGGCGCCGCGGTGGCGCTGCTCGCGACGGCGGGGATGTTCACCGGCCTCGCCAAGGGCCTAGTCATTGACCCAAGCCTCATTGATCGCGTCGAGGCGAATGCCGGCGCGGTGACCGTCGGCGCCTGGCGCTCGTTCCTGTTCGTTGCGCTCGCCGCCGGCATGATCATCGCGCTCGCACGAGGCCTGAGCACCGCGCGGCAAGTCGCCATCGCTCTACCGGTCCTTCTCGCCGCCGACCTCTGGAGTATCGAGCGGAGGTACTGGATGTTCTCGCCGCCCGCCGCACAGCTCTTCGCGAGCGACGCCACGATCGACTATCTCAAGCAACTCAAGGAGCCGACGCGCGTCGCGGTGATCCCGGTGCCCGACGGCAATCCCGTCGCGCCCCACGATCCGCAGCTGCAGGGCGACGGCCTGATGGTGCACGAGATCCGGTCGGTCACGGGCTACCACGGCAACGAGCTGGGCCGCTACCAGCAGCTCGGCGGAAAGGACGAGGGGTACAGCGCGCGCCTCAATCCCTCGTTCTGGCAGTTGATGAACGTTGGCTACATGCTCACCAACACCGACACGCTGCCCATCGACGGCGCGGTGCGCGTCGCTGGTCCCGTGACGAATGCGGCGGGGACGCGCGTGGCGCTGTACAAGCTCCCTGGTGAGCATCCGTTCGCCTGGGTGGCGCCGGCCATCGCGAAGTACCCCGACGATGTCGTCCTCCAGGCCGCGCGGATGCCGAACTTCGCGACGTATCAAGTCGCGATCATGGACACGGCCGAGGCGGTGCAGGGCGTCACGCTTACGTCGCTGCCTGACCCATCGCCGATCACGGTGGCGACCACGTCATATCGGCCGGGCGCGTTCACCCTGAAGCTGAGCGCGCCGGCGCCGGCGGGCTCGGCCCTGGTGGCGTCGGAGATCTACTATCCGGGGTGGACAGCGACCGTCGACGGCAAGCCGGCAGAGGTGTACCGTACAAATTACGTCCTGATGGGCGTCCCACTGCCGACCGGGGCCACGACGGCGGAGTTCACGTTCGCCAACGCCACCTATCCGAAGGGGCGTCGCATCACATACATCGCTGTCCTACTGAGCCTGCTGCTCATCGCCGCCGGATTCGCCGTGGACCGCCGCACCCGACAGAATACCCATGGCTGACAAGGCCCTCATCATCGTCCCCACGTACAACGAGCGCGAGAACATCCCCTCGTTGGTTGATCAGGCGCTCGAGAAGGACCCGCGCCTCGAGATGCTCGTCGTGGACGACAACTCGCCGGACAAGACCGGCGATCTCGTAGAGGAGATCGGGCGGTCCAATCCGCGCGTTCACCTGCTGCGCCGACCGGGGAAGATGGGGCTGGGCACCGCCTACCTCGACGGATTCCGGTGGGCCCTGGCCAGGGACTATGAGTACATCTTTGAGATGGACGCGGACTTCTCGCATGACCCGCGGCACCTGCCGGAGTTCCTGGCGGCCGCGCAGGACGTGGACTTCGTGCTCGGTTCGCGCTATCTCGACGGCCGCGTGACGGTCGTCAACTGGCCGATGAAGCGCCTGCTGCTCAGCTACTTCGCCAACATCTACGCCCGCGTCGTCACCGGCATGCGCCTGTGGGACGGAACGGGCGGGTTCAAGTGCTTTCACCGGCGCGTGCTGGCGGCCCTCGACCTCGACAAGGTCCGGTCGAACGGCTACGCGTTCCAGATTGAGATGTCCTTCCGCGCGTTCCACAAGGGATTCCGCGGCCGGGAGATCCCGATCGTCTTCACCGACCGTACGGTCGGGGACAGCAAGATGAGCGGCCACATCGTCCGCGAGGCGGTCTTCATGGTCTGGCGGCTCCGCTGGTGGCAGCTGACGGGGCGCCTATGACCATTCCCAGCGGCCATCCGTTCTTCAAGATGTCGGGGTCGGGGAACGACTTCATCTTCTTCGATGCCCGCTCAGACACCGGCCTCACGCACGAGTTCGCCACCCCGGAGGCTGTCAGGCGCCTGTGCGCCCCCGGGACCGGTATCGGGGCAGACGGCGTGGTGTTTTTGCAAAGCGATACATATCAAGCCTTTAGGATACGCTACTTCAACCGTGACGGTAGCCTCGGCGAGCTGTGCGGGAACGCCTCGCTTTGCAGCGTCCGCCTCGCCCGCGAGCTCGGGATCATCGGTGATGGCACCTGCCACTTTGAGACCGACGCCGGTGCAATGACCGGCCACTTTCGCGACGGCCGCCCAGAAATTGACCTCCCGGCCGTGCATGATCTCCGGCCGGAGACGGAGTTCGATCGGCAGCTCGGTGAGCAGCGCATCGGGTTCGCGAATACCGGGGTGCCGCACCTCGTGATCTTGGTGGACGCCGTCGGCAACGTGGATGTCGTGGGGCGCGGGCGCCCGCTCCGGATGGACCAGCGCCTCAAGCATGGAGCCAACGTCAATTTCGTCGCCGCCAGCGGGGCAGGGCCCGACGAGTTCCTGATCCGGACCTATGAGCGCGGAGTCGAGGCGGAGACGCTCGCCTGTGGCACCGGGGCCGTCGCAAGTGCGGCGCTGCTTCATTCCTGGGGGCTGGCCGGACGGGTCATCAACCTCCGCACGAAGTCCGATCGGACCCTAACCGTGACGCTGCGGAAGAAGGCCGATGGTCACCTCTGGCCGACGTTGAGCGGAGAGGCCCGGGTGGTCTACCAGGGCCGAACGGCCGAGTTGTAACCCCGGCCGGCTCCACCAGAGGGCCTCTGAGGCCCGACTTGAGACTCGGGGCGGGCACCATCGGTGCTCGCCCTTTCTCGTGTGGTGCATCCCAGCGACACCAAGGCAACAGCAAGCGTCCAAGTTCCGTTGGCTGCAGGGGATGGGCTAATCCACCCCCAAATGGGTTATCCACCTTCGATAGTTTACATAATACATATTATAGGTACAGGTGACGACAGAGAATGACAGAAAGCGACCACTTTCCAAGGCATGCAAACGGGCGCGAGGCCAATGCCCCACGCCCGTTCAAGCTGTTTCTGAGGTCCGCTGATTCGGACCTGTAAACCTGCCCTACGGCTTCGCGGTCGTCGCAGTAAGCTCGCCCACGCGGATCCTGGCTTCGCTCGCCATCGGTGAATCCGGCTTGGCCGCCAGCTCCGTCCAGAGCTTCGCCGCCTCGGCCCGCTTGCCGGCCGCGGCGAGCGCCCGCGCCGCCTCACCCTTCAGGTAGTCCTTCTCCCCCGAAAGCTCGGCCTTCTCGACCGCCTTGAGGTAGTGCTCGCCGGCCAGGTCGAACTTCTGCTCCCCTTCATACCCAGCGGCGCGCAGCGCCTCGACCCCAGCCTGGAAGGCGCGAGGCGCCGAAGCGTCGTCCAGTACCTTGCGGCCGTCGGCGAACTTCCCTTCGTCGTACTTCGCCTGCGCGTAGAGCAGCGCGGCCTGGATCCCGCCGGACGTGCCGTTGTAGCGCTGCGAGACCTTTGCGAGCGCCGTCGGCGCCCCGGTGTCGCGCTGGGCCACGAGGTTCATGGCGTCGAAGAAGGCCCTTTCCGCCTGCGTTTCGCGCCGCGCGTCGTTCGCGCGCCAAATGAAAGCCCCGCCCACCACCACCGCCACGACGATCGCCGTGGCCGTGATCTGCTTCTTGTAGAGCTGGACAGTGTCGAGCAGCGATTCGGAATCGCCCGTGATCAGCGGACGCGCCGCGTCCCCGGTCTTCGTCATCGTACAGGGTCGTTGTTGGTTTCGACGGTGCGCCCTCGTGGCGCACAACCTGTGAATAGTAATGGGGTTGCGGGAGTTCAGGTACCCGTCACGAGGGCCGAGGCACCGGCACGAGCCGGGCGATCTTGACGAATCAGGCGATCAGCCGTATTCATACAAACGTATGAACCCAAAGCACCCGGTTCCCGAACGCCTGCTCTCCGCCGCGGGCGACCTCTTCGCCAGACACGGCTTCGACGCAGCCTCGGTGCGACAGATCACGAGCCGCGCCAAGGCCAACCTTGGCGCCATTACTTATCACTTCGGCTCGAAGGAAGCGCTCTTCCACGCGGTGCTTGATCGCGTCGGGGCGCGTATGTCGGACCGCTTTGTCGCCATCGCCGCCGAGCGCGGCACCCCGCTGGAGCGCATTGGGCGCATCGTGACCATGGTCCTCACCGAGGACAACCTCCCTGCCCCGACGCTCATCCTGCGCGAACTGGCCAACGACCGCCCCCTCCCGCCCCCGTTGGTGCTGCACATGCGCCGCAATTTCGGGGCGATGATCGCGCTCATCCGCGACGGGCAGCGCGACGGCACCATCCGCGACGGCGACCCACCGCTCCTCGCGATGAGCGTCATGGCGCAGCCGTTCCTGATGCGCATCGCCAGCCGCATTCCCCGAGACATCGCCGGCGTGGATGGGAGCGATCCAGACACCCGTCGTCGGCTCGTCAAGCACGTCGTCACGACCATCACTCGCAGTCTCGCCACCACGCCAGGGGACCGGCCATGATTGCCCTGCTGCTGATCGCCGCGCTCCACGCGCCGCAAGACTCCTCGCGGCTGACCATCACCGGCGCGGTGGATCGCGCGCTGGCGACGCACCCGACCGTCGCCGTCTCACGCGCCGCCGCGGATGTCGCCGCCGCCGAAGTGGGTCAGGCCCGCGCTGCGTGGCTCCCCGGCGTTTCGCTGGATGGCGGCATTAGCCGCTTCCAGGAGCCAATGATCGTCTGGCCGCTGCACGGCTTCGACTTTCGCAATCCGCCCTTCTTCGACACCAAGCTCTCGCACGCTACACTGGGGGCGACCTACACCGTTTACGATTTCGGCAGTCGTTCCGCGAAGGTGCGCGCGGCCGTCGCGCAGCAGGGCGCGGCCGATGCATCGCAAGGCGCCACAGAACAGCTGCTCCTTGCGCGCACGATGAGTGCGTACCTCCGCGTGCTCACGTCACGCGGCGTGCTCGCTGCGGAAGACCAGCGCCTCGCCGCGCTCACCGCCGAGGCGACGCGCGCGCGCGAGCGGTTCACCGCCGGCAAGGCCGCGCGCGTGGACACCCTCCGGGCCGCCGCGGAACTCGCCGGCGCCGCCGCCGATCGCATCCAGACCGCGGCGAGCGTCAACGTCGCCGAATCGGATCTTGCGCGGCTCATGGGCGTCGATGCGGCAATCGTGCACCGTGCCGCGCTGGCTCCGGTGCAGCTCGCCAGCCTTGCCGCGCGCCTGCCCGATGCAACAGGTACGGCCGCCCCGCGCGCCGCCGAGGCCAACGCCGAGGTTCGGGCCGCCGCACGCCGCGCTGATGCGGCCGCGGCGAGTGTCGGCGCGGCGAAGGCCACGCGCTTCCCGCAGTTACAGGCCACGAGCGCGGTGGTGGATCGCAGCAACATCACGGGACGCTGGATCTCTGAGTGGCAGGTGGGGCTGGGCTTGTCGTGGCCGATCTTCACCGGCGGCGCCCGCTCGCACGCCATCGACCGGGCCGAGGCGTCGTCGCGCGCCGCGCGCGAACAGTTGCGCCTCACCGTGCTCGCCGCCGAACAGCAGCAGAGCGAAGCGCAGGCCGCCTACGACGCCGCGCGCGCTCGCAACGCCGCTCTCGCCACCGCCGTGGAGCAGGCCGAGGAGGTCGCGCGCATCACCGCGCTCGCCCGCGACGTCGGCGGCGGCACGCAGACCGACTACCTCCTCGCCGAGGCAGCGCTCTTCCGGGCGCGCAGCGCGCTGCTGCAGTCGCGGCACGCCGTCATCGCCGCGCGGCTCGAGCTAGCGCGCGTGACCGGGGAACTCTCACGCTCCTGGATGGACACTTCGCTGGAGACAACGCCATGAAGCGCGTTCGCATTGCCGTCGTCGTCATCGCCGCCGCGGCGATCGCCGCCTTCTTTCTGTTCCGGGACCGCGGCGATGGCGCGAGCCTGGCCGCGTCTGGCACCGTCGAGGTGACCGAGGCCTCGCTCGGCTTTCAGGCCGCGGGACGCATCACGCGCCTGCCGGTCAACGAAGGCGATCGTGTGAAGCCGGGCGACACGCTGGCTGTGCTCGACCGCACGGAACTGCGCGCTCGCGAGGCGCAGGCGCAGGCACAGGAGAACGCGGCGCGCGCGGCGTTGGCTGAACTCGAGCGCGGCGCGCGCAGCGAGGAACTGGCGCAGGCGTTGGAGGCGGACAGCGCTGCCGCCGCTCGCCTCGCCGACGCGCAGCGCGACCTCGCGCGCGCGCAGCAACTGTTCCGCGGCGGCGCCGCGTCGCAGGAAGCCTACGACAAGGCGCGCCTCGCCGCCGACGTCGCGCGCAGCCAGCGCGAGCAGGCCGCGCAGCAGCTGCGACTGGTGCGCGCCGGCCCGCGCGCCGAGCGCATCGCGGCTCAGCGCGCCGTGGTCGCGTCGGCCGAGGCGCTTCGGCGTCAGGTGGACGCCCAACTCGCCAACGCCGTGATTACTGCCCCGTTCGCCGGCGTCGTGACGGTCCGCCATCGGCAGCCCGGGGAGATTGTCGCGCCGGGAGCGCCGGTCGTCACGCTCGCCAACTTCGAGGACCGTTGGGTGCGCATCTACGTTTCCGAAACGCGGCTCGGCGCTGTCGCTGTGGGTCAGTCGGCCGCGATCGCGTCGGACACGTATCCGGACCGGCGCTACGCGGGCACCGTGTCGTTCATCGCGAGCGAGGCGGAGTTCACGCCCCGCAACGTCCAGACGACGGAGGAGCGCGTGAAGCTCGTCTACGCCGTGAAGGTGCGCATTACCGGCGACACCGCCCTCGCGCTCAAGCCGGGCATGCCAGCCGACGTGACGCTAACGCTGGCCAAGTGACCCGTCACGCACCGTCCGCGGGCGCCGCGGCCGCCATCGACGCAACGGCGCTCACCCGCCGTTTCGGAGAACTCACGGCCGTGGACGCCCTGACGTTTCGCGTGCAGGCGGGCGAGATGTACGGGCTGGTGGGCCCGGATGGCGCCGGGAAGACCACGACGCTGCGCATGCTCGCGGGCGTGCTGCGGCCGACGTCGGGCGACGCGCGCGTGGACGGCGTCAGCATCGCGCGCGACCCGGAGGCCGTGAAGCACCACATCGCGTACATGTCGCAGCGGTTCGGGCTCTACACCGATCTGACGGTGCGCGAGAACATCGAGTTCTACGCCGACCTGTATGAGGTGCCGCGCGCGGAGCGCGCCGCGCGGCGCGACCGGCTCTACCACTTCTCGAACCTCGGTCCCTTCGAGCATCGCCTCGCCGGCCAGCTGTCCGGCGGGATGAAGCAGAAGCTCGGCCTCTGCTGCGCGCTCATCCACCAGCCGCGGATCCTGTTGCTCGACGAGCCGACATTTGGCGTGGATCCGATCTCGCGCCGGGATCTCTGGTTGATTCTGGAGGAGATGGTCTCGCAGGGCGTCACCGTGCTGGTGTCGACTGCCTATATGGACGAGGCGGAACGATGCGACCACGTGACACTGCTCGACCACGGTCGCATCGTGGCGCACGACGCGCCGGCCGCGCTGCAGGCCACCCTCGCCGGCCAGGTCACCGCCATCCGCACGCCGGAGGCCAGGCGCGCGATGGACGTCCTGCGCGCCCTCCCCGTGGTGCGTCGCGCCACGCTGTTCGGTGACACCATCCACGCCATCACGCGCGCCGGCGACGGCGCGACGCGTGCCGCGCTGCGAGACGCGCTTGCCGCGGCGGGCATCCCGATCATCGCGCTTCACGAGATCGAGGCATCGCTGGAGGATGTCTTCATCGAGCGGGTGACCGCGCGCGACGCGTCCGAGGTCCACACCTCATGACGGCTCGCGCACAGGACCACGCCACCATTCGCGACGGCACGACGCGCCGGCTGGCCGTCGAGGTGCGCGAGCTCACGCGCAGATTCGGCGATTTCACGGCGGTGGATCGCGTCTCGTTCACAGTGGCCGAAGGCGAGATCTTCGGCTTCCTCGGCCCGAACGGCGCCGGGAAGACTACGACGATCAAGATGCTCACCGGCCTGCTCGCGCCGACGGCCGGCGACGGGCGCGTCGCCGGATTCGACGTGCGCACGGAATCGGAGGAGATCAAGCGCAGCATCGGCTACATGTCGCAGCTCTTCTCGCTCTACGGCGACCTGACAGTCGAGGAGAACATCGCCTTCTATGGCGGGCTCTATTCGGTGGCGGGCGACCGGCTCGCGCGGCGCCGTGACTGGGTGCTGGCCATGGCCGGGTTGGGCGACCACCGTCGGCAGTTGACGGCCCAACTGCCGCTGGGCTGGAAGCAGCGGCTCGCACTCGGCTGCGCCGTGCTGCACGAACCGCAGATCCTCTTCCTCGACGAGCCGACGTCGGGGGTGGATCCCGTGTCGCGGCGCGCCTTCTGGGAGCTGATCTATCAGCTCACCGCCGGCGGCACCACGGTCTTCGTGAGCACCCACTACATGGAAGAGGCCGAGTACTGCGACCGGCTCGCCTTGATGAACCGCGGGCGGATCATCGCGCTCGACCGCCCGGCCGACCTGCGCGCGCAGATGGCCGAGCCGATTCTGGAGGTGGAGACCGACGACGCGTCCGCGGCCTCGCAGGCGCTTCAACACCAGCCTGGGATCGTCGAGGCGGCGATGTTCGGCCGCGCCCTCCACGTGGTCGTCGAGGACATCGCGCGGGCGCGGGCGTTCCTCCCGGCCTTCCTTGCCGAGCGCGGGATCGCCACCGGGGCAATCCACGAGGTGCCTCCATCCCTCGAGGACGTCTTCGTCTCTCTCGTGCGCCGCGAGGGCGGCGCGGTGGCGGGCTAGCCCATGGCCATCCGCCCCGGCCGCCTGCTCGCCGTTGCGCGCAAGGAGACGCTGCAGCTGCGCCGTGACACGCGCAGCCTGCTGATGGCGTTCCTGATGCCGGCGGCGCTGATCGTCTTCTTCGGGTACATCATCAGCTTCGATGTGAAGGACATCAAGCTGGCGGTGCTCGACCAGGATCACTCGCGGCAGAGCCGCGCGCTGGTGGAGAGCTTCGTCGCCGCGGGACGCTTCCACATCACCGAACGACTGACTCGAGACGCGGAGGTGGCGCCGCTCCTGGACCGCGGGGCGGCGCGGATGGTGCTGGTCGTGCCGCCCGGCTTCCAGCGTCGCCTCGCCGCCGGAGAGCCGTCACCCGTCCAGGCGATCGTGGACGGCGCGGACGCGAACACGGCGGCCATCGCGATGAACTACGCGACGGCGATCGTGACCTCATACTCCGCTGGGGTGACGCTGCAGCGCACGCGACTCGCCCCGCCGGTGGCGCCCGAGTCGCGCGTCTGGTACAACGAGACGCTGGAGAGCCCGCCGATGATCGTGCCGGGTCTCATCGCGGTCATTATGATGATGATCGCCGCGATGCTCACGGCGCTCACCGTGGCGCGCGAGTGGGAGCGCGGCACGATGGAGCAGCTGGCCGCGACGCCGGTGCACCGGTTCGAGGTCATCGCCGGCAAGCTCCTGCCCTACCTTGTCATCGGCTTAGTGGACGTGCTCGCCGCCATCCTCATCGGGATGTATGTCTTCGACGTGCCGTTCCGCGGGAACCCCGCCTTGCTGGCGGTGATGACCACGATGTTCCTGATCGGCTCGCTGGGACTCGGCATCTTCATCAGCGCGGTGCTTCGCTCGCAGCTGCTGGCCACCCAGGTGGCGATGATCGCGACGTTCCTGCCGGCACTGCTGCTCTCCGGCCTGATGTTCGACGTGCGCATGATGCCCGCACCGCTGCAGGCAATCTCCGCGCTCGTGCCGGCGCGCTACTTCATCACGGTGATGCGCGGCATCTTCCTCAAGGACGTCGGCATTTCGGTGCTCTGGGGACAGGGACTGGCAATGGTGGCCTACTCGGTGGCCGGGCTGGCGCTGGCCGTGCGCGTGTTCCGCAAGGAGATCGAATGAGTCTCCCATCCCGGTCGCGCCTCGCCCAGCTGCTGCGCAAGGAGCTGCTGCAGCTCCTCCGCGACGCGCGCTCGCGCCGGATGCTCTTTATCGCGCCGATCATCCAGCTGCTCGTCTTTGGGTACGCGGTGAACACCGACGTGCGGCACGCGCGCACCTTCCTGCTCGACGCCGACCGGACCGCCGAATCGCGCGCGCTCGCCGACGCGTTCACGGCCAGCGGGTACTTTGACATCACGATCCGCGACGACCGGCCGGTGGCGCTGACCCGCGCGCTGGACGCCGGCGACGTGCTGATCGGCGTGCACATCCCGCGCGGATTCGCCGACGACGTGGCGCGGGCGCGCGGGGCGACGGTGCAGCTGCTGGTGGACGGATCCAGCGCCAACACGGCCAACGTGGCGCTCGGCTACGCGACCCAGATCGTGGGGCGCTTTGGCATGACACGCGGCGTGGCGCTGAGCGCGCGCGCCGGCACGCCAGCGCCCTCCGGCGGCGTCGCATTCGAGACGCGGGTGTGGTACAACCCCAACCTCGAGAGCCGCGTGTACAACGTGCCCGCGGTCATGGGAAACATCGTGATGCTGATGACCCTGCTCCTGACCTCGCTGGCCGTGGTGCGCGAGCGGGAGCTCGGCACGCTCGAGCAGCTGATGGTCAGCCCGCTGACACCGGCGGAGTTGATGCTCGGCAAGACCATCCCGTCGGCGCTGGTGGCGATGCTCGACGTGGTGCTCGTCACGGCGGTGTCGCTGCTCTGGTTCCGCATCCCGTTCGAGGGGAGCTTCTTCGTGCTCGCCGTGGCCAGCCTGCTCTTCGTGCTGACTGGACTTGGCGTGGGGCTGCTCATCTCCACGATCAGCCGCACGCAGCAGGAAGCGTTCATGTCGATGTTCATGTTCTTCCTGCCCGCCCTCATGCTCGGCGGACTGCTCTTCCCCGTGGAGAACATGCCGCGCTGGGTGCAGGTGCTGTCACACCTCGATCCGGTGCGCCACTTCCTGATCGTCGTGCGCGGAATATTCCTGCGCGGCGCCGGCTGGGAGATCGTCTGGCCGCAGCTCGCGTGGCTAGCGGGGATCGCGGCGAGCGTGCTGTGGGTCGCGACGCGGCAGTTCCACAAGACGGCCAGCTAACGCGGCGCCGCGGAATGCCCCCGGCCTGATTCGAACAGGCGACCTAGCGTTTAGGAAACGCTTGCTCTATCCACCTGAGCTACGGGGGCGACGGCCGAAAGTTATTGGGGACCCCTCGCCTACGGCAACGCGTCGAGCACGCGTCGCCTCGCCTCGGGCTCGACTGCGAACGCGATCGCCTTCCCCTTGTAGACCACTGCCCCGCGCACGGTGGCCAGCGCGGTGTAGTAGTCCACATATGGGAAGCTCGCGATTGCCCCGCGCGCGAACTCGTACTTCGACACCGCGGCACGCCAGGCGTCGAGCTGGTCCGACACCTTCACGTACACGTACGGCTCGAAGTTCGTGGCGTCCTCCCAGTTGTCGGCGTACCAGACGGCGCGGATGCCGCGGTGCGCGGGAGCGTTGAGTTGAACGCCCGGCAGCGCCGCCAGCAGCACCGCCTCCTGGACGATGGCGCTCGTGATCCAGTGGTCCTTGTGCAGGCTCTCCTTCCAGTGCGTGAGGACCATCGTCGGCTTCACCTGCCGCATGACGCCAGCCACGTAGCGGCGGGCGCTCTCGTCGTTCGGAATCTCGCCGTCCTTGTACGGGCCGAAGATCACCTCCGCGCCCAGATCGGCCGCCACCGCCTCAGCTTCGCGACGCTTCTGCGCCCCGTATTCGGCGGGGCTCAGCCGTGGATTGCCCCCTTCGCCGAGCGTCAGGTGGAGGATCACCACCCGGTCGCCGCGCTGATGCGCCTGCAGCAGCACCGCCCCCGTCGTGAGTTCCATGTCGCCGGCGTGGGCGCCGATAGCGAGGATTGTCCGCGGCGGCGTGGCGGGGACTGCCGCCGGCGCGCCGCCGGTCTGAGCGGCGGCGCCCGACGCCATCAACACTCCGGCGCCGATGGCGCGTAGAACACAGGACCCACGCATGCGGTTTTCTCCGTTGTGGACCGGTCCGTCCTGAAGTTAGCAGCAATGGCGCCTGACCGCCCAATCGCGTAGCGTTCCTGCTTCCTCTCACGCCATGCACATGCGCTTCCGTCTCCTCCCCGCCCTGCTCCTCGCCGCGCCGCTCTCGGCGCAGCAGCCCGTCGCCGATCACTATCGCGCGGTCGCCAACCGGATCATCGACGCGGCGCTCGCCGACTCGTCCAGCGCGTGGGACCTGATGGCCGCGTTCGTCGACCACAGCGGTCCGCGGCTTTCCGGCAGCGAAGGCCTGGAGCGCGGCATTGCCTGGTTCCTGACCGGCATGCGCCGGGACGGGCTGGAGAACGTGCGCGGCGAGCCCGTGATGGTGCCCAAGTGGGTGCGCGGCCGCGAGTCGCTGACGATGGTCCGCCCGCGCGAGGCCGATGTGCCGCTGCTCGGGCTCGGCGGGTCAGTCGGCACGCCCGCGGGCGGCCTTACCGCGGAGCTGCTGGTGGTCAGCAACTTCGCCGACCTCACGCGACGCGCCGCTGAGGCAAAGGGAAAGATCGTCCTGTTCGACGTGCCGTTCACCAACTACGGCGAGACGGTGCAGTACCGCAGCAACGGCGCCATCGCCGCGGCGAAGGTGGGCGCGGTGGCCTCGCTCATTCGCGCGGTGGGACCGTGGGGGCTGCGCACTCCGCACACGGGAGCGATGCGGTACGACTCCACGGTGACGCGCATTCCCGCTGCCGCCATCCCGCTAGAGGATGCGGCGATGTTTCATCGCATGCAGCGGCGCGGCGATCGCGTCACGCTGACCCTCCGTATGGAGGCCCAGACTCTGCCGGACGTCCCCTCCAGCAATCCAATGGGCGAACTGCGCGGCCGCGAGAAGCCGGAGGAGATCGTCGCGTTCGGTGGGCACATCGACTCGTGGGACGTCGGCACGGGTGCGATGGATGACGCCGGCGGCGTCGTGGTGGCGTGGGAAGCCCTGCGTCTGCTCAAGCGCCTCGGTCTCACGCCGCGCCGCACGATCCGCGTGGTGGGCTGGGTGAACGAGGAGAACGGCCTGCGCGGCGGCACGGCCTACCGCGACGCGCACGTCAACGAGCCGCACTCGCTGCTCATCGAGTCCGACGCCGGCGTCTTCGCGCCACTCGGCTTCGGCTTCTCCGGCAGCGACTCCGCTCGCGTGATCATCAAGCAGATCGGCACGCTGCTTGACCGCATCGGGGCCGGACGCATTGGCGCCAGCGGCGGCGGCGCGGACATTGGCCCGCTGATGGGCACGGGCGTTCCGGGCATGGGGCTCGACGTCGACGGCAGCAAGTACTTCGTCTACCACCACACCCACGCCGACACGCCCGACAAGCTCAGTCCCGCGGACATGCAGAAGTGCGTTGCCGCGATGGCGGTGATGGCCTACATCGTCGCCGACCTGCCGGAGATGCTGCCGCGGAGGTAGTCAGTACTCGACGATTGCGTCCACCGACGAGCCGGCCAGTTGGTGCCGGCCGTTGAGGAACGTCAGGTCCACAAGGAAGCCGAACGCCACAACGGCCCCACCGACGCGCTGCACCAACCGGCGTGTCGCGGCGGCCGTCCCGCCCGTGGCCAGGACGTCGTCCACGACGAGCACGCGGGCGCCCGCTCCCAGCGCGTCCTCGTGCATCTCCAGCACGTCGGTGCCGTACTCGAGCGCGTACTCCTCGCGCACGCAGCGATGCGGCAGCTTCCCCGGCTTGCGCACCGGAACGAGGGGCACGCCCAGCCGTTGCGCGACCGGCGCCGCGAACAGGAAGCCGCGGCTCTCGATGGCAACCACGTGCGAGATGTGCAACGGCGCGGCGGCCTCGGCCAGACTATCCGTGACGCGCGCGAAGAGCGCCGCGTTGGACAGCACCGGCGTGATGTCCTTGAAGACGATCCCCGGCTTCGGGAAGTCGGGAATGTCGCGAATGGTGGCGCGCACGTCGCGTGCGAGCGCCTCGCGTCCGTCCAACGGTGGTCGGGCAATCATTCGGATACCTCGAAGGGATCCGGGAGCACCACGTCCGGATCAAGATCGTCCTTGGAGTTCACCGCGAGAACTTCAGCGCGCGGCGGGCCCTGCCAGAGCGCGCGCAGGAGTTGAGCGACCTGCTCGCGCGTGCCACGCGCCGCCACCTCGACGGCTCCATCGGCGACGTTTCTGACCCACCCCGCCATCCCGAGGGCGGCGGCCGACCGCACCACAAACCACCGGTACCCCACGCCCTGCACCCGCCCGGTCACGATCAGGTGCACGGTCTCGGAGGCGCTGCTCATTCGTTCTCCCATCCGTGCCGACCCAGCAACGGGACGAACCGGACGCCGCTCAGTTCGCGCCGCTGCGTCCCTGTCGCCGTGCGCGTGATCTCCACGAGGCGTTGCTCGTCGCGCCCGCCGATGGGAACGATGAGCCGGCCGCCTTCGGCAAGCTGATCGACAAGTGGCTGCGGAACCGTTGGCGCCCCAGCGCCGACGAGGATGGCGTCAAAGGGGGCGAACTCCGGCCAGCCGAGCGTCCCGTCCCCACACAGCAGCGAGACGTTGGTCACGCCGCATTCGGTGATGGCATCGCGCGCCGTCTCCAGCAGCGGCCGAATACGCTCGATCGAATAGACATGCCGGCACAGGTGCGCGAGCAATACGGTCTGGTAGCCGGAGCCGGTGCCGATCTCCAGCACCTTCTCTTGCCCCTTCAGCCCGAGCGTCTGCAGGTACATCGCGTGCACGTACGGCTGGCTGATCGTCTGGCCGTTGCCGATCGGCAGGGCCGCGTCTTCGTACGCGCGGTGTCGCACGCCGGTGGGCACGAACTGGTGGCGCGGCGTCAGGTCGAGCGCGCGCAGCACCGCGAGGTCGCTGATCCCCTTCGCCCGCAGCTCGTCGAGCAGGCGGCGGCGCGCCCCCGTGAACTGCGGCGTTACAGGGGACGCCACCACTGCTCCGCGCGATCGAGGATGTCGCGGTGGGTCAGGTCGAGGTGCAGCGGAGTGATCGAGACGAATCCGTCGCTGATGGCCTGGAAATCGGAGTCGGGGGCCGAGTCCTTCCAGTCCACCGAGCCGCCGCCGATCCAGAAGATCTGGCGCCCCCACGGATCCTTCATGCGCATCAACGAATCGGAGTACGCGCGCCGTCCCAGCCGCGTGAGCCGGAAGCCCTGCACCTGCGAGGCCGCGATGGGCGGAATGTTGACGTTGAGCAGCGTGTGCTCCGGAAAGGCGGGGAGCGCGGTGACGTGCCGGAGAATGCGCTCGATGGTGCCCACGTGGTCGTCGAGCATCGCATCCGCGCGCAGCACGCTCCCGGCAAACGAGAAGGCGATGGCCGGGACGCCGAGGGCGAGCCCCTCCATGGCGGCCGCGACCGTCCCGGAGTACAGCACGTCCTCGCCCATGTTCGGCCCGTGGTTGACGCCGCTCAGCACGAAGTTCGGGCGCTCGGGAATCAGCGCTTCGAGGGCGAGCATCACGCAGTCGGTCGGCGTGCCATCCACCTGCCACCGATGGTCGCCGATCTGCACGGGACGAAGGGGATGGTGCATGGTCAGCGAGTGGCTCGTGGCGCTCTGCTCGCGATCAGGAGCCACCACGTACACGTCACCGAGGGGAGCGGCCGCCCGCTCCAGGGCCGCGAGCCCTCGGGCGAGAATGCCGTCGTCGTTGCTCAGGAGGAATCGCATCAGCGGTCCGATGGGTCGCGCAGCGCGGCAAGCAGGGCCTGCAGCTCCGCCTCGAGCGCGAGAATGGTCTGGAGGTCGAGTCCGGCGCGCGCCGCCGGACGCACGCCGCCGGTCTTGCGGTACTCGTCCAGCTTCTGGCGGGCACCGTCAATCGTGTACTTCTCCGTGTACAGCAGGTGCTTCACGAGCGTCACCATCTCGACCTCGCGCCGGCTATAGACGCGGTTGCCGGAGCGGTTCTTCACCGGGCTGAGCCCCTTGAACTGGCTCTCCCAGTACCGCAGGACGTGCGGTTTCAGGCCCGTCAGCTCGCAGACGTCGCCGATGCTGAAGAACTCCTTCACGGGTTCCGGGGCGCTCGCCGTCATGTCAGTCTCGCTCCCCGCGCAGTTCGCGCGACATCAGCGCCACGAGCGCCTGGCGCGCGGGCTGGTGTTCGAAGAGGACCCGGTGCACCGCGTTGACGATCGGCATCTCGACGCCTCGCGCCTCGGCGAGTTCCTTGGCGCTCTCCGTGGTGATGACGCCCTCCGCCACCGTCTCGCGCCCAGACAGGACCTCGGGCAGCGTCGCGCCCTTCCCGATTTCCAGTCCCACCTGGCGATTGCGGCTCAGCGAGCCCGTGCACGTCAACACGAGGTCGCCCATTCCCGCGAGTCCGGCGAACGTCTGCGGATGCGCGCCCATCGCGACGCCGAGTCGCATCATCTCCGCCAGGCCGCGCGTGATCAGCGCCGCGCGCGCGTTGAATCCGAGGCCCAGCCCGTCGCTCATCCCGGCGGCGACGGCCATCACGTTCTTCAGCGCGCCGCCGAGTTCGACGCCAATCACGTCGTCGGTGGAGTAGACGCGGAAGTACCCCGCGCTGAAGGTCTGCTGGACGAGCGCCGCTGCCGACGCCTGCTCCGACGCGGCGACCACCGCCGTCGGCTGCTGGCTCGCAACCTCGAGGGCGAAGCTCGGCCCGGAGAGCGCGACCACCGGGTGTCCGACCAGCTCCTGCGCCACCACCTCCGTCATCAGTGAAGAGCTATGGCGCTCAATGCCCTTCGTGGCCACCACGGCCGTCGCCGAAGGGGCGATCCACGCGCGCGCGTGCGAGACGACGTCGCGCAGCACGTGCGAGGGCGCGGCGAAGAGCACCACGTCCGCCCCGTCGAGCGCCGCGGCCTTGTCCGTGGTTGCCCGCAGCGTCGGCGCGAGTGCGGCGCCCGCCAGGAACCGCGGGTTCGTCGACGAGTGGTTGATCGCCTCGGCGACGTCCGGCTCAAGGCACCAGATCGTCGTCGCATGCCCATTGCGGGCCAGCAGGCTGGCGAGCGCGGTCCCCCACGCTCCCGCGCCGATCACCGCGCACTTCATGCGCCCTCCCCGGACGACTTGCGTCCGAAGCGATGTTCCGTGCCGTCGCGCAGGCGACGGATGTTCGTGCGATGCGACCAGAAGACAAATGCCGCGATCAGGACGGCGACGATCGTCAATGGCGAGCTGACCCCTACAAAGCCGCCGAGGAGAAGTGGCAGCGCAGTCGCCGCGACCAGCGATGCCGCGGAGACATACCCCGTGCGCCAGAGCACCACGACGAAGAGCGCAAGCGCGATGAGCAGCGGAAGCGGCGCCAGCGCCGCGAAGATCCCCGCGGCCGTGGCCACCCCCTTCCCGCCGCCCTTCCAGAGCAGGAAGATCGGCTTCGCGTGGCCCACGATCGCGGCCACGCCGAATGCGAGCGCCCACCACGCCGCCGTGTCCGTTCCCAACTGCTCAGGAGGCAGGACCACCGCCGGAAGCAGCGCCGCCGGGAGCGCGCCCTTCAGCATGTCCACGGCGAAGACGACCGCGGCCACCTTGGCGCCTAGCACGCGATAGACGTTCGTCGCACCCAGGTTGCCGGATCCGACCGTGCGCAGGTCGATTCCCTTCAGCGCGCGGCCGGCGATGTACGCCGCGGGAATGGAGCCCGCGAGGTACGCGACGGCGAGCGCGATCATCCCGTTCATTGCCGCGGGACCGGGTTCTTCCGGCGCAGGGTGATGCGCACCGGGCTGCCGTCAAAGCCCCACGCCTCCCGGAACCCGTTGTGCAGATAGCGCACGTAGTGCTCCTGCAACTGGTCCGGGTTGTTGCCGAACACCGCGAAGACCGGGGGCGCCGTTTCCACCTGCGTGGCGTAGCTCAGCTTGATCTCGAATCCGGCCGACTGCGGCGGCTGTCGCCGCGCAAGCAGCTGCTGCAGCACGTCGTTCACCTGCGACGTCGAGATCCGCTTCTGGCGCTCGGCGTCCACGTGGAGGATCAGCTCGAGCACCTTGGTGACCCGCTGGCCGGTCAGCGCGGAGGCGAACAGGAAGGGGACGAAGCCAAGGAACGGCGCCTTCTCCGCGGCATCCTTCTCGAACTTCGCCGACGTCTTGTCGTCCTTCTCCTTCAGGTCCCACTTGTTGACGACGATGATCAGCGAGCGGCCGGCCTCCCACGCCATGTTCGCGATCTTCAGGTCCTGATTGTGCAGCCCCTCCGTCGCGTCGATGAGGAGGAGGCACAAGTCAGCCCGATCGATCGCCCGCCGCGTGCGAAGCGCCGAGTAGAACTCGATGCCGTCGTCCATCTTCGACTGCCGCCGCAGGCCGGCGGTGTCCACGAAGATGATATCGCGTCCGTGGTACGCGAACGGCGTGTCGATCGAATCGCGCGTGGTGCCGGCAATGTCGGAGACAACCAGGCGCTCCTCGCCGATGAGCCGGTTCACGAACGATGACTTGCCGACGTTCGGGCGTCCGATGACCGCAACGCGCAGCGCCGCCACGTCCTCGTCGCCTGTGGCCTCGGGAACGCGGCTGACGATCGTGTCGAGCAGGTCGCCGGAGCTCTTGCCGTTGGCCGCCGACACCGGCTGCGGATCGCCCGCGCCGAGGCGGTAGAACTCGTAGAAGTCAGTCTCGCGCGGGTCGTCCACCTTGTTCGCCACGACGATCCATGGCTTCCCCGACTGGCGAAGCAGCTCGCCGACCCGCGCGTCGCTCGGGTGCACGCCGACTTTGGCGTCCACGACGAAGAGCAGAAGGTCCGCCTCGTCGATGGCCTGCGCCACCTGTCGACGGATCTCGAGGTCCATCGGCAGTTGCGAGTCCTCGGTGAGGCCGCCGGTGTCCACGAGCCAGAACTTGCGCCCGGCCCAGTCGGCGAGCGCGAAGTGCCGGTCGCGCGTCGTACCGGCCTCCTCGCTCACGATCGCCTGATCGTGACCGATGATGCGATTGAAGAGCGCCGACTTGCCCACGTTGGGGCGGCCGACGAGTGCGACGACGGGGATGTTCACGCGAGAGCTCCGGCGGAGGACGCCGGCGGCTGCGCAGGCAGCTCCAGCACGTCAATGAAGTCGTACGACGGGAAGACGGGGATCGGCACCTGCTCGCGCAACTCAGCGAACACGACGTCGTCGAGGAAGATGCCGTCCTCGTTGATGCTCTCCGCGGGGATGAGCGCGAAGTCGGCGCCGTCCGTCTCGGCGAGCGCGCGCTGGACGTCCGCGCCCACGAGCAGGCCAGCAGTCGTCACCGTGGGCCCGAAGAGCGAGTTCTCGGTGCGCCGCAGGTCGAAGGTCGCGCCGGTCGCCGCGGCGAGTTGATCAAGCATCGGCGGCAGCTGTGCCGCCATCGCCGTGCCGGTCACCACGATCACTCGCTTCCCATCCAGGCGGGGCAGGCGACCCAGCCCAGACTCCACACGGTGGCGCAGCATCGGAAGCGCCCCCACCCCGTTCTCGATCTGCGGGAAATCGCCGTAGTGCTCGATGGGCGGCAACTCATGGCCAGCCAGCAGGTACAGCTCATCGGAGCCGTACACCCAGGGGAATCCACGCTCGGCGTTCGCGCGCTCCGCCCACCGCTCCGCCACCGCGAGCAGGGACTGCGCGTTCTCCACGTCCATCGACCGCCCGCTGTAGAGGTGCGAGAACTGCGTGAGCCCCACGGGCACCAGCGCCACGGAGAGGCACGCGTCGCCGTACTCCCAGAGGTCCGTCAGCGATTCCTCAAGCACCTCGCCGTCGTTGAGGCCCGGCACCACGACCATCTGACCGTGGAACTGGATGCCGCCTTCGACGAGGCGCCACAGCTGTTCCTTGATGTCCGGCACGCGAGGGTTGTTCAGCAGCACCTTCCGCGCGTGCCACGGCGTGGCGTGCACCGACACGTACAGCGGCGACAGCCGGTACTCGAGAATCCGCTCCTCGTCCCGCTCCTTCAGGTTCGACAGCGTGGCGAAGTTTCCGTAGGCGAAGGACAGACGGTAGTCATCGTCGCGGATGTACAGGTTCTTGCGCAGCCCCTGCGGCAGCCCCTCGATGAAGCAGAACTCACACCGGTTGGCGCAGCGGCGCACCGTGGGCGGCTCTAGTTCCACGCCGAGCGGGAGCCCCTCGATGCGTTCGATCTCGTACACGACGTCGTCGCCGCTGGGGAGCCGTGCCTCGACTTCGAGCGTCTCCTCGGCGGTCAAGAACTCCCAGTCGAGGAAATCAGTGAGTTCGCGCCCGTTGACGGTCAGCAGCTCCGTCCCCGGTTCGATCCCAAGCTCCTCGGCGATGCTCTTCGGCTTGATGCGTGCGACGCGGACCATTGGCCCCCACGAAAACGACGGGGAAAGAGGCGTTCGCTCCCCTTTCCCCGTGGAAGAAGCGTCCATCTGAACGCTTCATCTAATTTAGCAGACGACACGCCGGAAGTCAATCTCCGACAACGACTTCCATTCCGTCATCAACGCATCGTGTAGCGCCAACCAACCGGCGACGCGCCGGCGATCTGCAGGGTGAAGTCCTTCGACGCTTTCGGGGGCACGGCCTCGATGACCGCCGTGCCGGATCCGACGCCGGCGCCGGTCTTGTCCACCAGCTCGAACAGGACGGTGTACGAGGCTGCGGCGGCTCCCAGGTTCTCCATCGACCCGGTGATCGTCGCCTTGCCGTCGCGGCCGACCGTGAACTGGTTGACCTGCACGCGCGCGGGGAGCTTCCCCGCCCGCTCGATGTACGTAATGGTCGAGTCCTGCGCGGTCTTCTTGGCCTTCGCGTCCGTCGCCTGGCGCCCGCGCTCCTGCCAGACGGCGCCGGCGAGCTTCACCACGTCGGGATTCATGGGGTCGATCGCCCGCAGCCGGTCGACCAGCGGCGCCATCTTCTCGGGGAGTCTCAGCCCGAAGTACACGTTCGCGGCGTTGAACAGCGCGTCGCGGTAGTGCGGGTTCATGGCCAAGCCGGCCTCATACAGCGTGGCCGCGTCCTCAAGCTTCTTGCCGTTCGCCAAGACGACGCCAGCCTCGAAGAGCTGGAGCGCTGTGTACTTCGCCGGATTCGCGATCATGTCCGCGTAGACGTTTGCCACCGCCACGCTGTCCCCGGCCTCCTGCAGCGTGCGAGCGTACGCCGCGCGCGACGTGGCGGCATTCGGGCCGTCCGGCGCGAGTTCGGCGACGCCCTTGAACAACTCGGCGGACCGCCGAAGCAATGCGGAGCGCTCCGCCCCTTCCTTGGTCACGCCGAGATCGCGCGTAAGCACGGCGAGGTTGAACATCGCCGCCGCGCGGGCCGGCGCGCCGGCCGCGTCCGTCCCCATGCCGGCGATCGCCTTCTCGAGGCTCGCCACCGCACCGGCGAGATCACCCTTCGACTGCGACGCGTTGGCAAGCACCTGATAGGCGTTCCCCACCTGCGCCGAGCGCGGGCTGACCTGCAGCGCGTACCTGGCATACTCGATGGCGGGGTCGTACTGCTTCGCGTTGTAGTAGGCGATGGCCGTATTCAGCACCTTCGCGAAGATCGCATTCCGATAGCGGAGCGTGCTGTCGGCGCAGGCGGGCATCTCGCGCTCGACGATCGACATCGCCTCGTCAACTGCCGTCGGCAGGAAGAACTCACCCTCGGCGTTCTCGGAGAAGCCCAGATCGCCACGCGTGGCCCGCACCTTCGGACGCGCGCCCTGATCCTGGAACCAGCGGACGTAGACGCCGCCGAGTAGGAAGTTGCGCCCGGCCTCGTTCTTGATCCGCTCGGGACGGTCGGTCAGCACCTTGACCGCCTCCTTCAGGCGCTTGGCACGTTCCGACTCATCCACCTGCGCGTCGTGCTTCTGCAGGTAGAGGACCGCGCTGGCCAACTGGTACGGCTTGCGCGTCTCAAGCTCGCAGGCGCCCTGCGCCAAGAGCGGCGAGGCGACGAGCCCCAAGGCCCAGAGCGACGTGGCGATGCGAATTCCGGTCATCTGACAACCCCTCGGTGCAAGACGGTCGTGTCGCGATTGAACGCGAACAATCTACCGTGATTCTACCCCGCCGACACGCCCCGCGATTCCCCGGCGCGCCGGGCTGCGTCTGCCACGGCCGTCGCGGGCCGTCCCAGCGCGCGCGCCGCGGCCTGCACGTCCTCCCACTCTGGCTTCGCGCGCACCGATCCGTCGGGCAGCGTGACCGCCTTCAGGCGAATTGGATGGCCGTCCACCGTCACGGTCTCTTCCCGACGGGGCAGCGCCCTCCGGCTGACGAGTGAGCGGCGCACGCCGATGGTCGAGCTCTCCGTGAGCAGCAGCTCCTCGAGCGCATCGGCATCAGCCGGCGCGCACAGCACCTCCACGCGCACTCCCGGGCGCCCCTTCTTCATCACGGTCTGGAGCAGTGTGACGTCGAGCGCGCCCGCCGCGCGCAGCGCATCGGCCGCGCCGGCGACAAACTCGCCGGAGAGATCGTCCAGATCGCAGGCGAGCACCGCCAGCGTCTCCACCACGCCTCCGGGAGGTGTCGCGCGGTGCGCCTCGTCGACGCCATCCCAATCGGCGAGCACGATGCGCAACGCATTCGCGCGACCCGGGAAGTCCTTCGTGCCGGCACCGTAGCCGCTTCGCACGGGACGGTACGTCGCCGGGGGAGCGCCGCGAGAGAGCACTCGCACGAGCACTGCTCCCGTGGGCGTTGCGAGTTCCCCCGCCCCTTCGGGGCCGGGCCGCACGGCAATACCCTCGAGCAGGCGCAGGGTCGCCGGCGCTGGCACGGCCATTCGTCCGTGCGCGGCCTCCACGAAGCCCTCGCCAAGCGTCACTGGCAGGCTGTAGACGGCTTCGACGCCGAGCTGCTGCAGCCCCCAGATGGAGCCCACGATGTCTAGGATTGCGTCCACCGCCCCAACCTCGTGCAGGTGGACCTTCTCCCGCGTGGTCCCGTGGATTGACGCCTCGACGTCGGTCAGCTGCGTGAACGCGTCCATCGCGACCCGCTGAACCTCCTCGGGTGCACGCGAGGCGCCCACAATCGCCGCGATGTGCTTCAGGTGGCGGCCATGCGGCTGCGGCGGGATGTCGAAGTCGACCTTCTTGCACGCGATCTCGCCGCGCTTCACATCGCTGATGCGCACGGTGACACCATCGAGCCCAAGCGCGGCGGGCAGCGCGCGCAACCAATCGGCATCTAGGCCAAGGTCGAGCAAGGCGCCGAGGGCCATGTCGCCGGCAATGCCGTGTGAGGGATCAAGGATCGCGATGCGCATTCGTAAAGATCTATGGTGTGAGGCCGTTCTGTGAAGTCCGTGGAGCAATGACGCCGCGCGCCGTGTGTTCTCACGCCGCCAGCAGCGTCACCAGCGATAGGATGCCCCAGAGCCGGTGTTGAACACGACCACGGTGGATTCGGGCGCGAGGCGTCCCGTCTTGACCAGTTGCGCCGTCGCGGCAAGGGCGCAGCCCCCCTCGGGCGCGGCGTCAATCCCGCTGCGCGACGCGAGCGTGAACGTACCGGCGCGAATCGCGTCCTCGTCCACGGCCTCGGCGTCTCCCCGACTCTCGCGCAGCGTGCGCAACGTCCACCGGTCACCCAAGGGGCCGGGCACCCGCAAGCCGCTGGCGTGCGTCACGGGATTCTCCCACGGCGTCGCCTTCTCCTCTCCGGCGTGGAAGGCGCGCACCAGCGGCGCGCACCCAGCGGCCTGCGCGATGATCATCCGCGGCTTCACGACATCGCTCGGCAGCCATCCCCACGCGACCATCTCATTGATGGCCTTCCAGATGCCGATGGTGCCCTCGCCGCCGCCGGTCGGATAGATGATGGCGTCGGGCAGCTCCCAGCCGAGCTGCTCGGCCAGCTCGAAGCCCATCGTCTTCATTCCCTCCACGCGATACGGCTCGCGCACGGTCGCGACGTTGAAGTAGCCGCTCTCCTTCGCGAACTGCATCGTCGCCTTCCCCGCGTCGCCGATGTGGCCATCGACAAGTTCGAGTTCGACACCGAAGGCGCGAATGCTCCCGAGAATCGGCGGCGGCGTGGTGCGCGGCGCGTAGATGCGAGCCGGCAGGGCCGCCGCGGCCGCGTACGCGGCGAGCGCGATTCCCGCATTGCCGGCGGTGGGGACGCACACGCCGGGCAGGCCGAGCGCCTTCGCGCGCACGACCGCCATCATCAGGCCGCGCGCCTTGAAGCTGGCCGTCGGATTCTGCCCCTCGTCCTTCACCCACAGCCGGTGCACGCCGAGTTCGCGGGCCAGCGCGGGAAGCTCCACGAGCGGGGTCATCCCTTCCCCCAAGCTCACGCGAGCCTCGCCCGGGGCGATGGGCAGCGCCGGCGCGTACCGCCAGAGAGACCACTCGTCGCTCAGGGCGTCGCGCGCCGGCGCCGCGTCGTACGCGACGGCGAGCGGTTGCGCGCACTGCGGGCAGAGGGAGGCCAGTTGGTGTCCGGGGGCTTGATAGCCACATCCGGTGGTGCAATGCAGGGTCCAGGGCATGGGAACGACGGACGGTGGACGGTGGACGGTGGACCGCGCGCTGGTGCGAGAGGCGCGATGCCCACGTCGACGTGGAAATTACGACTCGGGCGGCGCCTCTGCTGGTCGGCTGTTCTCGGCCGGCGGCTCGGCAGCGTGCGCCCGGTCCGACGCCTCAGGCGCGTGCGCCCGGTCCGGCGCCGTCGCGCGCAACGCCTCCAGCAACGCGGCCGCGGATTTCGCCGAGAAGCCCTTGAGCGCCGCCACCTGCTCCACGGTCGCCGCGCGCACGCCCTCCACGCTGCCGAACGCCCGCAGGAGCTCGCGGCGCTTCGCCGGCCCGACGCCGGGGATTTCCAGGAGCGCCGACGTGATGGTCCTCATCGACCGCCGCTTGCGATTGTAGCCGACCGCGGTGCGATGCGCCTCGTCGCGCGCCTGTTGCAGCAGGCGCAGGGCCGCCGAGCGACGAGAGAGCCGCAACGGCTCCGCGCGGCCGTGCACGAACACTTCCTCCTCCCGCTTGGCGAGGGAGACCAGCGGCAGCGCCGACAACGCCAGCGCAGCGAGCGCCTCGTGCGCCGCGCCCAGTTGGCCCTTGCCGCCATCCACCACCACGAGGTCCGGCAGCGGCTTGCCCTCGTCCACGCGCCGTCGGAAATAGCGACCCACCACCTCGCGCATCGAGGCGAAGTCGTCGGGCCCGAGCGCCTCGTCCACGGACTTCACGCGCATCGTGCGGTACTCGGAGCGCCGCGGCCGGCCGTTCTCAAACCAGACCACCGAACCGACGCTGTCCTTCCCCTGCGCGGTGCTGTTGTCGAAACAGACGAGCGCGCGTGGGATCTTCGCCAGGCCGAGCGCGCGCCCCAACTCGTAGACGGGATCACCGGCTCGCTCCTCTGTCTCATCCTCGGCGAGCTTGAACTCCTCCAGCAGGTGCCGCGCGTTCTTCTCGGCGAGGTCGAGCAGTTCCCGCTTGAGGCCGCGTTGGGGGATCAACACCCGCGTCGGCCGAAGCGCGGGCTCCAGCAGGTCGAGGTCCTCCGGCGCGAACGGTAGAAGCAGCTCCGCGGGCCGCTCCGGAAGCGCCCGGTAGCTGCCGGCGAGGTACGCCGCGAGCACCGTCGCATCCGGCTCCCCTTCCGCCTGCTCAAGGAAACGCTGGTCGCGCGCGAGCAGCTTGCCGCCGCGCACCTTCAGCAGCGTGACGCACGCATCGTCACCGTCGCGCGCAAAACCCAGCACGTCGCGGTCGTTCCCTTCGACGTCAACGATGATCGCCGGCTCCTCGAAGCGCTCCAGGTGCCGCAGGGCATCGCGCAGTTCCGCCGCTCGCTCGAAGTCGAGATCGGACGCCGCGGCCTCCATGCGCTGTCGCACACGCCGCGTCACCTCGTCTGGCTTCCCGTCAAGGAACGCCACCACCTCGCCGATCATCGCCTGATAATCCGCGACGGACTGCGCGCCGATGCAGGGGCCCTTGCAGCGCTTGATGTGGTAGTCTAGGCAGGCGCGCTCCGGCATCTCCGCGGGCATGTTCCAGCGACAGGAGCGCACGGTGAACACGCGCTTGACCACGTTCAGCGCGTGCCGCATCGCGCCGACGTCCGTGAACGGCCCGTAGTACCGCGCGCCGTCGTCCAGCACGCGACGCGTCACGAGCACACGCGGATACACCTCCTGCACCGTCACCTTCACGTACGGATACGTCTTGTCATCCCGCAGCATCACGTTGAAGCGCGGGTGGTGTTCCTTGATCAGGTTGTGCTCGAGGATCAACGCGTGTTCTTCCTCCGGCACCACGATGGTCTCGAGGTCCACCGCGTGCTCCATCAGCACGCGCGTCTTCGACGTCGGGGCGTGCTCGGTGCCAACATAGCTGCGCACGCGCGAGCGCAGGCGCTTGGCCTTGCCGACGTACAGCACCGTGCCGTCCGCCCCCTTCCACAGGTAGACGCCGGGGGTCTCCGGCAGGTGCGGCAGTTTCTGGCTGATGGACTCGGGGACGTTTCGCATGGGACCTCCCCGGAATCTACGCGCGCGTCAGCGCGCGCCGAGCAACCGCCGCGCGCGACCGGCGATCGAAGCGGCCTCTGGAATGCCGAGCCACCGCGTGAGGCCAACGTAGACGACGCCGTAGAGCGGCAGGGCCAGTCCGCCAAGGAGAAGCGGCTGGTCCACGCCAAGGGCCAGCTTGACCCCCCAGGCCACGGCCGCCGCCGCGAGCGCGGCCATCCAGAGCCGGCCTTGATACGGCCGGTCCACCCCCACGTCGCCGACGCGCGACGTGAGCGAGCGGCGCAGCAGCGTGCACTCCACCCACGCGGCCACGCCGGAGGCGGCGGTCAGTCCGGCCACGCCCCACTGCGGGTCTACACCCAGCAGTCGCGGCACGTGCAGTGCCGCGAACCAGCCCATCGCGAGGCCAATCGTCACGCGAATCGCGGCGAAGCGCAGCGGGACGCGAGTGTCCCGCAGGGCGTACCACGTGGAGGCATAGAGCCGACCAAGCGTCCCGGCAAGCAGACCGACACCGGCCCCCGCCAGCACGCCCCACATCCACACCACGTCCGCACGGCCAAATCGCCCCGACTGGTAAAGCGTCGCGCCCACGATGTCACCGATGGCGAGGAATGCCATCGCCGACGGAATCACGTAGTAAGCGATCCGATGCAGCCCGTCGGAGAGCCGCCGGCGCAGGGCGGCGGCCACCTCAGCGTCCGACCCGATGGCGCCGGACATGGCCGGCAGTTCCGCCGCCGAGACGGACATGCCAAAGAGCGAGACGGGAAGCATCGTCAGCACCTGCGCGTACGACAGCATCGCCACCGCGCCGGCGCCTACCAGCGACGCCAGCAGGTTGTCCACGTAGGCGCTGACCTGCACCACGCCACGTCCAAGCGCGACCGGACCGAACTGGCCAAGCACCACGCGCACGTGCGGACTGGCGAGATCGCGACGCCAGCGCAGTCGCCGCTCCACGCGAAGCACCGTGGGAAGCTGCACGAGCAGCTGCGCCGCGCTGCCGATCACCGAGGCCCACGCCAGCGCAACGACCAGCCGCGTCTGCCCCGACGCATCGCCGCCCAAGCGCGGACCGAACCAGAGCAGCGCGCCAATCATGACCACGTTCATCGCGACGGGCGAGACGTACGGCAGGAAGAACCGACGGTGCGAGTTGAGCACGCCGAGCGCCCAAGCGGACAGCACCAAGATGCCGACGCCCGGGAACATCACCTGAACCAGGCGGATGGTCAGCTCGCGCTTCTCTCCGACAAAGCCTGGCGCGATGAGCGCGACCGCCCACGGGGTGAGCATGATGCCCACCAGAACCAGGACCGTGCTGGTGAGCGCGAGCAGCGTTCCGACCGCGGAGGCCACCCGCCCTGCCTCCTCTTCGTTCCCCTCCGCCAGCAGGCGGCTGTACGTCGGGATGAAGGACGCGGACAGCACGCCTTCCCCAAAGAGGTTCTGCAGGATGTTCGGAATGCGCAGCGCCGCGTTGAACGCGTCACCGGCATCCGACGTGCCGAGGAAGTGCCCGAGCAGCCGGTTGCGGATGAGCCCGAAGACGCGGCTCAGCAGGATGCCAGCGGCGACGACCGCGGCACCGCCCGCTCCGTGCCGCCGCTCGCTCATGCGAGCGCCTCGGGCCGACCCGGAACCGCTCGGCGCGCGGTCACGCGCCGCCGAGCAGCTGCGCGGCGT
>VHBQ01000024.1 GCA_016871855.1 Gemmatimonadota bacterium
TAGGAGGAAGGAGTACCTCCCCAGCCGCCCTTGCCCTAGGGATTTCGAGGGTGTGCCGCCAAGCAAGCCCAGTCGAGCGGGCTCGCTCCCTTCCCCCTGCACCCCACTCTGCTCCCTTCCCCCTGCACCCCACTCTGCTCCCTTCCCCCTGCACCTAGCCCGTCGGCGCCTCCTCCCCCGTGGCTTCCCCGCGCATGGACGGCACGTAGAAGTCCGTCACGTACTCCATCAGCATCCGCCGCGATGTGAAGCGCAGGCCGGCCGCGCGCAGGGCGTGGCGCATCATCTGGATCCAGCGCTGCGGGAGCCCCGCCGCGTCGCGGGCATAGAACATCGGCACCACCGACGTCTCCAGCAGCTCGTACAACTGGTCGGCGGCCGCCGCGTCGTCCTCCGCCGCGCTCTCGCCTGGGAGCGGCGCGATCGCCCAGCCATTGTGGCCGTTGAATCCCTCCTCCCACCATCCGTCCACCGTGCTCAGCTGCGGCACGCCGTTCAGCGCCGCCTTCATTCCGCTCGTGCCCGACGCTTCCATCGGCACGCGCGGCACGTTCAGCCAGACGTCGGCCCCCTGCACGAGCACGTGCGCGAGGTGCATGTCGTAGTCCTCGAGGAACGCGAGACGCCCCTCGAAGCGCGGATCGCGCGTCGCCTGATACACCTCTTGCAGCATCTGCTTCCCCGGGCCGTCGGCCGGGTGCGCCTTGCCGGCGAAGATCACCTGCACCGGGTGTGACGGATTGCCGACAATGCGCAGCAGGCGTTCCACGTCATGGAACAACAGGTTGGCGCGCTTGTACGTCGCGAAGCGCCGGGCAAAGCAGAGCGTCAGCGCCTCGGGGTCAAGCAGGACGCCCGTGCCGGCGAGTCGCGCGGCTTCGCGGGTGTGGTTCGTGAAGGCGATGCGTGCCTGTTCGCGCATGTGCACCAGCAGGCGGCCCTTTTGCCAGCAGTGAACGTCCCACAGCTTCTGCGCGTCGAGCTGCAGCACGTCGTCCCACAGGGCGGGATCGTCCACCCGATTCCCCCACCCCTGGCCCAGATGGGCGTCGAGCAGCCGCATGATGCTGTTGGACATCCACGTGGCGAGGTGCACGCCATTGGTGACGTGCGTGACGGGAAGATCCACTTCGCGCCGCCCCGGCCACAGCGACGCCCACAGCTTGCGCGTGACCACGCCGTGCACGCGGGAGACGGCGTTCACGCGTCGGCTGAGCCGGATCGCCGCCGCGGTCATGTGGAATGCCCCCGACGAATCGCTCGGATGTCGCCCGATCCGCAGGAACGTCTCACGGTCCACGCCGAGCTCGTCCCACACCGGGCCGGTGCAGGCCACCAGGTCGTCGGCCGGGAACGTGTCGTGCCCGGCAGGGACCGGCGTGTGCGTCGTGAAGGTGCTCGCGGCCCGCACTTCGCGCACCGCGTCGGCGAAGGCGACGCCCGCGGCCACGCGCTCACGCACGCGCTCCACGAACATGAAGGAGGCGTGCCCTTCGTTGGCGTGCCACGCCGCTGGCGCGATGCCGAGGGCGCGCAGCACGCGCACGCCACCCACGCCGAGCAGCCACTCCTGCTTGAGGCGCAACGCGGGCCCGCCCGCATAGAGCCGACTGAGCAGCAGTCGGTCGTCCGGGTGGTTCGGCTCGAGGTTGGTGTCAAGCAAATAGAGGGTCACGCGCCCAACGCGCAGCCGCCACGCGCGCACGAACACGTCGCGTCCGGCCGTGCGGACCACCACGAGGTGCGGCGCCCCCGCCGTCCCCTCCACGGGCTCGAGCACGGTGCGCGCGACGTCGAAGGGCATGTCCGTGTCTTCCTGCCAGCCGTCGGCACGCACCTCTTGATCGAAGTAGCCGCGGCGGTAGAGGATGCCGACGCCGACGAGCGGCACGCCCAGGTCCGACGCCGTCTTGCAGTGATCGCCGGCCAGCACACCGAGCCCCCCAGAGTAGATGGGCACGGTGTGGTGCACGCCGAACTCGGCGCAGAAGTACGCGATCGTCTCGCGCGAGTGTTCCCGGAACCGCTGCACGAACCACGTCTGCGCCGGCGATGACTCGCTCTGCGACCACCGCATCACGGCGTCGTACTGCGCGAGGAAGGCCGGGTCAGCGGCGCACTGCGCGAGTCGTTCCGGCCCCACCTGCGTGAGGAGCTGGTAGGGATCGTGCCGATACCGCGTCCAGAGCTGCTGGTCGATAGCCGCGAAGAGGCGTCGCGCCTCGCGGTTCCACGTCCAGTTCAAGTTGCCGGCGATCTCGACCAGCCCCGTGAGGCGTTGCGGCAGGAAGGGAAAGACGGGAGGCATGCACGCCAAGGTAGGGTGGCCGGCCCGGAAGTCAGTCCGAGAAACACGCAGTGGCTGTCGCCCCGCCGCCGGAGGACGGGTAGGCCGAACCCTGACGGGGTGAGGGCCAATTGGCCCTGTTCTCCGTTGCTTGGTAACGTATGCTAGAGAGACGCGCCGCAGGCGCAGACCACGCCGGCCGCGCGAGGAGGGGGTCATGAAGGCGCGAGATGTGATGACCGCGCATCCGTCCGTGATCACGCCGGACGAGCCCATTCATCGGGCCGCCGAGCTGATGCGCGACCGTCGGGTGGGGATGCTCCCCGTCATTGACAACCTGCAGAGCCGGCGGCTGCAGGGCGTGCTCACCGACCGCGACATCGTGGTACGATGTGTGGCAACCGGGCGCGGCATGGACGCGGCGGTGCGCGAGCACATGACGGCGCGCCACCTCACCACGGTGCGGCTCGACGAGGAGGTACACGACGTCGCGCACAAGATGCGTCGCGACCACGTGCGCCGGATCCCCGTGCTCTCCGACGACAATCGGGTGGTCGGGGTCGTGGCGGTGGTGGACCTGGCCACTCGGCTGCGCCCGGCCGAGCCCACGCTGGTGGAGGGGATCGAGCGCGACGCCGAGGTGCCGGCGGATGTCCGCGCCTAGAGACGTCACCTGATGCGCCCGCTCGCCCTCCTGCTGCTCCTTGCGCCCTTCCATGCCCTGGCGCCGCAGGGCGCGCGGTCGCTGCGCTGGAGCGCGGTGGACGTCACGGCGCAACTCGACTCCTCCGGGCGACTGACGATCACCGAGCGCCAGACGATCGTGCTCTCCGGCGACTGGAACGGCCCGGAGCGCACGTTTGTCGTGGCCCCCGGGCAGACGCACCGCCTGCTGCGCCTCACCCGCGTGGATCGCGCCACCAGGTCCGAGCACGAGCTCACTGAGGGCGACCTCACCAAGGTGGACGAGTACCGGTGGTTCGACGGCCACGTCCTCCGTTGGCGCAGTCGGCTCCCCTCCGCGCCGGTCTACCGCAACGACACCTTGTCGTACACGCTGGTGCACGCGTACGACGGGATACTCCTGCCGCGCACGGCCACCGACGGCTCAGGCGGCGCGGAGTACTTGATGGATCACGACTTCGCTTTCCGTGACCGCGCGGAGAACGTGGAGCGGTTCAGCCTGAAGCTGGTCGTGGATTCCGCGTGGAAGGTGCCGGCGGGGTTCACGTGGAGGGTCGACGCCGGCCCGCTGCGGCCCGGCGAGGGGTACGTGGTCAGCGTCCCCCTCCGGTTCGCGCGCGCGGGACGTCCCGCCGGCGTCGTCGTGGGGGCGGGCGCGCTCGTGCGCTTGGCGCTCCTCGGTGCGCTCGTCGCTGCCGTCGTGCTGCTCTTCCTGCGCTTCCTCGCGCGCGAACGAACACTCGGCCGGTTCGCCTCGCCCCCCGAGTCCTCGGAAATCACTCGCGAGTGGCTGGAGCAGCACGTGTTCAGCCTCGCGCCGGAGGTCGTGGGCGCTGCGTGGGACGACACCACGGCCGCGCCGGAGGTGGCCGCCACGTTGGCCCGCCTTGTTGCCGACGGCAAGCTCGCGAGCGAGGTGGTTCCCGGCACCGGATGGGTGTTTCGCTCCGACGTGCTCCACCTGCGGCTGCTTGTGCCGCGCGACGCGCTCACCGGCCACGATCGCGCGCTGATCGACGCGCTCTTCATCGGCGGTGCCGATCGCACGTCCACCGACGACGTGCGCGCGCACTACAGGGCCACCGGGTTCGACGCGGCGGCGTTGATCGAGCCGTTCCTGAGAGCGCGCCTTGACGATGCATCGCGCACCGGGCGCGCGCTGCCGTCGCCGTCGCCCAAGCCGACGCGCGCCCTGCTCGCCGCGGCGCTCGTGGTCTACGCCACCAGCGCGATGCAACGCGGGGCGACGTCGCTGATGTCCAGTTTTGTCGTGGCGTTCCTGTGGTACGCGTTCACGGCGATCCAGGCGCGGGGATGGCGGACGCGTGTGGTGCGGCCGGCGCCGCACCTCCTGCGCGTGCTCATCCCGATGGCGCTCTGGCTCTCTGGCGTTGGCGCTACGCTGCTCGACCAACGGACGCGCGTCGGCGCGCTGGCGCTGCTTGGACTCGCGCTGTTTACGCTCGGACTGGTCAACAGCGTGTTCAACCTCGCCGCCTCACGCCACGACGCCGATCGCATCGCGCTGCGCAAGACGCTCGCGGGCGCGCGCGACTATTTCGAACGTGAGTTGCATCGGCCGTCGCCGGCCCTGCTCGACGCCTGGTTCCCATGGATCATCGGATTCGGTCTTGGACCGCGCGTGGACCGCTGGTTCCGCGCCTTTGGCGCGCCCTCGAGCCACTCGCATCACGCCGCCCACGCGACGCGCTCCGCTGGGCCGGTCGGGGGCGGCGGATGGTCCGGGTTCGGCGGTGGCGGCGGATTCTCCGGCGGCGGGTCGAGCGCCTCGTTCGCCGCCGCCGTGGGCGGCATGGCGGCCGCGGTGCCCACGCCAAGTCGATCAGGGTCGAGCGGTGGCGGACGGTCCGGGGGTGGCGGACGGTCCGGCGGCGGCGGTGGCGGCGGATGGTAAAAGCCCCGCTCCACTGGAGCGGGGCCGATGGGACAACAAGAGCGGGCGATGGGACTCGAACCCACGACGTCCAGCTTGGGAAGCTGGCATTCTACCAACTGAATTACGCCCGCGTGGTATGGGATTATACCTGACTTCAATGATGGGAACAAGCTGGCGGTTTTCGGGGGCATTCCCCCCTCGGTAATCCACGGTGCCCGCGAGTATTTTTCGTTACCGGTCAGGTCGGTGCTCGTGCCGCTGCACCCCACCGTGCCTGTTCCCGTGCCCAAGCTGTGCCTCTGCCCCTGCACCACAAGGTTGCCGTGACCACTCTTCCGTCTGATTGGCGCTCCCGGGCCGTCTCGCCCGCTGACGCGCTTGCCCTCATCACGAGCGGCATGAAGGTCTTCGTCCAAGGCGCGTGCGCCACGCCCACGCCCCTGCTCGAGGCGCTCGCCCAGCGCGACGACCTCGAGAACGTCAAGCTCTATCACCTGCACCTCGCCGGCCCGGCGCCCTGGCTGGACGGCGATCGGTGGCAGCGCTTCCACTCGATCTCGCTCTTCACCGGCCCGAACCTGCGCGGCCCCGTCGAGCGCGGGCACGCCGACTTCGTGCCGATCTTCCTCTCCGACGTCCCGACGCTGTTCAGCTCGGGGCGCGTGCCGCTCGACGTCGCCATCGTCCAGCTCTCGCCGCCGGACAAACACGGCCACTGCTCGCTCGGCACGTCGGTCGACACCGCGCGCGCCGCGGTGGATAGCGCGCGGTTCGTCATCGCCGAGATCAACGACCAGATGCCGCGGACGCACGGCAACACCAACGTGCCGTTCGACCGCATCGACGCCTTCATCGTGACGGACCGGCCGCTGCACGAGCACGCCGCCGGGCAGGAGTCAGAGGTCGAAGCCCGCATCGGCGAGATCATCGCCGGGCTGGTCGAGGACCGCTCCACCCTGCAGATGGGCATCGGCGCCATCCCCGACGCGGTGCTCACGCGACTCGGCGACAAGCATGACCTGGGCGTGCACACCGAGATGTTCTCGGACCGCCTCGTGGACCTCATCGAGTCGGGCGTGGTGAACAACAAGTACAAGCAGGTCCACCCCGGGCGCACGGTGACGAGCTTCATCAACGGCACCAAGCGGCTCTTCGACTTCGTGCACGACAACCTCGCCGTCGAGTTCCATCCCTGCGACCGCACCAACGACACTGCGGTGATCCGCCGGAACCCACGCGTGGTGGCGATCAATAGCGCCATCCAGGTGGACCTCACCGGGCAGGTGTGCGCCGACTCGTTCGGCCACCGTATCTACTCGGGGATCGGCGGGCAGATGGACTTCATCCGCGGCGCCGCACTCTCGCGCGGCGGCAAGGCGATCATCGCCCTGCCAAGCACGGGGAAGAACGGCACCATCTCGCGCATCTGCACCGAGATCAATGCCGGCGCCGGCATCGTGACGACGCGCGGACACGTGCACTGGATCGTCACCGAGTATGGCGCGGTGAACCTGCACGGCTGCTCGCTGCGCGAGCGCGGAGAGGCGCTGATCTCCATCGCGCATCCCGATTTCCGGGCGGAGCTGACGAAGGACCTGCGGCGGATTCGGTTGTAGCAGCCACTGATACCACGAAGGAGCGAAGGGCACGAAGGGGCACGAAGCACTTCCAACGGAAACGACGGCGCGCCACGCGGAGTACTGCGTGGCGCGCCGCGTTTAGCCCCGGGTGTGCTTCGTGCCCCTTCGCGTCCTTCGAGCTTCGTGGTCGCAGCTGGCCGTTACTGCTTTCACCACGGAGGACACGGAGGGCACGGAGAACAGCAACTGCAAAACCTGGGGGTAACGACAGCGCGCCACGCAGACATTTGCGTGGCGCTCGCAGTTCCCCCAAGAAGTTGCTGTTGCACTTCTCCGTGTTCTCCGTGTCCTCCGTGGTAAGAGCAGTGGCCGTTGCCGTGGCGGACTATCGATAGTTCACGCGCATCACCAGCGACGTCAGCGCGTCGCAGATGGCCTCTTCGAGCGTGTGCTCGAGGCCGTTGCGCAGGCCGCTGTCCTCGAGCCCGACGTGCATCAGCTCGTGCCAGAGCACGCGCCATCGCGCCTCGCCGTGCACCGTGCTGCGCAGGAAGATGGTGCGCTGCTCCGACACGAAGCACCCCATCAACTCCTCGCCGGGATCGGCGTATTTCGCGATCTCCGTTGGGCTCACGACCTTGATGGCGACGTCGCCGCCGGGGCACGGGAGGACGTCGGGGACTTTCGGCCAGCGGCGCCGCGGCATCGGGGACCCTCGAGCAGGTGTGGATGAGGCGAACCGAAGCCCGGTCCGCCCACGGAAGATAGCGTCGAACGGTGACGGCCGAACGCCCGCCCTCCCTCGTCCACCGTCTACCGTCCACCGTCAACCGTCTGCCCCTTGACAGCCCACCCCAACCGCCATAGTGTATCGGTACACTAGCACACTACCCCCGTGTTTGATCGCATCGACCCCCGCAGTCCCGTCCCCATCTACGCCCAGATCGCGGCGCGCGTGCGCGTGGCGGTCGGCGCCGGCGAACTCAAGGCCGGCGACGGCCTGCCGTCGGTGCGCACCCTCGCCTCGCGACTGCGCGTGAATCCCGCGACGGTCGTGCAGGCTTACCGCGAGCTCGAGACCGAGGGACTGGTCCAGATGCGCCAGGGCGCCGGCACCTTCATCACTGACGTCACGCCCGAGCGGCGTGAACGCGAGCGCGCCGCCGACGCGCAGCGCCTGATCCGCGACCTGCTCGCCGAGGCGGCGCGACGCGGCATCACGGCGGCCGACCTCCGGCGCGCCCTCACCGACGAACTCGAGGAGACCACGCGATGAGCGACGCCATCGCCCTCAAGCACGTGGCCTACCGCCCCGCCAAGGAGTTCGCCATCCGCGACCTCTCGATGACGGTCCCCACGGGAGCCATCTACGGCTTCCTCGGACCGAACGGCTCGGGCAAGACCACCACGATCAAGCTCCTCCTCGGCATGCTGGAAGCCGCGCGGGGCGTCATCGAAGTGCTCGGCCACACGATTCCGCAGGGCGCGCCGCAGGCGCTCGCCCGCATCGGCTACGTCCCCGAGCGGCTGCACCTCTACGGCTCGCTCACCGTGGGCGAGATCATGGACTACCACCGGGCGTTCTACGCCACGTGGGATGCGGGCCGCGCCGCCGAGCTTCGCGGCCAGTTCTCCCTGCGAACAGAACAGAAGATCGAACGCCTCTCCAAGGGCGAGTCGGGCAAGCTGATGATGCTGCTCGCGCTGGCCACCCAGCCCGAGTTGCTGGTGCTCGACGAGCCGACCGACGGCCTCGACCCCGTGGTGCGGCGCGACGTGCTCGCCGCGCTCGTCGAGTACGTCTCGGCGCGCAATGCCACGGTGCTCGTGAGCAGCCACCTCGTGCATGAGCAGGAGCGCATCTGCGACTGGGTGGGAGTGATGGACGACGGCGCGCTCGTCGCCGAGATGCCGATGCACACGTTCCGCAGCGGGATCAAGCGTCTGCGCGTGAGCGGCGCGCCGCCTGTCGTCCCCGCGGCGCCGTTCACGATCCTCGGCCGCACGGTGACCGCCGGCGCCGAGAAGGAATGGGGCGTGCGCGGCTGGCAGCCGGAGATGGCGGCCTGGTTCACGGCGCAGGGCGCGACCCTGCGCGAGGTCATCGACCTGGATCTTGAAGAGAGCTTCGTGGAGCTGCTCAGTACCGCGCGCTCGGGAGGGACGGCCTGATGTTCCGCGCTGTGCTTAACACCCAATGGAAGTGGTCGCGGCCAATCGTGCTGCTCGCCGTGCTCGTTGCCGGGTACATCCCCATCAGCGCGCTGCGCGCGATGCCGTACAAGTCGGTGGACACGTACTACATCCCGTCGCTCTACCAAGGGATCATCGGCGCGAGCATTCACTACCAGTTGCTCGCCCTCGCCGTCGCCGTCGTGGTGGCCATCGCGTCGTGGCAGGCCGATGCGCATCGCCAGCACGTGTACGCGCTGTCGCTCCCGCTTCCGCGCTGGCGCTTCGTGCTGCTGCGCTTCGGCGCGGGTGCCGCGCTCCTCGGCGCGGTCGCCGTGGCGGTGGGGCTGTTCGGCGGGATCGCCGCGGCCATCGCGCCGCTGCCGGCGATGCTGCACGCCTATCCGGTGGGCCTCGCCGTGCGCTTCTGGCTCGGCGCGCTCGTGCCGTTCGCGATGATCTTCGCCCTGTTGGCCAGCGACCCCAAGCGGGTGCGGATCATCGTCGCGGCGATCGCCACGATCGTCGCGGTGGACCTGCTCCTCGCCTCCGTCGGAACGACCGACAAGCCGTTGGTCCTCGGGTGGATTCTCGATGGCGTCTATGCGGGCAGTGGCCCGTTGGCCGCCTTCCTCAACCGGTGGATGCTGGTTGATGTCTAGTCCTCCGCCGCTGCCCACGGTCGTGCGGCGCACGGCGCTGTGGTTTGCGCTGGCCGCCGGCGTGCCGTTGTCGGCGCAGTCGCCCGATGCAACGGTGGCGCGTCAGCAAGCGCTGCGCGCGCGCGCCGACTCGCTGAAGCAGCGCATTGACTCGCTCGCCGCCGCCGCGAACGAGACGGGGCTCGACACGGCCGTTGTGGTGCGGGGGCTTCGCCTTCGCACCGGCGCGGCGCTGGCCAGCGACGCCGCAGCGGCGCTCGAAGACGCGCTGACAAAGGCCGCCGCCGTCGTCGGTGAGGAAACGGACTCCCTTGCCCCGCGCCTCGCGCTGACCCTGCGCGAGCGGCGTACGTCGGTGCGTGAATCGTACTCGCCAATCACTGGCTTCTCGGTGCAGCCGACGAAGGAGCGAGTGACGGGTTACGTGTTTGACGGGATGTACGACGGCCGCGACATTCCCGGCGCGTCGCTCGCCCATCCGTTGAGTCAGAGCGACCTCGCCAAGAGCATGCTCTGGGAGTTCGAGCGCGCGGTCGCACGCCACCTTCCTGTGGCACTGGGCGCGTGGCTCGCTTCCCGGGTGCCGCTTGCCGCAGCGCCGAAGGACTTGAACGCGTCCGTGTATCGCATGCTCGCCACGGATCCCGCCGCGGTGGTGCGGAAGTGCGCCGCCGGCGACCGCGCCGCATGCCGACTCGGCTTCGCGCTCGATTCCCTCCCCACGAATCGCATCGCCGCGTGGTACGACCAGTCCGACCTCCCATCGCTTGCCGCGAATGCGGGAGACGGAGGCCAGCGCTCGTGGATGGCCCAGCGCACCTCGCGCGACGAGCAGAGCGCCTGCATTGAGCGGGCCCAGCTCGACGTCTGCCGGGCGATGCTCTCGTTGCTTCCCGCCGACGCCTTCCGGATTCCGATGCCCGCTGCGGCGCGCGAGTCGCTGATGCGCCTCACGCTCTCGACCGGTGGCCCTCAGGCCATTTCGCGCCTGCGCGAAACGCGCGATTCGACCGTCGCCGGTCAGCTCGCCACCGCAGCCGGTGTGCCGGCAGACACTCTCATCGATCGCTGGGTCCGCCAGGTGATCGCGGCGCGCCCGTCGTCGCCGCTGCCGAATGCTACGTTTGCCCTCGCCAGTCTCGCCTGCATCGCGCTCTGCGCCGCGTGGGCCGTCCGGGGGAAGCCATGGAACTGACCGTGCGCCGCGCTGCGGCCATCGCCATGGGGGCATTCGCGCTGCTCGTCGTGGCGCGGCCGCCGCGTCCCACCGGATTGTCCGCCGAACAAGTGAGCGCGCGTTACCGCTCGCGCGTGGACGAGGCGCGTCAGCAGTTGAGCCAGACGCGCGATACGCTGCGGCTGCTCGAATACACCGCCTGGTCGCGGCAGCTGCGCGACTCGGTGGGCCGAGCACTCCGTCAGCAGTCCGGCACCACGCTCGACCGCGTCTTCGCCGACGCCCGCGTGCCGGCGGCCGTGCGCGGGCACGTCGAGCAGGTCTACGCGACGACGCGGGCCCGAATGTCGCACCGCGCGCTCGCGCTGCCGCTGGTCATTGTCGTGGATACCGCGCAGTCGTACCGGTTCGGCACCGTGCTTTGGGTTGAGCGTCCGCAGGACCCCACGCCCTCCTGCGCGACGGTCGTTCGCGCCCGGGTCACGCCTGCGGCCCTCACGGACGAGCGCCGCATGGCGCGCGAATTGCGGCGCTCGATCCCGGCGAGTTTCCCGCAGCCCCGCCACTTCGGGCTCTGCGGATTCTCGGGGGCGTTTGGCCCGCCCTCCGCCGCCGTCCGGCAATGGCTGCACGAGCGCGAGTACCGGCCGGTGGCCGGCGGATACGATGTCTCCGCCATTCCCCGTCCGCCGCTGCGGCTGCGCGACGAGGTCGTGCCGTACTTCAACTCCCAGCGCAACTCGGCGATGGCGCTGGATCTTCGCGCCTGCGTCGCCGGGCGCGCCGAGCACTGCCTCGACGCCATCGCGCCACCAGCTGAGCGCCCCCTGGGCGGCATTGATGACGCGGCGTCGGACTACCGCTGGTACAGCTGGTGGTGGCGGGGATCCCCGGACGTAATGAACGCCGTCGCGTTGAGCCTCGGCCCGGAGCGCTTCCGCGCACTGTGGCGCGCCGAGGAGCCGGTGCCCGATGCGTACCGCCGGCTGAGTGGCGTCCCCATCGATACGCTCGCGCGTCGCGTGCTGGTCGGCGCCGCGCCGCCGGTGCGCGTGGGCGCGCCGCTCCTCGCCAAGGACTTCGTCCTGCCGCTGTTGATCGCCGGCGGGCTCGCCGGTCTCGCGCTGCTCTCGCATCCGCGTCGGCGCCGCGCGTAGCCGGGCGGCCCCACGGCCGATGGCGGGACGCCAATTTCGGTGATATTCTGCGGGACCTCCAACCTAGGGTCCCCCCATGCCCCCCGCGCCTGCGTTGTCCCGCCGACGCTCGTTCCTTGGCCGCCTCGCCGCCAGCGTCGCCGCCGCTGGCGCCGCGATCGCCGGCACCGCCGAGCCCCTCCACGCGCTGACGCGCCGCGAGGATTTCACCCCGGCGCGTCACCCGCAGGATGACTGGCTCGACCAGATCCCGGGCAAGCATCGGATGTTCTTCGACGCCATCACGCCGAACGGCGCCGCCGAGGCGCTCACGTTCGCCAACAACTACGCCTTGGCCAACAAGCTCGGCTACGGACTTGGGGACGCCGACCTGGCCCTCGTGCTCTGCTATCGCCACTGGGCCACGCCGTTCGCGTTCAATGACGCCGTCTGGGCCAAGTATGGCCCGACGTGGGCGAAGTTCATGAAGTTCAACGACCCGGAGACCGGCGCGCCGCCGGTGCGCAACGTCTGGAACGCGAAGAAACTCCCCGGGCAGCAGCCCAACCGTGGGTTCACCGTGGAGGCCGCCGTGGCGCGCGGCTTCCAGTTCGCGGTCTGCGACCTTGCGACGCACGCCTTCGCCGGGATCGTCGCCACCTCGGGCGGCCCGTCGGCCGACGAGATCTACGCCGAACTGAAGCGCAGCACGCTCGGCAACGCGCACTTCGCCGCGGCGGGGATCGTGGCGGTGGGGCGGGCGCAGGAGCGGGGCTACTCCTTCAGCTACATCGGGTAGACCCACGGCGATGACGAAGCGGAGTTCGGATGGGAATTTCGATGTCGGATGACGATGGGGACTGGAATTCGACAACGACATCGTCAATCCGTATCCTCATCCTGATCAGAATCGAAATCCGAACTCCTATTCCTCATCGTCTCCTATGCGCCGCCGCACCTTTGTCGCCACAGCTTCCCTGAGCGCCACGGCCTTCGCCGCGCCCGCCGCCGCGCCTGCCGCCGCGCCTGCCGCCGCGCCTGCCCAAGGCCCCGCGTCTCCGGCCCAGAACGCGCGTCGCATCCCCCGCTACCGACAGGACGCCTGGTTCGACGCGCTCCCCGGCAAGCATCGGCTCTTCATTGACGCCACGAGCATCGCCGAAGCGGCGTCGGCGACCGGATTCGCGTGGAACTTCCTGCGCAGCAGCCAGACGGGGTACAACCTGAAGGATGCCGACCAGGCGGTGGTCATCTGCCTGCGTCACGACGCCGCGGATGTGGCCGTCTCCAACGCTGTGTGGCGCAAGCACCAAGTGCTGCGGGACCTCGAGTACAAGCACCCGGACAGCGCCAAGCTGGTGAGAGGCGGCAATGTCTTCCGCCCCGGTTCCGCGGACCCCAAGTCGGTGGAGGACCCGTTCACGCTCGACGGGCTCGCGCGGCGCGGCGTGCACTACGCCATCTGCGGGATGGCCACGCGCTACCTGGCCGGGATGATCGCCGGCGAAAAGGCGACCCCCGACCGCATCGAGGAGATCATGGACGAACTGGTGAAGTCCATGCCGGCCAATGCGCACGTGATGGCCTCCGGCATTCTCGCCGCGCAGCGCGCTGGGGAGTACGGGTACACGGTGGTGCGCGCGTAGGCGCGCCTCCAGCGCTGCATCGCGCTGCACTCTGTCGGGCGACACGCGGAGCCTCGACGCGACGATGGGCCCCGGCGCTGGAACGCGCCGGGGCCCATCGCTAATCGGATTCCGGAATCGCGATCCTGAATCGCAATCCTCGGTCCAAATCCTCAATCAAGGCACCACCGCCCGCTTCACCACCGTAACCGTCAACGTAGACGGGTACTTCTCCGAATGGTGAATCACGTTGTTCGCCGTCACCGGCTGCGTCTCGTCCCAATTGTTCCCGCCGGTGTTCAGGTTCCGGTCGAAGCGCGGGAAGTTCGATGACGAGACTTCAATGCGCAGTCGGTGTCCCGGCTTGAAGTAGTTCGCCGTGTTCAACGGCTGCAGGGTGACCTTGTACACCTTGTCCTTCTCCATCCAGACCGGCGGCTTGTCGTACCCCTCGCGCCAGCGCATCCGCTGGATGCTCTCGTCAAGGTTGTACGCTCGGCCGTCGGGATACACGTCGAGAATCTTCACAGTGAAGTCGGTGTCCTTGGCGTCGGACGAGACGTAGAGCGTGGGCGTGATGGGCCCGCTCAGCTCCATCCCGTCAGCGAACGGCTCCGAGGTGTAGACCAGCACGTCGGGGCGCATCTCCGTCTTCTGCGACTGGTCGAAGGCCCCGGCCTGCACGGCGTTCCCTTGGCAGCAGACGTTGCCGCCGAGCGACATCACCGGGTTGCGCGGATCATAGGCAAACCGGTCCGGGACGTCCTTCTTCGGCGCCTTCGACGTCAGGACGCCGTCGCCCTTCGCCGTGTTGGCGTTGCCATTTGATCCGAGATAGAACGTCATCGGCTGGGCGTCCTTGGGCGGCCAGACGTCCGACGTGCGCCACTCATTACTGCCCATCACGTAGTAGCGGACCTTGGGCACGGTGTCCATCGGCGTCAGCCCTTCGTTCTTCAGGAACTGGTCGAAGAAGTCGAAGACGAGCTTCTGGTAGCCATACCGCGCGTCGCCCATGTCGCGCTCGCCGACCACGGTGCGCTCCGTGGCGCGCGTGAATGAGCAGTGCGCCACCGGCGCGATCACCATCCACTGCTGGTCCTTCGCCTTCCCCTGCGCGGTGCGCCGCACGTGGTTGTACATCACGACGTTTGGCCCCACCGACACGTCGTACCACGACATGAACCACAGCCCGGGGATGTTGATGGGCATGTTGTCGTGCCAGAGCCCGCCCCGGTACCAGGCCGGGTCGTTCGGCGCACGCTTCATCATCGCGCCACCCGTGGGGACAGGCATCGAGTCGGCGAAGATCCCATTCGGGCCGCCCGCCGCCTTGATCAGCTCGATCGTCGGCAGGTGCCAGAACGCCTTGGCCCAGTCAATCGGCGGCGCGTGCTCGGCGAGGTCAAAGAGCTTCGACGCGGCGATCAACTCCTGCTGCGTCGTGCCGCGCGGGAACATCGGCCGCACCTGGTTCTGCTCACCGGTCAGCCAACTGATGAACAGCATCTGCACCGCGCCGCCACGGTACCAGTTCCCCTGCTCGTAGTACGGCCCCACGCGCCCCACGCCGGCGCCGAAGCCCTGCACGTTCATCGCCGCGAAGCCCGGGTTGCCCAGCGACGCCACCGCCGGCTGCCACTCCGCCGTCGACGAGCATCCCGTGGCGCCGACCTTTCCGTTCGACCACGGCTGCGAGCGCAGGTAGTTCAGCTCGTCGTCGCCGTCGGAGAGCGGCGCGCCGAGGATGTCGTAGTTCCCCTCGGCGAAGAAGTGGCCGCGCTCCTGCATGTCCACCCACGCGTAGCCGCGCTTGATGGCGTTGAGCACGGTGGTCATGTCGCGCGGCACGCCGTTGTGGATGTCGAACCAGTTGAAGTTGTACGGCGTGCGCGACCAGATCGCCGGGTACTTCTTCGAGGCGTCCTTCGGATAGTAGATGTCCGTCGCAATGCGGATCCCGTCGCGCATCGGGATCATCACCTTGCGCTCGACGACGGCCAGCGACTGCAGTTCGTTCTCGATGGCCCAGCGGCGGGCCTTGACGCTGTCGGGCAGTGGCCCGCCCCGCTGCGCGGCGGCGGGAACGGCGAGAAGGATCGCGACAGCGCCCAACGCGAGGCGCCGGGCGGCGAAGCTGAACGGCATAGGCAACTCCGATAGGTGGCGGGTCCAAAGGTGCCGCTTGGACGCGAGTTGCCGCAACTGCTCACACTGCTCAACACGAAGACAGGAAGGTCACGAAGGGCCACGAAGAGGACCACGACTGGGGGAACACCTCGCGCCACGCCATGATCCGCGTGGCTCGCTGTCGTTAACCAGTTATCTCCCTTCGTGGCCCTTCGTGCCCTTCGTGACTTTGTGGTATCAGTAGCGGACAAGAAACAGCGGCGGAGGGATCGCCCCCCCCGCCGCCGGTTTCCTGCCCGATCGTGAAGTCCTTAGTTGGTCTTCAGGTTCGGGTTGTTGTCCGTCTCCACCCGCGGCAGCGGATAGCAGGTCTGCGTGCCGACGTTCGCGTACCCGGGCTTGAAGTACGTGCCGCCCGACGGTGTGATGCCCGACATGGCTGCCGGGACACGACGGAAGTCGGCGATGCGCTTGCCTTCGAGGTAGAAGTCAAACGCCTTCTGGACCATCAGCTCCTTCAGCACGCTCGCCGCATCGGTGGCGCCGGCATAAGCCGTCTTGCCGCCCGCCGTGCGACGCGCGTTGATGAGGGTGATCTGCGCGTTGACGTCGCCACCTGCCTCCGCGGCGATGTAGTCCGCCTCGAGCTTCGAGGCGAGCCGGAAGGCAGTGTTGTAGGCGTTGTACTTGGTCTGGCGATAGAAGCCGCCGGGGACCGCGTCCTGGCCGTTCAACGCGCCCGGCTGACCGGGAGCGATGTACGGGACGCGCGTGTCGCTGACGCGGAAGAACGGCGCCACGCTGATGGACGACCGGTCAAACGTGAACTGGTAGAGGCGGTTGGACAGGCGCGTCCGATTCGCCAGGTCATCCGTCATCTGCAGGTTGAAATTGAAGCCCGCCGGGACCAGCGCCGCGTCGGCCGAGGCGCCCGCCTTATCCCCCTTCTGCAGCTTGGCGCGGGCGCGGCCCACGAGCGCCGCGTTCGACAGGTTGGTGCCGTCCGTCGTGGCGGCCGCCTTCCCGATGTCCACGCCCTTCGTGAAGTACACGATGGCCGAGTCGAGCAGCTGCGTCGTCGTAAGCAACGGACCGGACGACAGCGTCCCCGAGCAGAAGTCGGTCGCGATCGTCAAGATCGCGTAGCCGCGGAACGTCGCGGCGCGGGCGTAGTTGATGTTGGACGTCGGGGTCGGCAGTTCGAGGTCCATCACCGTCTTCGCCGAGGCAGCCGCCAGCGAGATCGGCTGCCACACATCGCCGTTCAGCGAGCCGTTGAGGTCGGTGATCAGGCGGAACCCGAACTCGTTGCGAGTCGGGAACGTGTCCGCGACGTTGGCCTCTTCTGTGAACCAGCCGCTGTACATCGACAGCCAGCCGATGGCCGTGGCGAAGTTCTGCTGGGCCGAGAAGGCGAGCGCCGTGGCGCCGGAGGTGGGATCCACCGTCGCGGCGTCAATGCGGTCTGGGTTCGTCACTTCGACGAAGCTGTTGGAGCAGGCCGCGCCGAAGATCAGCGCCGCGCCCGCAGTGGTGCGCGTCACCGCGCGTAGGATCGAAATCATGGCGATCATCTCGCGGCTAGAAGTTGAGGTTGACGCGGAACGTCTGCTTCCGCGGATTCGGGACCGTCAGGAAGTCCTGCCGCGAGAACGCACCCGCCTGGGCGTTGATCTCGGGGTCGGCCCCGGTGTAGTCCGTCCACAGCTTCACGTTCTGCATCGCCCACGTGATCGAGGCGCCACTGATCGTGTTGCGGAAGACGCGCAGGTACTGGCTCGGCACGGTGTAGGTGGCCGAAAGCTCGCGCAGGCGGATGAAGTCGCCTTCCTCGAGGAAGGCGTCAATCACATCCGACACGGTCGCAGAGCGTCCGGAGTCTGTCACGAAGGCCGGCTGCCCGGGGGTCAGGTTGCCGTAGCGGCGGAGCCGCTCGTGCTTGCTGAGCGCCAGCGTGTCGAGGCGCAGGTTCGAACGCACGAGCTGCGTTTCGCGGAAGTACGCCGTGAAGTTCTGGACCAGGAAGTCGCGCTTGGCGTCAAACATCGCCGACACGCGGAAGTTCTTGAACAGCGTGAACGTGTTCGTGAGGTTCCACTCGAGCGTCGGCCACAGGTTGCCCATCGGCGTCAGCGTGTCGTTGACGATCACCTTGTTGGTGGCGACGTCAATGGACTGGATCTTCTTTGACACGAAGACGCCGAGCTGCTGGCCCACGATGGTGCGGCCAGCACCGCCGAGCGCGAACGGCTTCACGTCGCCAAGGCTCAGCAGTTCGTTGTGCAGCGTGTTGGCGCCGAGCCGGACGTTCCAGTTGAGGTTGTTCAGCCGGAGCGCGTCGTAGTTCACCGCCAACTCGAGGCCGCTGTTCAGCACCTCGCCGATGTTCGCCAGCGGGTTCGAGTTGAAGCCCAGCGACGGCGGAATCGGCCGGGCAATGATCATGTCCTTGGTGACCTTGCGGAAGTACGTCAACTCAGCCGACAGGCGGTTGTTGAAGAAGCCCGCGTCCACGCCCGCCTCGAACTCCGTCCCCTTCTCGGGCTTGAGATCGGAGTTGCCGGGGTTGCCCGGGATGGCGCCCGCATCGGTGGTGCCCGTGATGTTGTACGGTGCCGCGACCAGTGTCGTGAGCGCGTCGCCGGGGTTCGGCGAACGGCCCGTCGTGCCGTACGAGGCGCGGAGGCGCAGCGTGTTCACGTACTGCGTCCAACGGTCGAAGAACGGCTCCTCCGACACGGCCCAGCTGCCGCCGATCTTCGGGAGCACGATCGCCGGCGCCGCGGTGCCGAACGACGAGTTCTTGTCAATGCGCACGCCAAGCTGCAGGAACCGGCGATTCTCATGCCCAATCTGGACCTGGCCGAGGTACCCGAACTGGCGCTGCTCGGTGAAGCCGCTGGTCCCGGTGCGCGTCGCCGCGCCTGAGATCGAGTAGTTGGCGTTCGTGACGAAGCCCTGGCCGTTGGCGTTCGTCAGCGAGTTGCGCGTGGAAATCACCTGGAGGCCGAACGACGTGTTCGTCTCCCAGGCGCGGCCGAAGTTGCGCTTGTAGTTGCCGAGGTAGTCAAACGTGTAGCGCTCGGCGTAGCGGAACGTCTGGTCGTGGCTGCCCGTGTTGAGCGCGCCGCCGTACCAGGTGCTGTCGTTCTTCGGGAAGAACGAGCGCTGCTCGTCGCCGATGAAGTCCATGCCCATCGTGAAGCGGTTGCTGAACGTCGGGATCGGCAGGTACGTCGCCGTGATGTTCGACACCACACGGTGCGACTTGAGCTGGCGGAAGATGGCCGCCAGCGCGTTGTACTTGCGGTTGAAGCCGTACCAGCCGTCGTTCGACAGCGGCGTGGCGTCATTGCGCGTCAATGGGCTGCCGAGCATCGAGCCGCCCAGCCAGCCGTAGATGTTGTTGTCGTTGTCCGGCAACTGCGTGGCCGTCTGCGAGAGGCCGAGGCCAGCGTCAATCGTCAGCTTCTCCGTCGGCACGTAGTTGAAGTTCGTGCGGACGTTGTAGCGCGTGAACTTGTTGTTCGGCAGGAGGCCAAGCGAGTGGTCTTCGCCGTACGAGAGGCTGTAGCCGTAGTTCTGGCCGCCGCCCGTGCCGTTCCAGCTGACGATGCGATCGCTGCCGTTGCGGAAGCCGCCGACGCGCACGATCGGGTTGTCGCTGACCAGCGCGTTCACGGCCTGCCCGCGGCAGAGCGGATTGGTGCTCGTGGACGCGACGTTCGCCGCCGTGCACAGCCCGTAGTTGGCCGGCGGCGTCCAGAGGAGCTCCGAGGAGCCCAACTCGAAGCGCACCGACTGCCGCATGCCGCCCGTCGAACCCGCCTTCCCCTTCTTGGTGATGATCTGAATCACGCCCGCCGAGGCGTCGGCGCCGTACAGCGTCGCCGCCGCCGGCCCCTTCACGACCTCGATGCTCTCGATCTCATCGGGATTCAGGTCATTGAGGCGGTCGTACACCTGCCCCGCCTGGCCCGACGCGATCTGCCCCTCGATCGTGCGCACGCCGTCGATGAAGACCAGCGGCTGGTTGGAGAGGTTGATCGACGACGCGCCGCGGATGCGGATCGTCGTACCGGTGCCCGTCGTCCCCGACTGCGTCGTCAGCGCCACGCCCGGCACGCGCGACTGCAGCAGGTTCGCGACCGTTGCGATGGGCGCGGTCTCGATGACGCTCTTCGCCGAGACTGAGGCCACGAGCGCGGCCTGTGCCTTGCGCTCGAGGTTGCCCGCCGTGCCCGTGATCACCAGCTCGGAGAGCGTGACCAGCGACGCCGTCATCTGCAGCGTGACCGTCGTGGCGCGCCCGGCGGTGACGACGACCGTGTCCGACGTCGCCTTGTAGCCGATGTGGTACACGCCGATCACAAGGCGCCCCGGACGCACCGCGGCGAACCGGAACTCGCCGAGATCGTTGGTGCGGGACTCCAGCGTGGTGCCCGGAATGACGATCCGGGCCTCTGTGAGCGGCCGCTGCGTGGCCTTGTCGACGACCTTGCCGGTGATCGATCCCGTCTGCGCCTGCGCGGCGAGCACGGGAACGGCCAGCAAGGCCACCAACGCCAGGCCCACGCGGCGGAGTGCGACAGGTAGAATCGCGTGCATCGCAGACTCCAGTGGGTGGGAAGTGAATGGAAAACCCGAAGTGAGCGATGCGCGCTGAGACCCGTGAGTCACCGGCGTTCGCATCGGTCGAATTCTCCTGACAACTATGTACGGCAAACGGGAACTTCTGCTGTTCATTAGCGAACGTCAACAACCTTCATCATTTCGTAATGTCCATATAGTGGACTATCTATGTCGTTGTAGATGTTCAGGGTAGGTATACTGTCACAATACGCTACACCCGATGCTGCTTCGTCGGGGAAAGACCGAGGCCGATCGCCCGTGAAGACAGGCGATCGGCCCTCGGGACCCTGAGACTGTGACGCCTATTCGCGGCGAGGCGCGCCGCTACGTGCCGTCTCGATGAGCGGCGCGGACAAGGCATGCGCCGGGGCGCGGCGGTGCTTCGTCGCCTGCTCGAACCCGAACGCGAGCGAGATCAGCCCCGCCTCGCTCCACGCTCGGCCCAGCAGCGTCACTCCCGCCGGCAGCACGCCGCGCGTGTAGCCCATAGGGACGGTGATGGCCGGATACCCCGTGAGCGGCGAGAAGAGCTGCGAGTTGTCGCCGTGCGGCGTGTTCAGGTCGCCGATGAGGCGCGGGGGGTTGCTCCACGTGGGATACACGAGCGCGTCCAGGCGCAGTGAGTCCATCAGGGCAGTCACCGCCACGCGGAGGCGCGCGCGCATCTCCTCGCGCGAACGGCAACCGGGCGTCTCGCTCGGTGGCGTGGTCACCGCCTGCGCGGCTTGCAGCCGAACCTGCGCCAGCGGGTGGAAGTTGCCGCTGCGCAACACCTCATCCACCGTCTTGACTGGCGCCCCCTCGCCGCGCGCGGCGAAGTAGGCCTCCAGATCGTGCCGGAACGGATTGCACCCGCCCCCGGTGGTGCGCATCAGCGCGGGCAGCGAGTCGATGCGGGCGGAATCCACGACCACCGCCCCTGCTCCGCGCATTGCGTCCAGCGCCCGGGTGAAGACGGCGACCACTTCGCTGTCGGTCGTCGCGCGCTCGTACGCCTGCCGAAGCACGCCGATCCGCGCACCGCGGAGCCCGTCGCGCACCAGAAAGTCCGTGTAGTCGCGCTCGCGCCGAGCGTCCGCCTCCCGTGTCACGGGGTCATCGGGATCCGACCCGACCACCACATTGAACACGCGCACCGCGTCGGTCACCGTACGCGCCATCGGCCCGGCGATGTCGGCGCCGTTGCTGAGCGGCACGACCCCCGCGCGCGATGTCAGACCCATCGTGCTGCGAATGCCGACCAGCGCTTGGTGCGCCGATGGGCCGCGAATGGAGTTGCCCGTGTCGGTACCCAGCCCGACAGCGCCCTCGTTGTCCGCCACGGCGGCAGCGGTGCCCCCGCTGGAGCCCGCGGTCACCCGGTCGAGGACATACGGATTGCGCGTGTAGCCCGGGAGGATCGAGTTCACCGTCTCATACGGCGAGAACGCCCACTCCGCCATGTTGCTCTTCGCCAGCACGATGGCGCCCGCGGCGCGGATTCGCGCCACCATCGTCGCGTCGCGCCGCGGCACCCACCCCTTGAGCGCCAGCGAGCCCGCGGTCGTCTGGAGGTCACGCGTCTCGAAGTTGTCCTTCACGATCATGGGGATGCAGTGCAGCGGGCCGGTGAGCCCCTCGCGACGGAAGCGCGCGTCGAGCGAGTCCGCGGTGGCGAGCGCGGCGGGATTGGTCACCACGATCGCGTTGATCGCCGGGCCGCGCTTGTCGATCGCGTCGATGCGCTCGAGATAGCGCCGCACCAGCTGGCGGCAGGTGAGCTGCTTCGCCCGAAACGCCGCGTGGAGCTCGGCGATAGTCGTCTCTTCAAGGCGGAAGGGACGCGGGCTTTGCGCGGCGAGCAGCGCGGGCGCCGCGAGCGCGAGAACTGCGAGCAGTGGACGCATGCTGCGTAGCGTATCGCGCGTCGAGCGAGGCCGCCAGCGCCGGCGGGGCTACGCGTGAACGCCGCGTCGCCGCGGCGCCGCGCGTCAGGCGACGCCGCGCGACTGACGCCAGCGTCGACCGACGATCACCGCCAGGACGACGCCCACGACGGTGCCCAACGCAACCAGCAGGCCAAGGAAGACGGCGATGGTCAATGCCGCGGACCCGAGGGTCTCGATGACGGCGAAGGCCGGATTGCCGAGCCCGCCGGAGGCGACGGAGCTCACCGCACGCACTTTCGCCGTGACGAGCGCGAGCGTGCCGGCCACGCCGCCGCCAGCGATGACGGCCAGCACCCAATGCACGGCGCTCGAGCGATCCCCGGCCATGCCCATGAGCAGCACGGCGCCGGCCACGACCGCGGCCGGGACCGCCACAACGTCGAGCGCGTTGTCGACCACCGGAATCGCGTAGGCGGACAGCTCGGCCACCACCGCAACGCCAAGCGCAATCACCGCGATGGGCGACGCAAGCCACAGCCACTCCGGGCGCAGCTCCACGACGCCGAGGCTCGCCCCCAGGCTCATGAGGAACGGCGGCAGGAAGACCCGCAACCCGCTGGCCGCGCTCAAGCCAAGCCCCAGCAGGATGGGTGTGGCCGCGTCGAGCATCGTCTGCGTCTCCATCCGGCAGAAGCTAGCGACGGCGTCTCCCGCTGCAAACGCAAAGAGGCGCCCGGTGTCCCGGACGCCTCTGTTGTCTTTCTGTTGTTTCTCTGTTGTTTCTCTGTTGTTTCTCTGCTTCAGAGCCACAGGTCGGGATTGAACCGACGACCGCTCGATTACGAATCGAGTGCTCTACCACTGAGCTACTGTGGCACGGATGCGGCTTCGGCCGCTCTCGACCGTCCACCGTCCACCGTCAACCGTCTACTGCCATGCCCTGGCTCGGATTCGAACCGAGACGCGTTTCCGCACCACCCCCTCAAGATGGCGTGTCTACCAGTTTCACCACCAGGGCGGAACTACATCAACTACAGAGAACGACAGACAACTACAGAAAACTACAGAAAACTACAGACGGGAGCGACGGGGCTCGAACCCGCGGCCTCTTGAGTGACAGTCAAGTGCTCTAACCAAGCTGAGCTACGCCCCCTTACTGCAGACGGTGGACGGAGGACGGTAGACGGTTGAGTCCACGCGTGCCTCCGGGCCACGGCCCTTCCTGCAACCTTCACTTCTGGCCCGTGATTTCCGCCGGGCCTTCATAGCCCCAACGGGAATCGAACCCGTCTTTCGACCTTGAAAGGGTCGCGTCCTAACCGATAGACGATGAGGCCGAGTGTCCAACCAGTAGCGGTAACGGGATTCGAACCCGTGTCGCAGCCTTGAGAGGGCTGTGTCCTAGGCCTCTAGACGATACCGCCATCGTAGTACCTCTACCTTCTCCTCGTCCCCACGCTGGAACGAGGGTTGGGGAGGAGGTTGAGGCTGTTTGCCGCGCCGTATCCCACGGCGCATCCAACGGTCCTTCGACTTCTCAATCAACACGTTCAGCAGGCCAGGAGGGACTCGAACCCCCAACCGCCGGTTTTGGAGACCGGTGCTCTACCAATTGAGCTACTGACCTAGAAGCAGCGGCCGGACGACTGAAGCGATCCGTCCCTCGACCTTCGCCTTCCGCTGCTCAGGGTGACTGACGGGAATTGAACCCGCAACCCCCAGAGCCACAGTCTGGTGCTCTAACCAATTGAGCTACAGCCACCATGATCCTCACCGCGTCGCCCAGGCGATTTGGGAGAGGCCCAACAAATTAACCCTGAAAAACCACCAATTCAACGGGGCCGTTTCCGAGGGAGCGATTCGCCGTCCGCCGTCCGCCGTCCACCGTCCACCGTCCACCGTCCACCGTCTACCGTCTACCGTCACTCACCCTGCATCAATCCTTGGCTCGGTCCATATACTCCCCCGTCGCCGGATTCACGCGGATGCGTTCACCGGTCGCGAGGAACTCGGGGACGTTCACCGTCACGCCGTTGGCGAGCGTGGCGGGCTTCGAAGAGGCCGTCTTCGTCGCGGTCTTCATCACCGGCGCCGTGTCCACGATCTCCTGCACCACGTACTGCGGCAGGTCGATGCCGATCGGCCGCCCCTCATAGAACTCGGCGATGATCACCATCTGGTCCTGCAGCCACGGCGCGCTGTCCCCCAGCGTCTCCTCGTCCATCTCGAGCTGGTCGTAGTTCTCCGTGTTCATGAAGTGGTAGCCATCGCCACTCTTGTACAGGAACTGCAGCTCGTGCGTCTCCATCGACGCCTTCTCGATGGAATCGTCGGCGCGGAAGCGGTGCTCGAAGCTCGACCCCGACTGGATGTCCTTCATCTTGGTCTGCACCATCGCGCGCAGGTTGCCCGGCGTGTGGTGGCGGAAGTCGATGATGCGGCACGGCCGGCCCTCGAAGACGATGACCATGCCGCGGCGAATCTGGGTTGCTGGGAGCGCCATAAACTGAGCCTGACGAACGGGTTGGATGCGGTTTGGGGGTAGCCTTTAAATATATGCGGGATTGAGGGCGGAGTGAAGGGGACGGGGTGCGGAGGTTTGGAGAGGAGGGAGGAGTGGAGAAAGGGGGGAGGAGCGACGAGGCACACCTCGTCCCCCCTCCTCCTCACCCCACTCCTCCCTCCTCACCACCCCCCCGCACCCCGCCCCCGCCCCCCTACCTCGACAGAGAGTCCATCACTGTCTTGAGTCCCCCATACACATTCTTCGCCACCCGCCGCGCCCCCTCGGCCGTCGGATGGATCCCGTCGTCCTGATTCAGGGCCGCCACGCCCGCCACCCCATCCAATAGGAATGGAAGGAGCCGCACGTTTGTCTCCTTCGCCACCGCCGGGAAGACACCGCGAAAGCGGCGCTGGAAGGCTGGGCCGAGGTTCGTCGGCGCCTCCATTTGCGCCAGCACCACGGCGGCGCCGGGATGGGCCGCGCGAACCTTGGCGATGATCGCGCGGAGGTTGGCCGCGGTGCTGTCGGGATCGAGGCCGCGGAGCCCATCGTTGGCCCCGGTCTCGATCACCACCACTGAGAGGGGCTGGCTCAGCAGCCAGTCGGCGCGCCGCAGCGCCCCGGCCGACGTCTCGCCGGAGAGCCCGGCGTTCACGATCTCCACCCCCAGCCCATCTTTGGCCGCCATCCGGCCGAGCACGGCGGGGTACGCGCTGTCCGGATCAAGGCCGAGCCCAGCCGTGAGCGAGGTCCCCAGAAACAGTACGCGCGGCCGAGCCGTTGTCTCTGTTGCGGGGCGCCCAGCGACCGTGGTTGATTCCACGCCAACGGCGGCGGCCGGCTTGCTGTCTTTGGATTGTGGGCTGCACGCCAGCGCCAGGAACAGCAGCGCGGTTCCCCACCCGACGCGCACACCCGTTCGTCCCGCAAGCGCCACCGCGCGCCACTCACTCTCGCCGACTTTTCGCATGCTCGTTGCCCGTGACCTCACCAAGGAATACCAGAGCGGCTCGCACACGCTGGCCGTCCTGAAGGATGTGACGTTCACCATTCCGCAGGGCGCCTTCGTCGCCATCGTCGGCCCCTCAGGGAGCGGCAAGACGACGCTCCTCGGCCTGCTCGCCGGACTCGACGTGCCGAGCCGAGGCACCGTGGAGATTGACGGCGTCGGCCTGCACGAGCTCTCCGAGGATTCGCGGGCCCTGCTGCGCGGCCAGAAAGTTGGGTTCGTGTTCCAGAGCTTTCAACTGATCCCGACGCTCACCGCGCTGGAAAACGTGCAGGTCCCGATGGAGCTCCGCGGTGAGGCCGGGGCGCCGGAGCGGGCCCGCGAACTCCTCACCCGCGTAGGCCTTGGCGACCGCCTCGACCACTTCCCCACGCAGCTTTCCGGCGGCGAGCAACAGCGCGTGGCCCTCGCGCGGGCGTTCAGCACCCGGCCGCGCATCCTGTTCGCCGACGAGCCGACCGGCAACCTCGACGGCCAGACGGGAGCGAAGATCGTGGAGTTGCTCACGGCGCTGAACCGTGAGGAGGGGGCGACCGTGGTGCTCGTGACGCACGAGCGCGGGCTGGCCGATCGCGCGCAACGACTCATTCGCTTGGCGGACGGCCTGGTCGTTGAAGACCGCGTCTCCGACCCGGCGGCGGCCGGCGACGTCGCGTCGTCAGCGGGCGCCGCATGAAGCTCGGGATGCTCGCCCGCCTCGCCTGGCGGGAAAGCCGCACGGCGCGCCGTCGGCTGCTGCTCTATATGTCGTCCATCTCGCTCGGCGTCGCGGCGCTGGTGGCCATCGACTCGTTCGCGTCGAACACGCGCGAATCGGTGCGCGCGCAGTCGCGCGCGCTGCTCGGCGGCGACGTGGCCTTCAGCAGCAACCAGAAGTTCCCCGCGGCGGTCGACACGCTTTTCGATTCGCTCTCCACGGCGGGTGTGCCGCTGGCGCGCGTGACGACGTTTGGCTCGATGGCATTCGTCGGCCGCACCGGCGGCACGCGGCTGACGCAGGTGCGCGCCATCAACGCGTCCTTCCCGCTGTACGGCGATGTCGTGACCGCGCCGGACGGCGCGTGGGCGCGACTGCGCACGGGGCAGGTGGCGGTGGTGGATCCCACCCTGCTCGTCGCGCTCGACGCGCAGGTGGGCGACTCGCTGACCATCGGGTACGCGCAGTTCGAGATCGCCGGCACGCTCACCAGCGTCCCCGGCGATCCGGGGATCGCGAGCGCAATCGGGCCGCGCGTCTTCATTGACGAGCGTTGGCTGAGCGAGACGCAGTTGCTCGGCTTCGGGAGCCGCGCGCAGTATGAGGCGTTCGTGAAGCTCCCGCCGGGCGTGAACTCACCGAAGTGGGTGGCGCCGCTGCGCCCGATGATGCTCAAGGCCAACGTGCGCACGCGCACAGTGGTCCAGCAGGAGATCAACTTCACCGAGGCCATCGGACAGATGGCCAGCTTCCTCGGGCTCGTCGGCCTCATCGCGCTGCTGCTCGGCGGCGTGGGCGTGGCCAGCGGCGTGCACGCCTTTGTCACGCGGAAAGTGGACACCGTGGCCGTGCTTCGCTGCCTGGGAGCCACCAGCTCCCAGGTGCTGTTCATCTACGTGATCCAGGCCGCGGCGATGGGGTTCATCGGCGCAGCGTTCGGCGCGGTGCTGGGCATCGCGATCCAGTTCGGCCTGCCGCTGGTGGTGAAGGACTTCCTGCCGCTCGACGTGCAGGTCTCGCTCGATCCTGCGGCGCTGGGCACGGGACTCGCGGTCGGCGTGTGCGTGGCACTCATCTTTGCGCTGCGCCCGCTGCTCGCCCTGCGGCGCGTCTCGCCGCTGCAGGCGCTGCGCCGAGACGACGCGGCGCTCGTGCGCGCCTCGCTGCGCGATCCGGCGACCCAGTTGGTCAACGTGACGCTCATCGCCAGCGTGATCCTGCTCGCCATCGGCCGCGCCGACACGGTGCCGCGCGGGCTGATGTTCGCGGTGGGGATCGGCATCAGCCTGGTGGTCCTGTTCTCGGCCGCTTGGCTCCTCAGCGAGGGAGCGCGTCGGCTCGTGCGCCCAGGCTGGCCGTATGTCCTCCGGCAGGGCGTGGCCAACTTGTACCGCCCGGCGAACCAGACTCGCTCGGTGGTCATCGCGCTCGGATTCGGGTCGTTCCTCGTGACCACGATCTACCTGGTGCAGGAGAACTTGGTGCGGCAGTTCGACATCACGGCCGCCGCATCACGCGGCAACCTGGTGATGTTTGACATTCAGGACGACCAGCGCGAGGGGGTCGAGCGCGCGATCGTCGACGGCAAGCACCAGGTGATCTCGATGACGCCGATCGTGACGATGCGCATCGCCAAGATCAATGGCGTCGACCCGCAGGAACACGCGCGGCAGTCGGGCCAGGGACGCGGCAGCTGGGCCTATCGGCGGGAGTACCGTTCGACCTACCGCGACACGATGGTCGTCACGGAGAAGCTGACGGCAGGCAAGTGGTTTGGGGAGCACGCGGCTGATGACACGCTGCACGAGGTCTCGCTGGAGCAGGAGCTGGCGAACGAGAATCTGCGCGTGAAGATCGGCGACGTGATCACCTGGGATGTGCAGGGTGTGCTTGTCTCGACGAAGGTGACGAGCCTGCGCGAGGTGGACTGGGGGCGCTTCGATCCGAACTTCTTCGCCGTGTTCACGCCGTCCGCGATTCGCGGCGCGCCCAAGCAGTGGGCGGCGGTGGCCGCGGTGTCGGATGAAAGCGCCATCGCCCCGCTGCAGCGGCGCATCGTCGAGCGCTTTCCGAACGTCGCGAGCCTCGATATCTCGCTCGTGCGGAAGACGATCAACGACATCGTGAACAAGGTGTCGCTGGCCATCCGGTTCCTGGCGCTCTTCTCGCTCGGCATGGGGGTACCCGTGCTCTTCAGCGCCGTGGCCGCGACGCGCCGCGATCGCCTGCGCGAGAGCGTGCTGCTCAAGACGCTTGGCGCGACCCAGCGGCAGGTGCTGCGCATCCTGTTCGCGGAGTACGCCCTGCTCGGCACGTTGGGCGGCATCTGCGGGATGGGACTCGCGACGGTAGGGGGCTGGGCGCTCGTGACCTTCGTCTTCGAGGCGCCGTTCCAGTTCGCCTTCGGCCCGGCGGCAACGATCGCCGCGGTGATGCTGGGCATGGCCGTGGGCATTGGCCTGCTGACGGCGCGAGAGGTGTTCAGGGAGACGCCGATGGCGGCGCTGAGGGAGGCCTGAGGAGCAAGTGGAACGGGGAGGGGGTAGAGGCGAAGGGACGGGGGCTGAGTTGCGGAACGGGGTGCGCGCCCTCGTTCCTCCCCTCAGCCCCCGTCCCTTCGCCCCTACCCCCTCCTCGTTCCACCCATCTCTACTGGACTCGCAGAATCGCCACCCTCAGCTGCCCCGGCGCCTCCCCTCCAAACGCCCCTCGCAGGTCCAGCAGCTGCGGCGCTGTCTGTGTGCCGCTGATCAGCCATGACGTGAACGTGCCCGCGCCGAGCGCTTCCACGCTCGTGCTGAACGTGCCGAAGGCGCGGGCGCGCGGGCGGAAGGGATACGCGAGCGGATACAGACTGGACGGGTTCGACGGGTTCAGGCACGGCCCGCGGTCGCCGCAGAGGCCGAGGAACTGGTCGCGCAGGTTCCAGCTGGGGAGCTGGAGTCGCGCGTTGGCGAAGGTCACGCCGGGATAGTCATCGGCGTAGAGCATCAACGCCCACTCGCCGAACATCTCCTCCCACGTGCGCCCCGTGACGCGCGCCTCGAGGTTGGCGACGCCCGAGCGCGTGGACTGCACGAGGGCGGAGAGGAACGCCGACTCCGACGTCGCGAAGTGGTCCATCATCCATCGCACGACCGACCAGGCGGTGCCATAGAAGGTGATGTCGGCGGGGCCGGTGCGACTGAGCACCGTGTACAGCTCAGGGAACTGGAGATACTGATACACGCCGTCGAAGTGGCGCAGCATCAGCAGCGGCGCGCCAGCGCACTGCGGCGCCACATCGCCCACCGACCGCCAGTCGCAGTAGGTGCTGGCTTGGTAGCCGGTGTTCCCCTTCCAGGGGACCCCGTAGACACCGCGCGCATACTGCTCTTCGGCGTGGCGGGCCGTTCCCTCCTCCAGCCAGAGCTCCTCGAACTCCGCGTTGCGGGCGAAGCGCTCGCCGAACGAGGTGATGTGCTTCACCTCGTGGATGACCGTGCTGCGCATTTCGCGCCGCCACCCGTTGCGCGTGCCCGGGCCAAACCCGGCGGCGAGCGACGTGGGGGTGATGGCGTAGAAGTACTGGCCGACGTTGCTGCTCGGCGCCTGTGAGACCGGGAAGAAATCGCAGTTCGCCACGAACCCGGTGAGCGACCCGCCCAGCATCGCGTTCACGCGCGGAGAGAAGAGCATCACGATCTTGCCCGTGCGACTCAGCACGTTGTCCATGGCCAGCGGATTGCCGAAGCTCTGCGTGAGGATCGGCCACATCACCGTGTCGAACTCCTGGCCGACGAGCGCGTACAGCGAGTCGAGCTGTCCCTTGAGGGTGGGGACGCCGTTGAGGACGCTGATCGTGTCTTCGACGATGATCGCCCGCTGGCCCACCCACACGGTGCGGGCGCCGACGGGGATGTTGGACGAGCAGAATCCGCCGGCGTCGAGATTCGGAATCTTGAGCGGCGTAATGGCGCCGACGGTGGCGAGCTGGCTGGCGAAGACCGGACGCGCGGAGGACGGTTCCTCGGTTGCCGCCGCGCGTAGGCGGCGCAGGGCCGACACCGGCGAGCCGTTGGCGCGGGCGAACTCCAGGGAGCGCCGCAGCACGTCGGCGTGCGCCGCTTCGGTGCGGGCGTGCGACCGCGCCGTCGCCCAGCGGGCGAACTCCGCGCGCCCCACGCGCGGCGCGGTGGACGTCGTATCGGCTCCATCGGAATGGCCGGTGTGCCGGGCGTCCGTCGCATCCGCCGTGCGGGCAAGACTCGCTCCGGCGGCGACTGCCGTACCAGTCGGAATGGCGCGCAGCGAGAACGACGCCTCATTGCCGCTGACAAGCCGCGCCGCGTTGTACACCGTCACGAGGTAGGCGCCGCCGGTCACGGCCAGTTCATTGCAGCGCGCATCGGCGGCGGCGCTGAGCACCACCGACTGCCCTACCGCGAGCGTGCGCGGCAGCGCGGTGCGCAGCGTGGCCGCGGCGATGCCGGTCTCGCCGTTCGCATTCACCTGCAGGGTGACGGGTCGTTCCGTGCCGCACGCCCACGCGCCGGCGGGGAGCGTGATGTTCAGCTGGGTCGTTGTCGCCGCCGTCACGGTCGCGGCAACCCCCTCAACGAGTACGGCATTGCCGCCGATCGTGGCGGCGAAGCTGCTCCCGTTGACCACGGCGGAGCCACCGGCGCTGAGCGTCGAGACGGCCGTGATGCGCGGCGACGTCGCCGTGACGTTCGCGGTGACGCGCACGCGCATTGAGGCCGCTTTGCCGTTGTTCGTCGCGGAGATCATGGCGGTTCCGGCGGCCACGGCGGTGATCACGCCGAGTTGGTTGACCGTCGCCACCTTCGGCGCGTCACTGGCGAAGAAGTACGCGAGGCCGGGGATGGTCTTCCCGCTCGCATCCTTCGCCACGGGCGTCGCAGTAAGGGTGGCCGTCGGAAGCGTCAGGACGGCCGAGTCTCGATCGAACGCGATTGACGCGACGGGAGGATTCGAGACCGTTAGCGTGGTCTCGCCGGAGCGACCGCCCGCGCTCGCCCGCACCTTGCCCTCGCCGGCAGTGAGCGCCGACGCGAGCCCGGCGGCCGAGACCGAGACGATGCCCGGCGTGACCGAGGTCCACGTGACGGGCGTGCTGTGCAGCACCTGACCATCGAGGCCGGTGACGACCGCGGTCAGTTGGGTGGTAGCGCCGACCAGAAGTGTCGTGGAGGCGGCGGTGACCGTGACGTCCTTGACGGTGACGGGCCCCGGGCCATCGCCCGACCCGCACGCCGTCACAACCATCAGACTAGCCGCCAGCGCACGCCGCATCACTACCAGAGATCCTCCCTGCGCGGCCGGGGGGCGCGCTGGAAACGGATGACTCGACCGCAACCGGCCCGTGTCGCGGGCCGACCGCCGCTGCGCTGCGGCGACGCCTAATTATGGCGCGAGGGCCGCCGCAACGTCAGTTTCCCGGCATGGACGAACAGGACCGGCCGACCTTCACTCACTGGCGCGACGACGCGCGCGACTGGTGCCGGGGACGCGCCTGGCAACCGCGCGCCGTCGTGCTGCTGCTGCTCGTCTGGCAGGCGGCGATCGCGTTCCGCGACAGCGAGGGATTCCACGTCTTCCGCGGAATCACGTTTGGCGCGCACGAGTTCGGGCACCTGTTTTTCGCGCTCTCTGGCAGCGAGTGGCTGGCCGTAGCCGGCGGTTCTCTAATGCAGTTCCTCGTGCCGTTGGGCGCTGCGGCCGTGATGCGGCGCTATCGCGACTGGTTCGGCGTGGCGGTCTGCGGGCTGTGGCTCGCGGCGAGCTTCGCCGACCTTGCTCCGTACATCGCCGACGCGCGGGCCATGGACCTCGACCTCGTGAGCTTCTCTGAGGAGGGCGCCGTGCACGACTGGCACTTCCTGCTGTCGCGCGCCGGCTGGCTCAGATACGACCAGACCGTGGCGCGCGTGGACCGCTTTGCCGGGTTCGCGGTGCTATTGGCTTCGCTGTGGCTCGGGGTGTGGCTGCTGCTGCAGATGCGAACAGCGATCGCGAAGCGGAGTTCGGATTCGGAGTAGGCTGGGCGTCAGCAGCCTTCCTTCTTCTTCTTCTTCGCCCCCGCCGGTGCCGCCTTGGCCACAGGCATCGAGAGCTTGGGCAGGGCGGCGACGGGGACCGCGGCGGCGGAATCGCCGGGCGCCGCCTGCGGCGTGCCGCCAAAGTACCTGCTCACCTCGCGCATCTTGGCAAACTCGACGGTCTGCGCCGGCGTGGCGTTCTCGGGGATGCGTGGGAAGAGCACGCTGTCCTTCCACGCCTCGAGTCCGCCACGCAGGATGTACACCCCGCGGTAACCCCGGGCCTTGAGCAGCATCCACGCCTGCGCGGCGCGCGCGCCGTCTTCGGCGTACAGGACGACTTTCTCATTGCGCGACAGCGACGACTCGGCGAGGCCCGCCACCGGGATGTTCTCGGCCGGGGGGATATGGTACTCGGCATACGCCGTAGCCGGGCGCAGGTCCACGACGCGGAAATCGGCGCGGCCCTGGACGATCCAATCGGCCAACTCGGTGACGCCGACCTGGTCGGTCCCCCTGGCCATCTGAATCGCGGCCTCCTTGGTATTCACGCTCGCCGCGGCGCCGCGATACGGATTGGGGCCGACGACGGCCAGCAGGCCGAGCACGACGGCGACGAGCGCCAGCCGCCGATTCGGCGAGAGGTTCCGGATGAAGTCAACCATGCTCACGCCTCCGCCTTCCGGGCGGCCATTCGCTTCTCCATCCACTCGGCGCCGGCGAACCCGCCGAGCGCCATCAGCACGACGGCGAAGACGAGGAGGCCGTACGGCAACCCGGTCACCTGCGGCAGGGTGAGCTGGCCGTATCCGGTGGAGTTGTAGAAGCCGGCGATCAGGGGATAGGCCTCATTGAAGCCGATGATGCCCGCGAAGAGGCCGACGAGGAGCACCATCGCGTCGACGCGCCCGGTAGCGACGCCCACGCAGGCGGTGCCGGGGCAGTAGCCGCCGATGACGAAGCCGAAACCGAGCACGAGCCCGCCGATTATCTGCGGGACCAGGAACGTCGGCGTCAGGTAGACGAGGGAGAGATCCATCACGCCCAGCGCGGAGAGCCAGTAGACGCCGAGCATCGCCGTGACGATGGCCGTGAACATCACCTTGAAGACGGTGAGGTCGGTGAAGTAGAACTGCGCGGCCAGCTTTCGCGCGCTGTTGAAGCCGGCGCGTTCGAGGAAGAAGCCGAAGCCGATGCCGACGAGGAAGGCGACGACGAGGCTGAGGTTCTCGCCGAACATGCCGTACTTGAAGAATGGGGCCATCATGTCCACTGCCTCCGCATCAGGTAGGCCAGTCCGTAGGCGCCCACGAAGACCATGATCATGAACGCCCAACTGCCGGCGTTGAGCAGCGCGCCGCCGGTGAGGGCCTGGCCGCTGGTGCAGCCGCGCGCGAGCTTGGCGCCGACACCCATCAGGACGCCGCCGATGAGGGCGAAGATGAGCCGGTTGCGCACGCTGATGCGCGGCCCCTTCTCCACCGTGCGCGTCACGCGGTGCGCGAACATGCCGGAGAGCCAGCCGCCGACGAAGACGCCGAGCACCTCAAAGACCAGCCAGTCCTTGAACGGCGTGGTGCCTTCCTTCAGGTACTCGGCATACGCGGCGTTGGCGGCGACGTGGCCGGGGGCCACGGCGTCAACGCCAGCGGTGATCGTGGAGGCGAAGGCGCCCGAGGCGCCGATCCCGCGCCCCATCACCACGAACGAGGCGAGGAGCACGAGGCCGAGTCCGACCCCGGCGACATACGGGTTCATGTACGGCTGGGCAGGTTTGGTTTCCATACGAGGACTCCGTGAGGCGACCGGTCAGGCCCAGGTGCTGTACTGACCGGCGTAGACGATGACGAAGCGCAGGGTGAGACCGCCGAGCAGCACCAGGATCGGCGCGATGGCGGTGTGCCGTATCTTGTGGTTGACGGCGAAGAGCTGGATGGCGAGCGGCACCAGAATGCCGAGGCCGATGACGAAGACCCAGAAGACCGGCGCGTAGGGGCCGTCGAGCAGCAGGCGGACCGCGTCGATATGGACCTTGGTGGACGTCAGCAGGCCGGTGATGAACCCACCGAACACGAAGAGTTCGAGCGTCAGGAAGGCGTTGTCGGCCTTGGCGAGCATCTCGCGCTCGTAGACGTCCGTCGTGATGAGGTGCACAAAGGCGGCGGCGGCCGAAAGCCCGGAGACGAGGAAGAGCGCCCAGAGCATCGCGCTGTTCCACAGCGGGCGCGCGCCGAAGGAGCTGAGCAGGACACCCGTGTACATACCCAGCGCGACCCCCAGCACCATGTTCAGGACGCCGATGTTCCGGATGAGCACGGGGTGCTGGTGCAGCAGGGCGGAGAGCCGGTCGAACAGCGGGATTTTTCCCTTGAACGGCTCGGGAATGCGGATCAGCGTGTTCACCCAGAGCGCCGGGTAGATGATCAACAGGATCCATGACCCCCACGACATCGGCGACGTCCACTCGAAGGTCGTGTACAGCCGCCAGAAGTAGATCTTGTGCTCGAGGTCGAGGAAGAGGGCGAACATGCCGCCGCTGAGCAGGGCCAGCGCGATGTACGGCAGGTAGAACGTGGTGAAGACGGTGTGCCGGTAGCGGTGCTGCAGCACAAAGTAGCCGGAGATGATCATGATCCCGGCGACGAGTCCGCCGAGGAACAGGTAGACCGGGATTTCCCACCCCCAGATGTGCAGCAGGGGGTCGATCATCTCATTGTGGCGCGTGATGGTGAGTTCTTGCATCGGGGCGCTCACGTGAGGTAGAAGATGCGCGGCTTCGTGCCCGCTTCCGGCATCAGCGTATGGTGGCGGCGCGAGGCGAGGAGCGTGCTGACCTCGCTATTCGGGTCGTCCAGATCGCCGAAGTGCATGCAGTGCGTCGGGCAGACCGACACGCAGGCCGGATCAAGCCCCTCCTCGACGCGATGGATGCAGAAGGTGCACTTCTCGGCGTAGCCCTCAGGATTGATGAAGCGCGCGCCGTACGGGCAGGACGCGACGCACGCCTTGCACCCGATGCACTTGTCGTAGTCCACGAGCACCACGCCGCCGACGTCGTGCACGTGGCTGGCCCCCGTCGGGCAGCAGTACACGCACGGCGGCGCATCGCAGTGGTTGCAGCGCTCCGAGCGGATCTCCATCTGCAGGGTCGGGAACTCGCCCTGCACATCGTACGCGATCCAGTCGCGATTGAAGCCCTCGGGAACGTTGTTCTCCGTCTTGCACGCGACCACGCAATCCATGCAGCCGACGCACCGGACGGTGTCGATGACCATGCCGTACCTAGACACGGGTCGCCTCCGGTTCGAGGGTGACGAAGTTCACGTTCATCCCGGTGCCGCCCATGAGCGGGTCCGTGGCGTAGCGCGTGACGAGCTGGCTGTCGCTGGCTCCCTTGAGGTAGGTATGCCGCAGGCCCTTGGCCGTATGCCCGAAACCGTGCACCATGTACACGCAGTCCGGGCGGATGCGCTGGGTCGCCTTCACCTTGATGCGGTTGCTGAGGACGTTGTCCTGATTGCGCAGGCGCACGTACTCGCCGGATTTCAGTTCGAGCCGGCGGGCGACATCGGCGTTCACCCAGATCTCGTTCTCGTCCATCATGTCGGCGAGCACCCGATTGGTCTGCGTGCGGCTGAACGTGTGCACGGGTGAGCGCCCGAACAGCAGGCGGAAGGCCCCGGGTGGCGGCTCCTCATGCTTGCGATAGACCGGGACCGGGTCGAACCCGGCCTGCTCCAACTGCGGCGAATAGAACTCAATCTTGCCGGACGGCGTCTCGAAGGTGAGCGGCACACCGTCGGCGGCGTAGATGGGCGCCGCGGCGCCGCGGAGGATGCCCTTGGCCTTGAGCTCCTCATAGCGCAGTCCGGCGGCCGTCAGCCGGTGGGCGAAGTACTCCTCGATGTCCTTCCACGGATAGAAGTGGCCGAGGCCCAGCGTTTCGGCGAGGCGCTTGGCCATCCACCAGTTCGGCTTCTGCTCTCCCGGCGGCTCGACCACCGGCTGGCGCAGGGCGACGAACGGCTCCCGGAAGAGCTCGACGTTCAGGTCGTCGTGGCGTTCCAGGTAGACCGACTCGGGCAGCACGACGTCGGCCCACCCGGCGATCTCGCTCGGCACCACGTCAATGACGACCAGGAGGTCGAGGTTCTGGATGGCCTTAATGGTCTCCTGCTCATTGGGAAGCGCCTGCAGCAGATTGGTCGCGTAGACGAACCACCCTTTCACCGGGTACGGCTTGCCGGTGATGGTCGCCTCGCGAATGCCGGTCGTGATGGTCTCGTGGGCAAACGGATAGCGATGGTCCGGGTTGTCCACCTTCGGACGGGCCGGCTTGGGATACGCAGGATACGGATAGGCGGGGACGTCCATGCTCGCCGGCGTATAGAAGCCGCCCTTGCTTCCCCAGGAGCCGAGGAGCGCGTTGAGGAGGGCGATGGCGCGGCTGCGCTGGGCGTCGTCGCCATACCAGGTGGCATGCCGTCCGGGATGGACAAGCGTGGCGGGCTTGTGTCGCGCCATCTCGCGCGCGGTGGCGCGAATCACGTCCGGCGCAATGCCCGTCTCGGGGTAGGCCCACTCCGGAGTGAATGTCGCGAGCCGCGCGGCGAACTGCTCGAAGCCGAATCCGTGCTTGGCGACATATTCCTTGTCGTACAGCCCTTCCTGCACGAGGACGTGCATCCAGGCGAGCAGCAGCGCGAGGTCAGTCCCCGGCTTGATCGGCAGATAGTGCTTGGCCTTGCCGGCCGCGATGGAGAAGCGCGGATCGGCGACGATGACCGTCGCCCCGTTGCCCACGGCGTCGGCGAACTCCTGCACCTGCGAGTTGTGCATGTTCTCGCCGAGGTGACTGCCGATGAGCACGAGGCACTGGGCGTTCTTGATGTCGGTGCGCTCGGGCGAGCCGATGTCCTCGCCAAAGGTCAGACGGAAGCCCGTGTCGCGGGGGCCCCGGCACTGCGCGAAGGACGGCGCGGCCATGTTTGGCGTGCCGAAGGCCTTCAGCGTGTGCTTGAGGAAGTTGCCGCCGATGCCGTGCGAGAAGAGGGCCACGGCCTCGGGGCCGTGGGCCGCCTTGATGGCGTGCATCTTCTTCGCGATGTATGCGAAGGCCTCGTCCCACGAGACTTCGTGCCACGCGTCGCGCCCGCGGTCGCTGCGGCGGATGAGCGGCCGGCGCAGGCGGTCCGGGTCGAAGTGCGCGCCGACGCCGCCGGTGCCGCGCGGGCAGAGGCGACCGCGGCTCAGCGGGTCGTCCGGGTTGCCCTCGATCTTCCAGAGCACGCCGTCGCGCACCGAGGCGATCGCGCCGCACTTCCAGAAGCAGATGTCGCAGGTCGTCGGGATGCGCTGCACGCCCGTGGCGGGGCGCTTCGCGGCCTGCGCGGGAGTGACCGAGTGTTTGGAGAGCACGGCGGCCCCGCTGGCCACCGTGACCGTCGCCGCCGAGATCTTGAGGAACTTCCGTCGGGTGAAGGAACTCATCCTGGCCTCACATCGGACGCTCCTCGCGCCAGTGCGGGAAGCGGTGTCACGCCTTGACGGTACACGGGCCATCACCCCTCGTCGGTCAGGTAACCTTGCGGAACCTGTCGGGGAAAGCCGGAAAACATGAGGAAATGCCGATATAGTGCTTTACATCATGTTGGGGCGGGCGCTATTTGTCGGTGCCGGGCCGGTTGACCGCGCGGACCCTGCGCTGCCTATTCCGCCCCGGAGCCTTCCTTCGCGCCGATGCCTTCCCGTTCCTCTCTTGGCTGGTGGCTGGTCCTTGCCGCGGGCGTGACCACGCTCACGCTGGCGATGGTCGTCCGCTCGCGCGGGCGGGCCCGGGCGACGGTTGCGGCGTCGGCCACCGGCGACGCCGCTCGGCCGTCCTGGGATGCGCCGATGGTGCGTGGCCGGCCGGAGGGGTGTCTGGTGTGCCATGCAGGCGTTGCGGGCCTCGACTCGTCGCACGCGCCGGCGCGCATCGGTTGCGCCGCCTGCCATGGCGGCGACGTCTCCGCGCGCACGGCCGACGCGGCGCACGCGGGGATGGTCCTCGTGCCCGGAAACCTTGCCGACGCGGCGAGCACTTGCGCTCAAGCCGGCTGCCACGCCTCGGTGCTCCCGCGCATCCAGCGTTCCATCATGACCACGATGTCCGGCGTGGTCGAGGTGAACCGCCGCGCCTTCGGCGAGCCGCCCGGCGAATTGCCGCCCCACGTGGGCAGCCTGGGGCAAGGGGCGGCCGACTCGCATGTCCGCCAGCTTTGCGCCTCGTGCCACCTCGGGCAGCAGAAGATCGAGTGGGGGCCGATCGGCGAGGATGCGCGCGGCGGCGGGTGCAACTCGTGCCACCTCGCCTACGACGCGGAAGCGCTGCGCCAGCTCGAGGCCTACCAGACCACCGTGCCGGCGATGCGCACAAACATCCCGCTGCGCCATCCGTCCTTCACGGTCGCCGTTGGAAACGGCTACTGCTTCGGCTGCCACAGCCGGTCGGGGCGCATCTCCACGAGCTACGAAGGCTGGCACGAGTTGCGCGACGCACCGTCCACGGCCGCGCTGGCCGCAGACGCCGCGACGCCGCGCCCGCGCTTTCGCGAGCTCGCCGACGGGCGCGTGTTCACCCGCGTCACGCCGGACGCGCACCAGACGCGCGGCCTTGACTGCATCGACTGCCACACGGCCGGCGAGGTGATGGGCGCCGGCAAGGTCGTGACCCACGCCCGCGAGCAGGTCCAGATCCGCTGCGAGGACTGCCACGCGCGGCGCCTCCCGTCCGTGTCGCCAGCGCACGCTGACGCGGAGACACAGACGCTGCTGACGTTGCGCAACTGGCACTTCCGGCCGGGCGAGCGGCTCGGGGTCGCGGCGTCGGGGGCGGTGCTCTCCAATGTCGTGCTGTCGGCCGACTCCACCGCTCGCCTGCGCCGCAAGCGCACCGGCGCGTGGTCGCCGCTGCGTCCGCCGACTCCGTCCTGCACGCGAGGCCGCGGCCACGCGCGGCTCTCCTGCACCACCTGCCACACGGCCTGGGCCCCGCGCTGCGCGACGTGCCACACGGCGTTCGATCCGGCCGCGGAGGCGTTCGACCACGTGGACCAGAAGGACGTGACCGGCGCGTGGCGGGAGACATCGGGACCCTTTGAAGCGGCGCCGCCGACGCTGGGAATTCGCTGGGACTCCACCGACGCAGAGTACCCGCGCGGCGTGGTGGACACGTTCGTGCCGGGAATGATCATGACGCTCGACCGCAATCGCACAGCGGGCGGCGCTCCCGACACGATCTTCCGGCGCATGTACGCGCGTATCGCGGCGCACACGACGACGCGGACCGCGCGCACGTGCGCCTCGTGCCACGCGGATCCCGTCGCGCTCGGATACGGGCGCGGTCGTTTGCGATTCGTTGTCACCGGGCGGACGGGGCGCTGGACGTTTTCGCCGGAGCATGCGGCGCTGTCTGACGGACTCCCGGGCGACGCGTGGACCGGCTTCCTCGCCGCGCGCCAGGGAATGGTCTCCACGCGCGATGACGTGCGGCCGTTCACGGTGGAGGAGCAGCGTCGCATTCTCGCCGTGGGCGCCTGCCTCACCTGCCACGCGGAGAACTCGCGCGTGATGCAGCGGGCGCTGGACGACTTCGCGGCGACGCAGGCGCGGAAATCCGTCCGCTGCGCCGAACCGCGATTCGACTAGCGAGCGTCGCTAGGCGCTTCCGGCCTCAAGCAGAAAGCGCGGGATCTCGCAGGCGAAGCGCTCGCCCCCGGCGGCCTCGAAGAAGTACTCCCCTTCCATGAATCCACTCGGCCCCTTGAGCACGCAGAAGCTCTGATACTCGTGCACGTGCCCCGGCGGAATCACGGGCTGCTCGCCGACCACACCGTCGCCGGCGACCTCGGTGTCCTCGCCCACGTCGTCATGAATGTGCCAGCGGCGCGACAGCAGCTGCGCCGCGCGCGCGCCGACGTTCTCGATCCGCACGAAGTAGGCGAAGACGAACTGCCGTCGCTCCGCCGACGACTGGTCGGGGAGAAACGCCGGCCGCACCGTGATGCGGAAACCGTTCGTGAGCTTGTAAAAGAAGGGCGCCGTCACGAAGGGAAGATGGCCGGAGCGCGACGCGCCGACAACAATTCCCCCTGGCGCCGCGTTAATCTTCCACCCAACACCGGTCGCTTGCCGTTCGCTCTGCCCTCCCTTTGCTGGCCATGTCCACGTCACTGTCGCCGTCCTGCTGCGGTCTCGCCCTCGTTTGTGCACTGGCCGTTGTCCCGACCGCCGTCGCCCAGAAGCCGTCGCCCGCCGACAGCACGCGAGGCGCGCGTCCGGCGCAGACGCTCGCCCCGGTCAGCGTGAGCGCCACGCCCCGCGAGGCGGAGGTCATCGGCGGTACGGCGGCGGTGGCCATTCGCCCGGCTGAGCTGCACGTCTCGCCGGCGCCGGTGCTCGCGGACGCGCTTCGCGAGACGCCCTTTGTCCTCGTGCGGCAGAACTCGCGCGGCGAGAACGAAGTGTCGGTGCGCGGTTCGGATTCTCGACAGGCGGCCATCCTGCTGAATGGCCTGCCAATCTCGCTGGGATGGGATCATCGCATCGATCCGTCGTTGATTCCCCTCACGGGCGCCGAAAAGGTGGTTGTGGTGCGAGGACTCAGCTCGCTGCTCAACGGGCCGAACTCACTGGGCGGTACGGTCGAGATTGCCCACGACCCCGAGGCGCCGCCCGCGACGGGGCGCCTGCGAGCCGGCGCCGGCATCGATCAATACGGCGCAACGACCGCGACGCTCGGCTACGGCCACCGCCTCGGGTCGTTCCGCGACGGCATCATCGCGTTGAACGTCGGTGGGGCCCACCGCCAGCGTGACGGGTTCGCGCTCGCCCACGGCGCGCGCGACGCCACGGCGACGCGCGGCTTGCGCACCGGCACTGACCTGCGGCAGGGCGACGGTTTCGCGTCGTTGCGGTGGTCGCGATCGGACGGCCGGGCCGCGGGCGTCGTCGTCTCCGGATACGACGCCGCCAAGGGCGTTCCTCCGGAAGAGCACCTCGCAAGGCCTCGCCTGTGGCGCTACCCGTACGCCAAGCGCGTGATGGCGATGGCCACGGCGCACTCGGGCCTGCTGTCCACGCCGCTGGGGTTCGGGTCCCTCGAGGTGGGCGCAGGCGTCAATCGCGGCGCGCTGCAGATCGACTCGTACAAAGACCGCACCTACCAGTCGGTGCAGTCCACCGAAATCGGCCGCGAGCGTACTTCGACGATGCGCGTCCTGGGCACCCATTCGCTGGGCTCCGCGACGCTGCGGGCGAGCCTCACCGCCGCCGACGTGCGCTACGAGGAGACGCTGTCTTCGGCCGCCGCCGTGTACCGGCAGACGCTCTCCAGCGGCGCCGCGGAAGTGGAGTGGCCGGTGCTGCGCCATGCGCGTGTCGAGGGCGGCGTGGCGTACGACGTGGCGCGGTCGCGGGAGACCGGAGGGCGCACCGCGACGCCCGAGACGTTCCGCAATCTCGGGTGGCGCGTGGGACTCTCACACGAGCCAAGCACCAGCACGCACCTGCACGCCAGTGTGTCCGAACGTTCGCGCTTTCCGTCACTGCGCGAGCTCTACTCCGGCTCCCTCAACCGCTTCGTGCCCAATCCGGACCTGCGCCCCGAGACGCTGCTTGGGTTCGAGGGCGGCGTGACCACCACACGTCAGCTTGCCCCGACCGTCAGCTCTACCCTGCAGCTCATCGCCTTCCGGCACCGTCTGGACGACGCCGTCGTGCGCATCTCGCTGGCGAATCCCTCGCGCTTCAAGCGCATCAACCGCGACCGCATCCGCAGTCAGGGGATCGAGGTGCTCGGCGGCGTCAC